>NZ_JBVHXY010000023.1:76256-117478 GCF_055569215.1 Kitasatospora sp. NPDC029312 | reverse complement strand
TCCGACAGGAGGCCGTCCACGCCCTCCCGGTCGGTGGTGTGGTCGTCCGCGAAACGACGGTCACCCGTCGCGTCCGGCACGTACTTCACACAGACGACGATCCTCAAGCTCATCAGCGGTCTCTCCTGTCACGGGTGCACGGATGCACTGGATCCATGGCCTCAGGTGTTGCCGAGGGTACTGAGTGCCAAGTCCGGCCCGGCCGCGACCCGCGCGCCGCAAGCGCTGCCTGGACCGGCATGCCGTGTCGGCTCTCTTCGACTGGCGTTCAGAGGCTCCACCGAGAGCTTACGGCACTCAGTACCCCTGGTAAAGGCACTCAGTACCCTTCCCGGTGTCCAGGGGCGCGCGGGGCGTCCGTCGGTGCCGGCGCCGGTCCGCCGAGGGCGACGGCGGCCTCTCCCGTGTGGACCCGGAAGGTCAGGGACTCCTGGAGGTAGAGCTCGACGGAGTCGGCGTCGTGGGAGAGGTAGCCGACGGATACGTCCTGGCCGAGGTGGAGCTCGAAGTCGCCGCCCCGGGTGGAGAGCAGGAAGGCGCCCTCGATCGCGGGGGCCCAGATGATGTCGCCGTCCAGCAGCCTGGCGAGGTGGTTGTGCACGGGGTAACCGTGGTCGCTGGTCTCGTTGACCGCCGTGAAGGCGGCGGCTCCGAGCAGGAGCGAGTACGGCCCGCCGACGCCGGCCAGGCGCAGGGCGGTGAGGGCGCGGCTGACCGCCTCGGGGTACTCGCGGATGTCGTCGGGGAGCTGGACCGGAGGGTTGCTGGAGCCGGCCCGGATGCCCTCGATGGCGGCGGCGCCGTAGCCCTCGAAGACGGCGCGGTCCTCGGCCAGGGCCAGGGTGCGAGCCGCGTCCTTCACGGGCTGCCAGTCGGAGTCCTCGGAGCCGCGTTCGACGTCGTCCACGGCCGCGCGGGTGACGGTGAAGGGGACCCGCAGTTCCACCACCGGAAGGCTGCTGCGGGCGTGCGCCCGGACGCCGTCGAGGGGCGGTTCGATGCCGGTCAGGTGGCCGGTGCCGACGGCGGCGAGGGTGGCGCCCCCGGGGCCGTTCAGGTCGACCACCCGGCGGCCGGCGATGTGCAGCTTGAAGGTCTGACGGGCTTCCTCCTCGATCTCCTCCCACGCGGCGGCGGAGATCGGGGCGAGGTCCCGGTGGAGGTTGTTCATGCGCGGGGTCCTGTTCAGGGGGTCGGCTTGAGGCTGCCGATGCCGAGCGAGCCGTCCGCGGGCGCGGCGGCGGCGGTGCCCGCGACCCCGACGACTGGAGCGACGGCGGGCGCGGCGGCCGGCACGTCCACGACGGTCGGCGCGGCGGTGAGCGCGGGCGGCGGGGAGTCCAGGAAGTCGGCGGTCGGGACGAAGAACAGCGAGCCGGTGACGGCGGTGGAGAAGTCCAGTAACCGGTCGGTGGTGCCCGGCGGGTCGCCGATGAACATGTTGCGCAGCATCTCCTCCGTCACCGCGGGGTCGCGCGCGTAGCCGATGAAGTAGGTGCCGAACTCGCTCCCACCCTGGAAGGATCCGAAGGCCATGTTGAAGCGGACGATCTTCCGCTCCTCGCCGTCCGGGCCGGTGATCACGGTGAGCGCGACGTGCGAGTCGGCGGGTTTGACGTCGTCGTCCAGCTCGATGTCGGTGAGCTTGGTGCGGCCGACCGCCCCCTCCTGCTCCTCGACGCTCAGCGCGTTCCACTTGTCCAGGTCGTGCAGGTACTTCTGGACGATGACGTAGCTGCCGCCGGCGAACTCCGGGTCCTCGTCCCCGACCACGGCGGCGGCCTCGGCGGCCCGGCCCTCGGGGTTCTCGGTGCCGTCCACGAAGCCGAGCAGGTCGCGGTCGTCGAAGTACCGGAAGCCCTGGACCGAGTCGACCACGGTGGCCGCCCCGGCGAGGCGGTTGGTCAGCTGGCTCGCCAGCTCGAAGCAGAGGTCCATCCGCTCGGCCCGCAGGTGCAGCAGCAGGTCGCCCGGGGTCGCCGGGGCGCGGTGGCGGGTGCCGACGACCTCCTGGAAGGGGTGGAGGGCGGCCGGTCGGGGGCCGTCGAAGAGGCGGTCCCAGAGGTCGGAGCCGATGCCGGTGACGCAGGTGAGGCCGGCGTCGGGGGCGCGGAAGCCGACGGACCGGCGCAGCCCGGCGAGCTCGGGCAGCAGCTCGCGGACGGCGTTCTCGCCGCCCGCGCCGACGGTGAGGACGAGGAAGACGGCTGCGCCGGTCAGCGGGGAGAGCACGGCTTGCGGTTCGGGCTGCATGGCTGCGCTCCTTCTCACACGCCGGGCTGACGACGGGGCCCCGCACGGGCGGGTGCGGAGCGTGACGGATCAGGACACATCTGATCACGCCGGCGATGACATCGCACGGCGGACGCTTCGGCACGGCCGACGTGCGGCCGAACGGCCCCGTCGGACGGAGCGCGGGCGAGCGGAAGGGGCGGGTGCCGCTACTGCGCACCCGCCCCCGGTCGTCGGGCCTCAGACCCGCAGCGCCGCCAGTTGCTCGGCGAACGGCACCACCTGGTCGGGCAGGGACGGCTTCGCCGCCGGGCCACGGGCGGCCAGCAGGGCCGCCAACTCGCCCGCCGCGCGGTCGATCCGGCCCGGCAGGCCGTCGGTGAGCGCGTCGCCCGCCGTGCCCCAGTCGTCGGTGGCCGCGTACACGGCCGTGGGCAGCACCACCGCGCGCAGGTAGCTGAACAGCGGCCGGACGGCGTGCTCCAGGGCGAGCGAGTGCCGGGACGTACCGCCGGTGGCGGCGATCAGCACCGGCTTGCCGGTCAGCGCGTCGTGGTCGACCACGTCGAAGAAGGACTTGAACAGCCCGCTGTAGGAGGCGGTGAAGATCGGCGTCACCGCGATCAGCGCGTCCGCGTCCGTCACCGCGCCGATCGCCTCGCGCAGGGCGGGGGCCGGGAAGCCGGTGACGAAGTTGTTGGCGATGTCCACGGCGAGGTCCCGCAGTTCGACCACGGTGACCTCCACCGGCCGGTCCTCCAGGGCGAGCCGGCGCACGGTCGCCTCGGTGAGCCGGTCCGCCAGCAGGCGCGTCGAGGACGGCTTGCTCAGCCCGGCGCTCACCACCGCCAGCTTGAACGCGCTCACTTGGCCACCTCCAGGGCACTCTCGGCGCGGGCCGCGACCCGCGCGGCGTGGGTCGGCCCGTCCGGCACCCCGGCCGGGCGGCTCTTGGCGAACTCCTCGCGCAGCACCGGCACGACCTCCTCGCCGAGCAGGTCCAGCTGCTCCAGCACGGTCTTCAGCGGCAGGCCGGCGTGGTCCATCAGGAACAGCTGGCGCTGGTAGTCCCCGAAGGTCTCGCGGAAGGTCAGCGTCTTCTCGACGACCTCCTCGGGGCTGCCCACCGTCAGCGGGGTCTGCTCGGTGAACTCCTCCAGCGAGGGCCCGTGCCCGTAGACCGGCGCGTTGTCGAAGTACGGGCGGAACTCGCGCACCGCGTCCTGGGAATTCCTCCGCATGAACACCTGGCCGCCGAGGCCGACGACCGCCTGCTCGGGCGTGCCGTGGCCGTAGTGGGCGTAGCGCTCCCGGTAGAGGTCGATCAGCTTCTGGAAGTGCTCCTTGGGCCAGAAGATGTTGTTCGCGAAGAAGCCGTCGCCGCAGTAGGCGGCCTGCTCGGCGATCTCGGGGCTGCGGATGGAGCCGTGCCAGACGAACGGCGGGACGTCGTCCAGCGGGCGCGGGGTGGAGGTGAAGCCCTGCAGGGGCGTGCGGAAGCGGCCCTGCCAGTCCACCACTTCCTCGCGCCAGAGCTGGTGCAGCAGCGCGTAGTTCTCGACGGCGAGCGGGATGCCCTGGCGGATGTCCTTGCCGAACCAGGGGTAGACCGGTCCGGTGTTGCCGCGGCCCATCATCACGTCGACCCGGCCCTCGGCGAGGTGCTGGAGCATCGCGAAGTCCTCGGCGATCTTCACCGGGTCGTTGGTGGTGATCAGCGTGGTCGAGGTGGAGAGGATGATGCGGTCGGTCTGCGCGGCGATGTGGCCGAGCATGGTCGTCGGCGAGGACGGGACGAACGGCGGGTTGTGGTGCTCGCCGGTCGCGAAGACGTCGAGGCCGACCTCCTCCGCCTTGCGCGCGATGGCCACCATCGCCTTGATCCGCTCGTGCTCGCTCGGGGTGCGGCCGGTGGTCGGGTCGGGGGTGACGTCGCCGACGGTGAAGATTCCGAACTGCATGGTGCTCACCACACTCCAGGAGGGGCCGGGTCGTTTCCAGGTCGTTCAACTTTCAACCACCCTAGCAGCCCCCGGCGCGGCGTTATTCCCGGGGCCGCCGCTCCCTCCGACAACGGCGGTCCGGGCGGCCACAATGGGAGAAGGGCTCCGGAAGGGCGGCGGACCGATGGCGCCGTACATCGCGGTGAGCGCACTGAGCCACGAGGGCCTGGTGCGGGAGCACAACGAGGACAGCCTGACGGTCGGGCCGTGGACGCTCTGCGCCACCGTCACGACCAACCCGCAGACCCTGCTCTTCCCGCTCGGCCTGCCCTGCGTGGTGGCGGTGGCCGACGGCCTGGGCGGGCATCCGGGCGGCGAGGTGGCCAGCGCGCTGGTCGCCCGCCGGCTCGCCGCCGCCGGGGTCGGGCTGGACGGCGAGGAGGCCGTCCGGGAGGAACTGCAGGAGTGCAACCGGGCGGTGTTCGCGGCCGCGGCCGAGGAGCCCGAGCTCGCCGCGATGGGCACCACGGTGGCCGGGCTGGTGCTGCTGCCCGAGCGGGCGGTGGTCTTCAACGTCGGCGACAGCCGGGTCTACCGCGTCACCGGCGACGGGCTGCGCCGGGTCAGTGTGGACGACAGCCCGCCGCTGCCGCCCGGTCAGCGCACCACGTCGATGGTCACCCAGACCCTCGGCGGCTCGCTCGGCCTCACCTTCGTCGAACCGCACGTCCGGGAGGCTCCGCTGGCCGCCGGTGACCGCTTCCTGGTGTGCAGCGACGGGCTGACCGACCCGGTGCCCGAGGAGGAACTGGCCGGACTGCTCGCCCGGCCGGAGGAGGCGTCGGAACGGGCCGACGGCCGGGCGGCGTTCGAGCTGTGGAAGGCCGCGATCGAGGCCGGCGGCCCGGACAACATCACCCTGGCGCTGGTGCGGATCGGCGAGTGACGCGCACGGAGCCGCCCCGGGGCGGTCGATCACCCCGGGGCGGCTCACCGGCCGATCAGAACTGGCTCGCCACGCTCACCCCGCTGAAGCCCTGCTGGGCGTAGAGGCTGAAGTAGACGTACCCGGCCGGCGGGTTGGTGACGGTCAGCGTCTCGGAGTTGTCCGGGCCCGCCGAGCGCGTCGCGTAGGCGTTGGTGTACGCCCAGCCGCGCGGGTTGTAGTAGAGGTCGGCGTTGCCCGTCCCTCCGCTGACGGTGATCTTCACCTGCTGGGTGCCGGCCGGCACCTGGAGGTAGAAGTGGGCGTAGTTGCCGGTGGTCGCCGCGACGTTGCTGCGGCCGCAGCCCGCGCCGAGTTCGCGGGTGTCGGCCGCGGTGCACTCGGGTACCTGCGGGAAGGTCGGGGTGGTCGCGCAGGCACCGTTGGCGCAGGTGGTCAGCCAGCGGTCGAAGTCGGCGTCGTAACGGGTGCCGATGGTGGTCTTGAGCAGGGTGCGGGCGCCGTTCCAGTCCCCCACCCGGTAGTGGGCGAGCAGGGCGTCCACGTCGGAGCGGTGCTGCTCCAGCATGTAGCGGACGGCGAGGTAGCCCCAGCGGTAGACCCGGTCCTGGTCGCCGTAGACGGTGTCGAAGAGGTCGCTCAGCTTGTAGGTGTGCTGGGCGGCGGCCGTGATGGCGCCGTCGTTGACGACCTTGCGGTACGAGTAGGAGACGAACTCGGCGAAGCCCTCGACCCACCAGACGGTCGGGGTGGTCATGGCGGCGTCGAAGTCGCCGTACATGTCGAAGCGGCCGTCGAGGTAGTGGGTGTACTCGTGGTTGAGGTTCCAGATCTGGAAGTCCGGACGGACCCACTCGGCCTCGTAGCAGAGGAAGCGCGGCTGGTTGCCGACGGCGGCGGGGTCGCCCTCCACGTACATGCCGCCGTTGCCGGTGTCGATGCCGTAGATGGCGGCGGCGAGCACCTGGTAGTCGAAGGAGGAGTGGAAGACCACGACCTCGATGGTGCCGTTGTGGTCGTCCTTGACCGGGCCGTTGTCGCGGACCACCGAGTGGACGTAGGCGTCCTGGCCGGTGAGGCTGGTGCAGGTGGTGGCGACCTGGGTGGCGTCCAGCGCCTGGGCGAGCAGCTTGATGCTCGGGCTGCAGGTGTGGTTCACCTTGAGCACGCCGGACTTGAGCTGGTCGGCACCGTTGCAGGTGCCGTAGTAGGAGCAGTTGTCGGCGTCGTAGTAGCCGACCGCCTCGGAGACCGCGGCCCACTGGTAGACCATCCGGCCGCTCGGCGCGGAGGCCGCGGCCAGCGCCTTGGTCAGCGGACGGACCTTGGCCTGGAGACCGGGGTACTGCAGGAAGCGGGCCAGTTCCCTGGTCGCGTTGTACTCCAGCACGCCGTAGCCGCCGCCGAGTTGGTCCTCGTTGCGGGTCACGAAGGCGGACAGTGCGTCCAGCACGCTCGGGTCGGCCTCGACGGCCGGCTCGAAGCCGGGCAGTTGGTGGCCGCGGAACAGCACGGTGAACATCTGGTTCGCCGCGGTGGCCATGCCGGTCTGGTTCCAGGTGGCGCTGGTGTAGTCGCCGAGCAGCCGCTTGACCACCCACAGGTAGCGGGCGTTCTCCTGGGCGCTGTCGATCAGTGTGACGGCCTCGCCGAGGGTCGCCGCATTGGCCGCGCTGACGTCGCGTGAGTGGGTGCTCGCGAAGAACGCGTCCAGCGCGGCGCGGATCGCGGCCTGCAGGACGGTGCCGTAGGTGCCGACATCGGCCGGGTGGTACCACTGCACGAAGTAGCCGGCGCGCAGGTAGAGCACCAACTGCTCGACGGCGGTGCTGTCGTCACCCGGGTAGGCGGCGGAGGCGTCGCGCAGCGCGTTCGCCACGGTGGTCATCTGCGCCTCGCGGAACGCCCCGGCGGCGTCGGTGCCGGTGAGCTGGAACAGCTGGTTGATGCAGCCGGTGTCGACGGAGGTGATCTGCTGGACCAGGGCGCTGCCGGTCCGGCTGGTGAAGTCGCTTGTGGTGCAGGACGGTTGGGCGCCCAGACGGGGCGCCTTCGCCGCCGGACGGGCCTCGGCCGGGCGGGTGTCCACCGGGAGCGGTGCGCGCTGGTCGGCGGAGGCGAACTGCCGCTCTCCATCCGCGCGTTCGGGAGCCCCGACGGCGGGCTGGGGGGCCGGGCCGGTGGGGGTGGGGGCGGCGCCCCGGTGGGCGGGGGCGGGGGACGCGGTGGCGGGGGACGCGTGGGCGCCCGGGGCGAACATTCCGAACGCCAGGACGAGCGTCAGGGCCAGCGTCAACAATCGTGCCAGCTGCGGGAGTCGCAGCAGACGTGCGGGACTCACGTGGAGGCCTCCGGGCCGTCGTCGGCCGCGGCTTGGCGCGCGGCCGGTGGGGGGCGAGGACCGTTGGCGACGGCGCCGTGGGGGCGGTGCCGTCGTGGAAACGGTGGGGAGTGTGACATGTACCATGGCACACATCACATGCCGCTGGGAAGCCTCCGGATGCGGCGCGATTCGGGCAACGCCAGGAGGTCGTGGTGACGGTGCGCCACCACGACCTCCTCACCAGCGGGGCCTACTTGCGGAGCAGCAGGATCGCCCCGGCGGTGGCCAGGCCGACCAGCACGGCGACCACGCCGTACGCCAGGCGGTGCGGCTTCAGCACCGGCAGGAAGCGGTCCACCGCGTAGCGGCCCGGACCGGTCAGCGCGAGGGCCGCGGCACCCGCGGTCAGCAGCAGCTCGTACTCACTGCCCTTCGGCGCGAAGAAGCCGCCGCCCCAGGTGACGGCGATCGCGTTGACCATCGTGCCGACGACGGCGGCGCCCGCCAGCGGGGTCAACAGGCCGACGGCGAGGCCGAGGCCGCCCAGGACCTCGGTGAGTCCGGCGACCACGGCCATCGCGTGGCCCGCCGGGTAGCCGCTCATGGTGAAGAACTGACCGGTGCCGTCGATGCCGCCCCCGCCGAACCAGCCGAACAGCTTCTGGCTCCCGTGCGCGGCCATGGTGAGGCCGAGGACCAGGCGCAGGAGCAGGAGTCCCGCGTCGTAGGCGTGCGGGGAGGTGGCCGCCGGCCCGGAGCCCTCGCGGGCGGATCGGACGGTGGGGGTGGTGGCGGCGGTCGTGCTCGGGCTGCTGCTCGGCATGGTCGTCTCCATCGGTCGGAAGTCGGTCGTCGGGGTGTGATGCGGGGTGTGACGAGGCGGCCGGGCGGGGATGCGGCGACCCCGGCGCGGATTGTTCAAATTTGAACCGGCCTCGTCGACCGTACCCTGAAGTTCGAATTTGAACAACTTGCGGGTCGCGCAAGGTGCGGCCCCTACCGGAGCCGGGGCAGGGTGGAGACATGGCTCAACGCAGGCAACACCGGCGGGCCGCACAGTCCGGCACGCCCTACCCCGAGGCGCTGGCCGCCTTCGACGAGCGGGTCCGGCTGGTCGCCCCCGATCAGTGGGACTCCCCCACGCCCTGCTCCGACTGGTCGGTGCGCGACCTGGTCAACCACCTCACCGGCGAGCAGCTCTGGGTGCCCGAACTGCTGATGGGCGCCACCGTCGGCGAAGTCGGCGACCGCTTCGACGGCGACGTCCTCGGCGCGGACCCGGTCGCGGCCTGGACGGCCGCCGCCGAGGCCGCCCGCCAGGCCTGGGAGGTCCCCGGCGCCACCGAGCTCACCGTCCACCTGTCCTTCGGGGACGTCTCGGGGCAGTACTACCTCGACCAGCTCACCGCCGACCTGGTGGTGCACGCCTGGGACCTCGCCGAGGGCATCGGCGCCCGTACCCGGCTCCCGGCGGAGCTGGTGGACTTCGCGCTCGGCGAGGTCGGCGGCTACGGGGACCTCTCCGGCAGCGGACTGTTCGACCCGCCGCTGCCCGTCCCCGAGGACGCCGGCCCGCAGACCCGGCTGCTGGCCCTCACCGGCCGGCGGGACACGGGGTGAGCCGGGTTCTCGGAGGCGCGCCGGATACTGGAGGGTACGGGGGTACGAGGAATCCCGTACGAGAGGCGGGCGCGCTATGAGCCGCAGGCCGGACATCCTCGGCGAGTTCACCGCCGACCACCAGGCCGCCACCGAGCTGCTCGACCGGGTCGAGGCCGCCCCGGCCGGCTCCGCCGAACGCGGCGAGCTGCTGGCGCGGCTGACCGACCTGCTGTTCACCCACTGCGCCGCCGAGGAGGAGCACCTCTTTCCGGTCGTCCAGCACGACGTGCCGGACGGCGGCGCGCTGGTGTTCAGCAGCATCCACGAGCACCTCGCGATCGGGCAGTACCTCGCCGACCTCCAGGTCGTGGGCCCGGCCGACCCGGCCTTCGACACTCTGCTGCGCGGCCTGGCGGACGCCCTCCGGCGCCACCTGACCGGCGAGGAGGAGCAGCTCTTCCCGGCCGCCCGCAAGGCCCTGCCCGCCGCGGCCCGGGCGGAGCTGGGCGAGCGGCTGCGGGCCGAGCGGGCGGAGGAACCCTGATCCCCGACGACCGCGGGGCGGCAGCCCCACCCCGGGCCGCGGCGGGAACTGGGCACGGCGACCCCGGCCATGCCTCCGCCCGGGCGGTACGCCCGTCGGCCTAGGCTGTGGAGGTCCCGGGCGGCCGGTGGGCCGTGGGAGTCGGGAGGGGCCCGGCCGCCGGGTGGGCGAGGAGGTTCGCGATGAACAGCGGTGAGACGACCGCCAAGGTGCGTTGCGTGGCGGCCGTTCCGTGCTGGGTGAGCCTGATGGCCCGGGACCTGGAGGACGCCAAGGAGTTCTACGGGCCCCTGCTCGGCTGGCAGTTCGAGCCCGGAGGGGAGCGCTTCGGCCCGTACGTCCACGCGGTGACCGGCGGCGAGGCGGTGGCCGGCCTCGGCGTCGCCGGGTTCGGCGCCGTACCGCTCGCCTGGACCAGCTACTTCGGGACGGAGAGCGCCGACGCGGCCGCCGACGCGGTGCGCGAACGCGGCGCGACCCTGGCCGTCGGGCCGCTGGCCTTCGACGCCGGGCGGGTGGCCTTCGCGGCCGACCCGGCCGGGGCCGTGTTCGGCATCTGGGAGGGCCCGCTGGGCCGCGCCCGGCGGCTGGAGCTGCCGGGCGCACCGGTCTGGATCGAACTGCGCACCCCGGACCCGTTCGCGGCGGCGCTGTTCTACGGCGAGGTGTTCCGCTGGGACGGCCGCGACCCGGAGCGCTTCGAGGTGCGGTGGGAGCACGACCGGGTGGTGCTGCGCGCCGAGGGGCACAGCGTCGCGGCGCTGGCCAAGGAACAGGCGGGCGGCCCGGCGGGCATGCCGCCGCACTGGGAGGTCTCCTTCGCCGTCCAGGACACCGACCGGGCGCTGGCGCGGGCCGCGGAACTGGGCGGCTCAGCGGTCGGGCCGGCCTTCGACTCCCCGTACGGCCGGGTGGCCCGGCTGCAGGACCGCGACGGCGCCCGCTTCGCGGTGATCGGCCCGAAGAGCTGAACGGCGGCGCCGGAAGCGCTGCTGAACGGCGGCCCGCTGGACGCCTTGGAGGCGGTGAAACGGGGCGGGGTCAGCGGACCCGGTTCTTGAGCGGCTCGGTGTCCAGGGAGATGCCGACCGGGTCGGGGAGGTGGACCGTCCTGCCGAAGGGGAGCGTCTGGACGGTCTCGTAGCGGACGCCGTCGGGCCGGCTGTGCACGACCACCTCGGCGGAGTCCCGGTCGATCAGCAGGTAGACGGGGATGCCGGTCTCGGCATAGGCACGGGGCTTCTCCACGCGGTCGCGCCGGTCGGTGTCGGAGTCGAACGACGTGACCTCCGCGACCATGAGCACCTGTTCGCTCGAAGCCCAGTCACCCTGCCCCACGAAGGCGTCCGCGTCGGCCAGTGTGCCGTCCGGGCGAGCGAACCCGCCTCGATAGCCCTGCACCTTCAGTCCTTGATCGTGGAGGTACAGCTCAGGCCGGGCCTGGATGCAGATCCTCAGGAGCCACTGGATGATGCGACCGTGATCGCCGTCCGGCACGGGCTTGACCCCCAGCTTCCCGTTGATGAACTCCGGACGGATGCCCTCGGCGGTTGCGGCCAGGTGACGAGCGAGTTCCTCGAACTCCTCGGGCAGCATCTGCGGGCGGTCGGAGATCGCAGTCACGGGCCTTCCCCCTTCGCCTGAGCACCCTCCGGGGGAACGAGCCGGCCGGCGAGTGGTTACGGGTTGCCTGGCTCCGACGATAGTCGACCACCCGCGCCGACACCCTGATGTGACGCAGGTCACATGATGCCCGGAAATAGCGGGGACAGATTCCCCGTTTCCGAGTACGTTGGCCGAAGCGGGGAGAATTTCCCCGGTATTCTGGAGGAGCAGTCGCCATGACCACCGTCGCCGCCGAGTCGGCCCGAACCACGGGGAGTGTGCGTGCGCCGAAGTTGCGCGCGGACGCGAGCCGGAACCGGGAGCGGATCGTGCTGGCGGCCCGGGACGCCTTCGTCGAGCACGGCGCCGATGTGCCGCTGGACGAGATCGCGAAGCGGGCGGGGGTCGGCAATGCCACGCTGTACCGGAACTTCCCGGACCGGGTGGCGCTGATCCGCGAGGTGGCGCTGCTCGTCAAGAACCGCATCCTGGCCCTCGCCGAGACGGCGACGGCCGAGGCGGACGCGGGCGTGGGCGGCGGTCCGTTCGACGCTCTGCAACGGTTCGCGCACGCGACCGTCGCGGAGAAGGTCGGCGGGCTCTGCGCCGTCTTCACCAGCACCATCGACCCCTACGACCCTGAACTGACCGAGATCCGGGAACGCCTGCGGACCGCCGTGAGCGGTCTGATGGAGCGCGCCCGGGCCGCGGGCGAACTGCGGTCCGACGTGGACCACGGGGACCTGTTCATCGCGATGAGCCAGCTGACCCGGCCGCTGCCGGGCGCCTCCTGCGGGCTGCTCGACGAATTCGTCCACCGGCACCTGCAGCTCTTCCTGGACGGTCTGCGGGCACCGGCCCGTTCCGTCCTGCCGGGCCGCCCCGCGACCTTCGAGGACTTCCGACCCCAGGCCTGACCTTCCACCCGGACCGACCCCACTGATCCGACCCACCGGCACCCTGCCGCCGCGCCGCTGACCGGCGCCGCCCGCGGACGCCCCGGCGCGCCCGCAGCCGTACCCGATCCGTACGGCGACGAGCCGTTCCCGTACGGCCCGTCGACCGTTCTCGCACGCCACGCACCGTGAAGTGAGTACCCCCATGTCTCAAACCGACGCCCGCCCGGCGACGCTGCCCGATCCCCGGCGCTGGAAGGCGCTGATCTTCATCGGCCTCGCCCAGCTGATGGTCGTCCTCGACGCCACCATCGTGAACATCGCCCTGCCCTCCGCCCAGAAGGACCTGGGCATAACCGACGGCAACCGCCAGTGGGTGATCACCGCCTACGCGCTGGCCTTCGGCGGCCTGCTGCTGTTCGGCGGCCGGATCGCGGACCTCTGGGGCCGCAAGCGGACCTTCGTGGTCGGCCTGACCGGCTTCGCCCTCGCCTCCGCGCTCGGCGGCGCCGCGGCCAACACCGCGATGCTTCTCGGGGCCCGTGCCCTCCAGGGCGTGTTCGGCGCGCTGCTGGCGCCCGCCGCCCTCTCGCTGCTCGCGGTGACCTTCACCGAGGCCAAGGAGCGCGCCAAGGCCTTCGGCATCTACGGTGCGATCGCCGGTGGCGGTGGCGCCATCGGTCTGATCCTCGGCGGCCTGCTGACCGAGTACATGAACTGGCGCTGGACCTTCTTCGTCAACATCCCGTTCGCCATCGTGGCCGCCGCCGGCGCCGTCATGGTGATCCGCGAGCCCGCGGAGGGCCGCAACCGCAACCGGCTCGACATGCCCGGCGTGCTGCTGGTGACCACCGGCCTGGTCTCGCTGGTCTACGGCTTCACCCGCGCCGAGTCGCACGGCTGGACGGCCGGCAGCACGCTGGGTCTGTTCGCCGCGGCCGCCGTGCTGCTGTCCGCCTTCGTGCTGGTGGAGCGCAAGGTCAAGGCCCCGCTGCTGCCGCTGCGCGTGGTGCTCGACCGCAACCGCGGTGGGGTGTACATGTCGCTGGGCATGGCCGTGATCGGCATGTTCGGCCTGTTCCTCTTCCTGACCTACTACCTGCAGATCGTGCTGGGCTACAGCCCGGTGCTCACCGGCGTGGCCTTCCTGCCGATGGTGGCGGGCATGATCACCGGCTCGACCCAGATCGGCGCCCGGCTGATGACCCGCGTCCCGGCGCGCTACCTGATGGCGCCCGGCTTCCTGACCGCCTCGGTCGGCATGTTCCTGCTGACCCACATCGGCCTGGACACTTCCTACCCGGCGCTGATCCTGCCCGGTCTGGTCCTGATGGGCCTCGGCATGGGCACCGCCTTCATGCCGGCCATGAGCCTCGCCACGCACGGCGTCCAGCCGCGCGACGCGGGCGTGGCCTCCGCCATGGTCAACACCTCACAGCAGGTCGGCGGCGCGATCGGCACCGCGCTGCTGAACACCATCGCGGCCAGCGCCACCACCAGCTGGCTCGCCTCGCACGCCACCGCCGCCGCGGCCGGTTCGCCGGCAGCCGCCAAGGCCCTGCAGTTCCAGGGCATGGTGCACGGCTTCTCGACCGCGATCTGGGTGTCCTTCGGGATCCTGGTGGCGGCCGGCGCGGTCGCCTTCACCTTCATCAACGCCGGCCGGCCCGGCGTGGGTGCGGGCTCCGGTGCGGGCGCGGCGAAGAGCGACGAGGTGCCGGTGCTGGTGCACTGACCCTCTCGGGGTACCGCCCGTCCCGGGCGACTCGGGTGCGTACGCGGCCCGTCCGGTGTCCTCCACGACACCGGGCGGGCCGCTCGCACGTCCGGAGCCACCCCCAGTAGAAACGGGGATCACTCCCCGATTATGGTGGCCTCAGTGCGAATCGGGGACAACTCCCCGCTTCCTTCGGACTGAGGTGCATACACATGACCCGGAATCAGGAATCAGGGCGGGGGCGGCGGGCCGCCGACTGGGCGGACGGCCGGCTGGGGATCTACACCCTGGCCAGGGCGAACCTGCGGAAGGTTTTTCCGGACCACTGGTCCTTCATGCTGGGTGAGATCTGCCTCTACACCTTCATGATCATCATCCTGACCGGCGTCTGGCTGACTCTGTTCTTCAAGCCGAGCATGGGCGAGGTGGTCTACAGCGGCTCGTACGTGCCGCTCAAGGGCATCGGGATGTCGGAGGCCTACGCCTCCACGGTGGACATCAGCTTCGAGGTGCGCGGCGGTCTGCTGATCCGTCAGATCCACCACTGGGCCGCCCTGGTCTTCGTGGCCGCGATGCTCGTCCACATGATGCGCGTGTTCTTCACCGGCGCGTTCCGCAAGCCGCGTGAGATCAACTGGGTCTTCGGCTTCCTGCTGCTGGTCCTGGGCATGTTCGACGGCTTCTTCGGCTACTCGCTGCCGGACGACCTGCTGTCGGGTACCGGTATCCGCTTCATGGAAGGCGCGATCCTCGCGGTCCCGCTGGTCGGCACCTACCTCCAGATGTTCCTGTTCGGGGGCGAGTTCCCCGGCCACGACATCGTGCCGCGGTTCTTCACCATCCACGTGCTGCTGATCCCGGGCATCATGCTCGGCCTGCTGGTGGCGCACCTGATCCTGGTCTTCTACCACAAGCACACCCAGTGGGCGGGCCCGGGCAAGACCGAGAAGAACGTCGTCGGCATGCCGCTGATGCCGGTCTACCTGGCCAAGGCCGGTGGCTTCTTCTTCCTGGTGTTCGGGGCCGTCGCACTGATGGCGGCGATCGCCACGATCAACCCGATCTGGGCCTACGGCCCGTACCGGCCCGACCAGGTGTCCACCGACGCCCAGCCCGACTGGTACATGGGCTTCGCCGAGGGCCTGATCCGCGTCATGCCGGGCTGGGAGGTCGGGCTGTGGGGGCACACCCTCAACCTCGGGATACTGATCCCGTTCGCGATGTTCCCGCTGGTCCTCGGCGCGATCGCGGCCTACCCGTTCGTCGAGGCCTGGGTGACGGACGACGGACGGGAGCACCACCTGCTCGACCGGCCGCGCAACGCGCCGGTGCGCACCGCCCTCGGCGCGGCCTGGATCAGCATCTACCTGGTGATGCTCGCGGGCGGGGGCAACGACCTGATCGCCACTCATCTGCACCTGTCGCTCAACGCGATCACCTACGCCGTGCGGGCCGGGTTCTTCGTCGTGCCGGTCGCCGTGTTCGTGGTCACCAAGCGGTGGTGCCTCGGGCTGCAGCGGCGGGACCGCGACAAGGTGCTGCACGGCCGGGAGACCGGCATCGTCAAGCGGCTGCCGCACGGGGAGTTCACCGAGGTGCACGCCCGGCTCACGCCCGCCGAACTGCACCGGCTCACGGCACACGAGCAGCCCCGCCCCCTCGAACTGCCGCCCGCGCGGGACGAGAATGGAGTGGCCCACCCGGCGGGCGCGCTCACCCGCACCCGGACGAGGCTGTCCCGCGGGCTCCACGGCGAGCACGCGCGGATCCCCAAGCCCACCGCCGAGGAGTACCGCGCGATCACCGAGGGTCACGAGCACTGACCCGCCCCCACGCCGAGGGAGGACACCGTGCACGATCGAACCGACCAGCTCGCCGACAGCAAGTACCTCCTGCTGACGACCTTCGGCGATGACGGAAGCCGGATCGACTCACAGCTCTGGGTCGTGTCCGACGGCGCCGCGCTCGGCGTCTGGGCCCCCGCCCACTCCCGCGAGGCCGAGCGGATCCGGCGCCACCCCCGGGTGCTGATCAGCCCGTGCGACGCCCACGGGCGCCCGACCGGTCGCCGGCTCCCGGCCCGGGCCCGGCTCTGCGATCCCGAGGCGACGGCGCGCTACCGCACCTCGCTGATCAACAAGTACGGCCTGACGGCGCTGATCACGCTGGCCCGCAGCCGGTTCCGGGTCGGGCTGGAGGGGACGGTCGGGATCCGGATCACGCTGAACGAGCTGGAGCAGCGGCTGGTCGGGCCGGAGTGGCGGCCGCCGACGACGTACTGCGCCAACTGACGGCCGGAGCTCGGCCCCAGACCGCCGGGGCCCTGTGTCCGGCCGAGCTCAGATCCCGTCGTCCGGGGCCTTGGCCAGGTCCTCCGGTTCGCAGGCCTCCCGGCCCGTCCCCGCGTGCACGACCTTGACCGCCCGCTTCGGGCCGCCCGGGACGACCCGCTGCTCGTGCCCGCAGCGCGGGCAGATCAGCGGGATGCGCGGACGCTGGGACCTGCGGTCGGCGTGGTCGCCGTCCGGGCGCGGGGCGGTCACGTCAGCGGGTGGGTCGGGACCGGGCTGACCTCCTGGATCTCGCCGTGGGCCTTGGTGAGCAGTTGCGAGGCGAGGTCGTTGAGCGCACGGGCACCCGCGATCTCCTCGCCGACCCTCAGCTGTTCCGGGTCGGAGGGGTGGCGGCTGCTGTAACCGTGGGCCCGCAGTTCGGTCCCGTCGCCGAGCCGGAGCAGGGCGGCGGCGGTCGTACGGGCGCCGTCCTCCCGGAACTCCATGTCGATGTGCCAACCGACCAGAGTCTGCATGGCGGATCACCTCCATCGGTACTCCTCCAGAGTGCGCCGCGCCCGGCGTGTTCACCAGGGCAGCCGGGGCGGAGGCGAGGTTGAACGCGTTCAACTCGGCAGCGTAGAGTCAGCCGCGAGCTTCATTTGAACGCGTTCAAGAGGGGGGTGCCCGCCATGGGCAAGGGCACGACCGAACTGGTGGACCTGGTGGTCCTGCTCGGCATGGGAGCCGTCCTGCCGCTCGGCCTCGCGCTGATCGACGAACCCGGACTCGCCCGGATCCGCCGCCTCTGGCCGCTCGCCGCCGTCCCCGGGGCACTTTCGCTCTGGCTGCCGCGCGGAGCCGCCACCGGCCCGGCCGTCCTCTACGCGCTCGGAACCCTGGCCGTGGCCCTGCACGCGCCGCTGCGACTGGCCCGCACCCGCTCGCTCGCCCCCGCCGAGATCGCGGTGCTCACCGCGCTCACCGCGCCCTCCGTGGCCGGGGTCGCCCTGGTCGCCGAACGCTCCGGCTACCCGCTCTTCGGCTTCGAGCCGCACATCCTGGCGCTGACCGTCCCGCACTTCCACTACGCCGGGTTCACCGCCGCGCTCGTCGCCGGGCTGGTCTGCCGGGCCGCCCCGGCCTCCCGGGCGGCCCGCTGCGCGGCGCTGAGCGTGCCGGCGGGCACCCTGCTGGTCCTGGCCGGGTACTTCCTCGGCAACTGGTGGCAGTTCGCCGGAGCGGTCGTGCTGACCACCGGGATGTGGCTGGTCGGCCTGGTCAGCTGGCGCGAACTCCGCCCGCGCGGCGGGAACGCGGCCACCGCCCGGCTGCTGGCCGCGTCCTCGGCCGTCCTGGCGCTCACCATGCTGCTCGCCCTGTGGTGGGCCCTGGGCCGCGCCGCCGGACTCCCCCACCCCACCCTGGCCTGGATGGCCGCCACCCACGGCCTCGGCAACGCGCTCGGCTTCGCCCTCTGCGCGCTCCTCGCCTGGCGCCGGATCACCGCCCTCCCGGAGGACCACCGATGAACGACCACGGCGACGACTACAGCTACCCCGAGCGGGGCGCCAGCCGAACCGGCGAACTGCCCTCCGGATACCGCCACCTGCGGCACCGGGCCCGGATCGGCCACGGTCGCGCGGCGCTGGAGGTCGCCGGGGCCGCGCTGCTCGGCTGGCGGATGCACCGGCTGGCCGGCGTGCGGATCGAGGCGGAGGCCGAGGAGGCGGCCGCGGGCGTCGCCGTGCGCTGCGGGATCGGCGTCGGGCCGCTGCGGGCGAGCGCGCCGAACCGGGTGCTGGCCGCCGTCACCGGCCCGGACCGGTACGGGTTCACGTACGGGACCAGGCACGGCCACCTGGGCCGGGGCGAGGAGACCTTCCTGGTCGAGCTCGCGCCGGACGGGGAGGTCTGGTTCAGCGTCACGGCGTTCAGCCGACCGGTCGCCTGGTGGGCCCGGCTGGCCGGGCCGCTGTTCCCGCTCCTCCAGCACGCCTTCGCCCGGCGCTGCGGGCGGGTGCTGGCCGCGATCGCGGCGGACGCGGCGTGAAACGGCCGGCCGGAACGCCGCCAGGCCGGTTCCGGAACGCCGAGCCCGCGCGCCAGGCCTTGTGCGCCAGGCCTTGTGCGCCAGGCCTTGTGCGCCAGGCCTTGTGCGTCAGGCCTTGTGCGTCAGGCCTTGTGGGCGGGGACGGTGACCAGCAGGGCGCCGGTGTTCTGGACCCGGACCTCGAAGTGGTCGATGTCGCCCGGCTGGAGGGCCGCGCCGCCGGTGGTGTGCACCGCGGCCTGGTCGTCCGGGTCGCGCCCATAGCCGGCCGCCGGGACGCTCCAGGTGGTCACCGTCTGGTGCTCGCCGGTGTGCGAGACCGCGACCAGGTTGCAAGTCAACGGGCCCTGGACGCCGGACAGTTGCAGACTGATCTGGCTGCCCCAGGTCTTTCCGTCCAGGCCGACGGTGGCCTTGGCGCCGGTGCTCGGGTCGGTGGCACTGAACTGCTCGGCGACGGCGACCACCGCGGGCACGGTGTCGGCGGTGAGCACCGCCGCGGTCACGGCCGGGCCGGCCGCGACCATCGCGGTGGCGGCCAGGGTGAGCACCAGCCGGCGCACCCGGCCGCGCCGCCGGACGGTCGTGACCTCGGCGACCAGCCGGTCCAGGAGCCGCCCGTCCGGGCGCGGGGCGGGCTCGGACGGGTCCAGGCCGGCGGCCCTGACCGACTCGGCGTACTCGGCCAACATCGGCTCCAGGACGCCGAGTTCCTCCAGCTGCTCGGCGCACTGCGGGCAGTCGGCCAGATGCCGTTCGAAGGTTGCTCGCTCGGCGGGCTGCAGCAGGCCGAGGACGTACGCGCCGATGTGGACGTGCTCGGCGCCGTCGGGCACGCCGGGGCCGGCGTCGGGGGGCTTGGTCACGATGTCACTCCCCGTTCCTCCAGCGCGAGCCTGAGCGAGCGCAGTGCGTAGTACACCCGGGACCGTACGGTGCCGGCCGGGATGCCGAGTTCGGCGGCCGCCTCGTTGGCGGTGCGGCCCTTCAGGTAGGTCTCGACGATGATCTCGCGGTGTGCGGGTGAGAGGGCGCCGAGCGCGTCGGCGACGCTCATCATCCGCAGCGCCCGGTCGATCTCGTCCTCGGCGGGCAGCTGCTCCAGCGCCGCCACGTCCACCTCGCGCGGTCGGGCACGGGCGCTGCGGTGGTCGTCGATGACGATCCGGCGCGCGACGGTGACCAGCCACGGCCGCAGCGAGCCGACCTGCGGGTCGAGCCGGTGGATGTTGCGCCAGGCGCGCACCAGCGTCTCCTGGACGATGTCCTCGGCGCGCTGGCGGTCCCCCGCGACCAGGTGGAGCACAAAGCCGAAGAGCGGTCCGGCGTGCTCGCGGTACAGGGCCCGCATCAGCTCCTCGTCCGCGGCGCCGGTGCCGTGGGCGGCGGGGCCGCCGGCGGGGCGCTCCTCGGTCACCACTTCATCGTTGCGCACCCGGGCCTCCCGGTCGAGGGCGGTGGTCGGCATCGGTCAGCGGCCCTCGGTCAGTAGCCCGGTGCGCTGGGCGCCGGGGTGGGCTTGGCCGGCGCCGGGGAGCCGGGCGTCCCGCTGCCGCCGGCCATCGCCTTGCCGCCGGTGGGGGTCACCGCGAACCAGGTGCCGCCCACGCCCTGGCCTTTGGTGTCGCCGGGCTTGGTGTCGGGCGAGTAGCGGTAGACCGGCCAGCCGTTGAGGGTGATCTGCTTGCTGCCGTCGGAGCGGGTCACGGTGCCGACCAGCTTGCTGTCGATGCCCTTCACTGCGACGTTGCCGGCGGCGTGCTCGGGCGGCCAGACGGTGGCGCAGCCACCGTTGCAGTGGGACTCCGAGGGGTTGCTCGCGTCCTGGTCGAAGCGGTAGAGCGTGAAGCCGGCGCCGTCGGTGACGATCGTGCCGAGCGTGGGGTCGTGAGTGCTCTGCAGCGTCGCGGCCGCCGGTGCGCCCGAGCCGGCGGACGTGCTCGGCGTGCTGGGCTTGCTCGACGTGCCGGACCCTGATGACCCGCAGCCGGCGACCAGCGCGGCCACGGCGAGGCCGGAGGCGGCCAGCACGGCGGCCCGGCGGGTGCGGGGTGTGCTGCGCATGGGATGCCTCCCGGATCGGTGCACGGACTGGACACCCTTCTGTACGGTCGGTGGTGGCCGGGTGCTCAACGCCCGTCAATGCGCATCAGTGCTCATCAGCGCTCGTCCGGGCTCGGCAGGGCTCGTCGACGCCCATCAGGGCTCACCGACCCAGAAGCCCCGGAATACCCCGTCGTGGATCACCGTTGTGGGCGGCAGATGGTCCGTACCGCCGGCTTGGAAGGGAAGGATTCGCGAGATGAGCAACATGGTCGAGCTGACCAAGGAGAACTTCGACGACATCGTCCCCGGTCCGGAGGGCAAGGACTTCGTCTTCATCGACTTCTGGGCCTCCTGGTGCGGGCCCTGCCGCCAGTTCGCCCCGGTGTACGAGAAGGCCGCCGAGCGCCACCCCGACCTGGTGTTCGCCAAGGTGGACACCGAGGCGCAGCAGGAGCTGGCCGCCGCGTTCGACATCCAGTCGATCCCGACGCTGGCGATCATCCGCGAGGGCGTGCTCGTCTTCTCGCAGCCCGGCGCGCTGCCCGAGGCGGTGTTCGAGGACCTGATCGGCCAGGCCCGCAACCTGGACATGGCCGAGGTGAAGCGCAAGGTGGCGGAGGAGCAGGCGGCCGACGGCCAGGTCTGACGCCCACCGCCTGCGAGGGCCCGGGGAGCGTCCGCCGTTCCCCGGGCCCCGTCATGCCGGCGGTCCGCTCTCCGCGCCCCAGGCGGCGAGCCGGGCCGCGAGCGTCCGCACCTCCGCCCGCAGCTCGGCGGGCTCGCGGACGGTGAACGGCCAACCGGTGCCGGCCAGCATGATCGCGGCGCCCTCCAGGCTCTGGGCCCGGGCCCGCAGCAGCACCCGGTCCTCGGCGAGCTCGGTGAGCGTGCCGACGACGGGCGGCAGCCGGCGGCGGGCCTCGGCGAGCGTGGTGCCCAGCTCGACCTCCACCCGGTACCGCCAGGGCACTCCGGCCAGTGACTCCACCACCCGCTGCACCGGGTCGACGTCCTCGGGCGGTTCGAAGCCGGTGCCGCCCTGCTCGACGCGCTCGATCCGGTCCAGCCGGAAGGTCCGCGGCTCGCCGCTGCGGTGGTCGAGCCCGGTGGTGTACCAGCGGCCGGAGTGGAAGACCAGGCCGTACGGGTCGAACTCGCGCTCGCTGGGCCTGTCCTCGCGGTCCCGGTAGGCCAGCCGCACCCGGCGTCGGCGGCGGGCCGCCTCGGCCAGCGCGAACAGCGCGGCGGCGGCCGGGCTCGGACCCGCGGTCGGCGCGGCGGTCAGGCCGAGGGTCTGTTCGACGGCCGTGATCCGCTCGCGCAGCGGCGGGGGCAGCACCCGCTGGATCTTGGCGAGCGCCGTCTCGGCGGCCCGCTCGCCCACCGACAGGCCAGAACTGCGGCCGGCCAGCAGGCCGAGGACCACCGAGGCGGCCTCGTCGGGGCTGAGCATCAGGGGCGGGAGCCGGTAGCCGGGGAGCAGGCGGTAGCCGCCGTGGCGACCGCGCTCGGAGCGGACCGGGATGCCGAGTTCGGCCAGGCGCGAGACGTAGCGGCGGACGGTGCGCTCGTCCACGTCGAGTCGGGCGGCCAGTTCGGCGCCGGTCAGACCGGGGCGGTCCTGGAGCAGTTCCAACAGGGCGAGCACGCGGCTGACCGGGTGTTCCACCGGAGGCGCTCCTTTCTCCCGGGACTTCGGGTCCGCCTCCCGCGGCATCCCGCGACATCCCGCGATATCCGGGTCGGATCCGTCCGGATTCGATCCTAGAGTCGGCGGTGACGGCGGTCCCACCGACGAAGGAGCGATCCATCATGAGCACGTTCGTACTGGTTCCCGGGTTCTGGCTCGGCGCCTGGGCCTGGGACGGCGTGGCCGGGCCGTTGCGCGCGGCCGGGCACCAGGTCTTCCCGGTGACTCTGCCCGGCCTGGCCGAACGGGCCGGTGAGAAGGGCGACTTGGGGCTGGAGGACCACATCGCCGACCTGGCCGACCTGCTGGTGCGCGAGGACCTCTGGGAGGTCCTGCTGGTCGCCCACAGCGGTGCCTGTGCCCCGGTGGGCGGCGTCGCGGACCGGATGCCGGAGCGGATCCGGCGGGTGGTCTACCTGGACAGCGGCCCGCTGGCCGACGGCGCCTCGGTCTACGACCTGTGGCAGCCCGACTTCCGGGAGGTCGCCGACGCCGCGGTGGTCGACGGCCGCCTCCCGATGCCGTCCTGGGAGTTCATGGCCGCCCACGGCTCCAGCCCGGAGGGCCTGGACGAGGCCGCGTTGGCCCGGATCGGCGCCCGGTTGACCCCGCACCCGGTCGGCGCGTACCGGGACGCGCTGCGGCTGACCGGCGCCGGGGCCGCGCTGCCGCAGGCGCTGGTCACCTGCTCCTTCCCGCTCGAGCGGGTGCGGGCGATGATCGCGGCCGGCCACCCGTGGTTCGCCGGCATGGACGGGCCGAACTGGGAGCTGCGCGAACTGCCCACCGGCCACTGGCCGATGTTCTCCCGCCCGGCCGACACGGCGGCGCTGCTGGCGGAGCTGGCGGCAATCTGATCCCGTCCGCGTGTTCGCCCGCGCGAACACGCCGCCGCGTCGCAGGATGGCCCCACGCCACGCCCGGGTAGGGGTGCCGGGTAGGGGGCACGGACGGCCGCATAGCCTGCCCGTGCCCGGGTGGCCGGTGAAACGACGCGCGACGATCGCGAGACGATGGAGGACGGGACACATGACCAGCAGCACCGCCGAGGAGTACGACGTCATCGTGGTGGGCGCCGGCCCGACCGGCGAGAACGTGGCCGACCGGACCGCCGCGGCCGGGCTGCGCACGGTGATCGTGGAAGCCGAGCTGGTCGGTGGCGAGTGCTCGTACTGGGCCTGCATGCCGAGCAAGGCGCTGCTGCGCCCGGCCGCCGCGCTGAGTGACGCCCGGTCGGTGGGCGGTGCCCGCGAGGCGGTCGGCGGCGGGCGGCTGGACGCCGCCGCGGTGCTGGCCCGGCGGGACTCCTTCACCTCGAACTGGAAGGACGACGGCCAGGTGCAGTGGCTGCGGGACACCGGCATCGAGCTGGTCCGCGGCCACGGCCGGCTGGCGGGGGTGCGGACCGTCGCCGTGGAGGCGGAGGACGGCAGCGAGCGGGTGCTCACCGCCCGGCACGCCGTCGCCGTGTGCACCGGCAGCCGGCCGGTGCTCCCCTCCGGGGTGCCCGGGCTGGCCGAGGCGCACCCGTGGACCAACCGGGAGGCGACCGGCTCGTCGACCGTCCCCGGGCGGCTCGCGGTGGTCGGCGGCGGGGTGGTCGGGGTGGAGATGGCCACCGCCTGGCGGGCGCTCGGCGCCGAGGTCGTCCTCCTGGTGCGCGGCGACGCGCTGCTCCCGCGGACGGAGCCCTTCGCGGGCGAGCTGGTCGCCGACGGCCTGCGGGAGGCGGGGGTGGACCTCCGCTTCGGCACCGAGGTCGCCGCGCTGGAGCGCAGCGGGGCCGCCGGGCCCGTCGTGCTGACGCTCGCCGACGGCGGGCGGCTGACCGTCGACGAGGTGCTGTACGCGACCGGACGGGCCCCGCGCACCGCCGACGTCGGGCTGGAGCAGGTCGGGCTGCGGCCGGGCGACTGGCTGGACGTGGACGACAGCTGCACGGTGCTCGGGGTGGACGGCGAGTGGCTCTACGCCGCCGGGGACGTCAACCACCGGGCGCTCCTCACCCACCAGGGCAAGTACCAGGCCCGGATCACGGGCGCGGCGATCGTGGCCCGCGCCCAGGGGCGCCCGCTGGACACCTCGCGCTGGGGCGCGCACTCTGCGTCGGCCGACCTGGCGGGCGCGCCGCAGGTCGTGTTCACGCAACCGGAGGTCGCGGCCGTCGGCCTGACCCTGGAGGCGGCCGAACGGCTCGGGCTGCGGGTCAAGTCCGTCGACCACGACCTCGGGGCCGTCGCCGGCGCCTCGCTGTACGCCGACGGCTACCGCGGCCGCGCCCGGGTCGTCTACGACCTGGACCGCGAAGTGATCGTCGGCGCCTGCCTGGTCGGGCCCGCCGTCGCCGAACTGCTCCACTCGGCCACCGTCGCGGTGGTCGGCGAGGTGCCGATCGACCGGCTCTGGCACGCCGTCCCCGCGTACCCGACGATCAGCGAGGTGTGGCTGCGGCTGCTGGAGGGCTGCCGGGGGTGATCCGCCACCCGGGTGAGCGGCGCGGCGAGATGTGACCTCCGGCGGACGGCGGGACACTGGCAGTCGGGGGGCGTCCCGGGGGGCCGTGCTCGTGACCAGGTGGTGTGAGGCATGACCGAGGTGCTGTTGGCCGTCGGAACCGAGAAGGGCCTCTTTCTCGGCCGCAGCCGCGACCGGCTGGACTGGGAGTTCAGCGGGCCGCACTTCCCGATGAACGCGATCTACTCCGTCTCGATCGACCGCCGCGGGGGCCGGACCAGACTTCTGGTCGGCGCCGACAGCAGCCACTGGGGGCCCTCCGTCTGGCGCTCCGACGACCTCGGCACCGGCTGGTATGAGCCGCCGCGGCCGGCGATCCGCTTCCCCGAGTCCACCGGCGCCTCGCTCACCCGGGTCTGGCAGCTCCAGCCCGCCGGGCCGGAGGCCCCCGGGGTGGTGTACGCCGGCACCGAGCCGGCCGCGCTGTTCCGCTCCACCGACGGCGGTGAGACCTTCGCCCTGGTCCGGTCGCTCTGGGAGCACCCCCAGCGGGCGGCATGGGGCGCCGGCTACGGCGGCCAGGGCCTGCACACCATCGTGACCGACCCCCGTGACCCCCAGCGGCTGCTGGTCGCCGTCTCCAGCGGCGGCGTCTACCGCAGCAAGGACGGCGGCGACAGCTGGGAGCCGTCCAACACCGGCCTGCGCGCCGAGTTCCTGCCCCCGGACGGCCAGTACCCCGAGTTCGGCCAGTGCGTCCACAAGATCGCCCCGGACCCGGTCCATCAGGACCGGCTCTACCTGCAGAACCACGGCGGCGTCTACCGCAGCGACGACTGGGGCGGCAGCTGGCGCTCCATCACCGACGGACTGCCCGCCGAGTTCGGCTTCGCCGTCGCCGCCCACCCGCGCCGCGCCGACACCGCCTACCTCTTCCCGCTCGGCGGCGCCGACGACCGGATCCCGCCCGGCCGCCGCTGCCGGGTCTTCCGCACCACCGACGGCGGCAGCAGCTGGCAGCAGCTCGCCGACGGGCTGCCCGGCGAGGACCACTACGGCATCGTGCTGCGCGACGCCCTGCGCACCGACGACGCCGAACCGGCCGGGATCTACTTCGGCAACCGGACCGGGGAGGTCTACGGCAGCCGGGACGAGGGCGAGAGCTGGTCGCTGCTGATCTCCCACCTGCCGGACGTGCTCTGCGTCCGCGCCGCGGTGGTGGGCTGAGCGCCGATCGGCTGGGCGCTCAGCCGCAGGGTCGCCGGGCGCTGCGGTCGGAGGACCCGCCGGTCGAAAACCTGTTGCCGGGACGCTCCGGCCCGGTGAGCATGAGCCGCCGAAGGACGTCTCGTGAGGTGGGGTGGGGCCGTGACCGGAGCGGACCGGGTGGTCAGGCGGAACGGCGGGGGCACACCGGTGGTGCGCTACCGGCCCGGCGAGCGGGCGGGACGGCCCTGGGCCGACCTGCTGGAGGTCCTGGACGACTCGCTGGACGCGGCGGGCGCGGCGGAGTTCGTCCGCGCCGAGCTGCCCGGGTGGGTGGTCTCCGCCGGCCCCGAGCTCGGGCGGCGACTGCTGGAGCGGGGCGCCCGGCCGCTGCGGCACGCCCACGCCTTCCGGCGTGACCTGCGGGCCGATCCCCCGCCCGCCGGCTGGGCCGGAGCGCCGCTGCGCGAGGGCCTGCGGGCGGTGCCCTGCGACCGCGGGCCCGAGGAGCTGCTGGAATCCTGGCGGGCCGCCTTCCACCCCGGCCATGTGGACCGCTTCCCCGGGGACGACGCCCAGGCGCTCGCCGAGAGGATCGGTCCGCTGCTCGCCGGAGCGGACATCGGCCCCGTGCTGCCCTCCAGCGCGCTCGCGGTGGACGCCGAGGACCGGGTTGTCGCCGCGGCCGTGCTCACCGACCGGGGTGGTCTGCCGTGGGTCGCCGAGGTGTTCCGCCACCCCCGGCTCGGCTACCCCGGCCTCGGCGCCGACCTGCTGCGCCGGGCGATCGCGGACGCCGCCGGCCGCGGGCTGGCCGAGGTGCACCTGGCCGTCTCCGAGGGCAATCCGGCCCGCCGGGTGTACGAGGCGATGGGCTTCGTGCTCCAGCGGACCTCGCTCACCGTGATCGTGCCGGAGAGCGACACGGACGAAGGGTAGGGCGTCGGCCGGTGTGCGCCCGGGCGCTGCGCAGCACGACCGTCGTCAGGTCCGCGCCGCACGCGCTCACGGCCGATCGGAGGCTTCCCCGGGGCGCGGGAAATCCGCTGGTCGGAGGGGCTGTGTAGGCTCAACGGTCATGGCGAGGGTGACACGGGACGATGTGGCGCGGGCGGCGGGGACGTCGACCGCGGTCGTGAGTTATGTGATCAACGACGGGCCCCGGCCGGTGGCACCGGCCACCCGGGCCCGGGTGCTCGCCGCGGTCGAGGAACTCGGCTACCGCCCCAACCGGGTCGCCCAGGCGATGGCCCGGCGGCGGACCGACCTGCTCGGCATGGTCGTCCCGGACGCCCGCCAGCCCTTCTTCGCCGGGCTCGCCCACGCCGTCGAGCAGGCCGCCACCGAGCACGGCCGGCTGCTGCTGATCGGCAACTCCGACTACGCCGACGAGCGCGAGGCGCACTACATCCGCGCCTTCCTCGGCATGCAGGTGGACGGTCTGATCCTGGTCACTCAGGACCCGGCCACTCCCGGGCTGACCGGTTTCGACTCGGCCGACGGCACCCCGGTCGTGCTGCTGCACCACCGTACGGAGACCGTCGGCGGTGTGGCCGTGGTGGCGGACGACGAGGGCGGCGCCCGCGAGGTGGTCCGCCACCTGCTCGACCACGGCCACGCCGAGGTGCACTGCTTCGGCGGCACCCTGGCGCTCAGCCCGCTCGACCCGGTCACCGGGCGGACGGCCGGCTGGGCCGCGGCGCTGGCCGACGCCGGGGTGTCGGCCGAGGGGCGGCTCACCCCGGCTCCCTTCGACCGGGTCCGCGCGCACGCCGAGGCGCTCGCCCTGCTGGCCCGGCCGGACCGGCCGTCCGCCGTGTTCTGCGCGACGGACGACCAGGCGATCGGCCTGCTGCGGGCCGCCGACGATCTCGGCCTGCGGGTTCCGGAGGACCTCGCGGTGGCCGGCTTCGACGACATCGCCGAGGCGGTGATCGCCGGGCCGGCGCTGACCACCGTCACCACCGGGCAGGACGCGATGGCCCGGGCCGCGGTGGACCTCGTCCTCGGCGGGGCGGAGCGCCGCGCCGCCGGGGCCAGGACCTTCCCGGCCGAGCTGGTGGTGCGGCGCTCCTGCGGCTGCCCCTCCCCGGGCCGCTCGACCTGAGGTCGAACGGCCGGGGTTGAGCGGTCAGTTCAGCTGGAAGGTGGCCTCGACCGGGTAGTGGTCGCTGGGCGCGTTGGTGTCCAGCTGCCCCGGCGCCCAGCCGGCCTGCGGGTCGAAGTCGACCTTGACGTCGGACATCCCGGCCGGCACCGGTCGGCCCGGGGCGTTGAGGTAGCCGATGTAGTCGAGGTCGTCCCGGTAGTCCTTCGGGAAGGTCTCGACGCCCGACATGTACTGGCACCAGGAGGAGACGGCGCAGTCCATGGTGGTGCGGTTCTGGCCGGGGACGGTGGCCGGGGTGCCGAGCACGCCGTTCACCGCGTTCTGCGCGTCGGTGTAGTCGCCGCGGCTCTGGCCGTGGAAGTACTCGACGTTGAGGTCGCCGCCGATCAGCACCGGCGCGCTGCTGCCGACGATCCCGTCCACCCAGGCGCGGATCTCGGCGAGCTGGCCGAGCCGGGTGGACTGGGTGGTGTCGGTGGAGGCGTCCGACTCGTCGGCCTGGAGGTGGGTGCCGACCACCCAGGACGTGGTGCCGTTCTTCTTCACCTGCACCAGCGCCGCGCCCTTGTTGGCGTGGTAGTCCCAGGTGCCGTAGGTGGAGTTGCTGAAGACGTGGGCGTACTGGGCGGCGATCGGGTACTTGGAGAGGATCATCGTGCCGCCGTTGATGACGAACCACGAGTTGGAGCAGTTGCCGCTGATGCCGGTCCAGCCGCCGCCGGAGCAGGTGCCGCCGACCACGGGGGTGCGGTAGGGGTAGAGGTCGGCGAGCTTGCTGTTGATGTCGGCGGTCGAGCTGTTGTTGAACTGCTCGTCCAGGATGACGACGTCCGCGTTGTGCTGACGGACGATCTGCTCGATCACCGGGGTGCGGCGAGCGGCCTGCTCGTTCTGGGTGCTGTCGACGACGGCGGTGCCGAGGTCGACGTTGAAGGCGAAGACGGAGAGCGTGGTCGGGCTCGCCGTGGTGGTGGCGAAGGCGGTCGGGCCGGTGCCGCCGAGCAGCAGGGCGGCGGCGGCCGCCGAGGTGAGGGCGGTGGCCGTGCGGCGCGAGAGCATGGGCGTTCTCCTGGGGGAGGGATCCGTCAATCCGGTGGGGCCCGGCGCCGGGAGGACCGGCCGCCGGGGATTGGCGGGGGAACGCTAGCTACCGCTCGGTACGTCGGGAAGAACGCCAGGCGATCGGTTCCGACCGATCATGTGGCCATGAGATGTCTGTACAGCTCGGGGCGGGTGGACGACAAGATGTCTGTACACCCTCGCACCGGGAGGCGGCGCGGCCATGAGCCTGCGTCAGCCGTCCGACAGTTCGTCCGCGAGCAGGTCCATCAGCAGGTTGTCGTGCCAGCTGCCGTCCGGGCCGCGCTCGTACTGGCGCATGGTGCCCACCGGACGGAAGCCGACCTTGCTGTAGCAGCGGATCGCGGCGGCGTTGTCCGCGGCCGGGTCGATCACCAGCCGGTGGTAGTGGTGGTCGTGCACCAGGTGCCGGGCCATGGTGCGCACCGCGTCGGTGCCCAGGCCCAGGCCGTGCACCGACGGGTCCAGGTAGAGGTCCATCCCGGCGTGCCGGTAGTCGTCGTCGTTGTTGGCGTACCACTGGACGGCGCCGACCACCTTGCCGCCCAGGTCGATCGCGAAGGTCTCGGTGTCGGGCGAGTCCAGATCCCTCGCGACCTCGTCGGCCAGGTCGTCGCCACCGCGCCAGCGGGCGAACACCTCGGGCGTGGCGCGGATCGCCGCCAGCGCCGGGATGTCGTCCGCGGTGGCCGGGCGGAGGGTGACCAGGGTGCCGTGCAGAATCGTCCCCATACGGGGCATGTTGGCACGGAAAGCGGTCCGCGGCGAGCGGTTTGGCCGCCCCGTCGGGGCCCGTGGAGCGCGCTGCCCGCACCCCGCGCGACCAGGGAGGATGCGCCCTCGCCGCGCGCCGCGATGTGGTGTGGTGTGATGCGGTGAGCGTCAGACGCGGCCGAGCCGGACGGCGGTGACCCCGCTGACGTAACGGGCGCCGCAGTGGTCGTCGGGAACGACCAGCTGCGGGCCGGCGGCGTCCAGCGGGGCGCCGTCCATGCTGGTGGCGAGCAGGATCCGGCGTCCGCCGAAGTCCGGATCGATCTCGGCCCAGGAGACCACGGCCCGGTGGCCGTCAGCGCCGACCACGTCGAGCAGGAAACGCAGCCGCTGCTTGCGGCCGGAGAAGTCGATCCGGGGCCGGGCGGCGAGCAGGACGTCCAGCAGTGCCGGTCCTTCGTAGCCGTGGCGCTGCTCGCCCTCGGCCAGACAGTCGAAGCTGACCTCGGCCCGGTGCGCGGGGAGGGTGCGCAACTGGTCGACGGTCAGCTCGGCGGGCCGGTCCAGGTGTCCGTGCAACCGGACGGTGGGTCTCGCGGGGGTCATGGTGCTCCTCCTCCCGGGTCGCGTCGCTGCGGCCCGGGAGGAGGGTTACCCGAGGGGGAGCTCAGCCATTCGCAGGCGCGAGGCTGAATGCCTGTTTTCATCGGTGATTGCGATGGACGATGGGGCCTGCAGCTTGCAGACGCCAGACGACGGCGGGGGCGCGCCGGAGGAGACGGCCCGGCGCGCCCCGCACCGATTGAAGCAACTCGGCAATCGGGGGGACGACTGGTTCCGGGCACCAGCCCGGAGGCTCTTCACTGGATGATTCGACAAGAAGATTCACGGCCGCCACGTTGGCACTTACGATGCGGAAAAGGCGCCGCCCCTCGCATGTGCGAGTGGTGATGCGCGTGAAGCACCACCCCGACACCGGGCGAGAGCGAGCGAGAGATGATCGTCGGCGACCTGCTGCACCTCGACGACCTGTCCATCCGACTGGCCTGGAGCACCCCCGAATTGCTCGACCGACCGGTCACCGGCGTGAGCTCCACCGACCTCCAGGACCCGGCCCGCTACCTCCAGCCCGGCGAACTGGTGCTCACCGGGCTGGTCTGGTGGCAGCCCGCCGACACCTCCGGCGCCCTGCGCTTCGCCACCGCGCTGCGCAGCGCGGGCGTGGCCGCACTGCTGGCGGGCGAGGGCACCCACGGCAGCATCCCGGACAGCCTGGCGGAGGCCTGCCGCACCCACGGCATCCCGCTGCTCGCGGTGCCCGCCGGGGTGAGCTTCCGGGCCGTCACCGACCGGATCTACCTCCGGCTCTGGGGCGATCTGCGGGCCGGGGCGCAGGACACCGCGGCCATTCCGGAGACCGTCCGGCGCGAACTGCTCGACCTGGTCCGCGCGGAGGCCGGGCCGGGCGAGGTGCTCGCCCACGCGGTCGGCCGCCTCGGGCTGCCGGACTGCTCGCTCAGCACGGCCGGCGGGCGTCCCGTCGTCGCCGTGGCGCCGAGTGCCGCGTCCGTACCGCTCGCTGGGCGCGGCGGCTCCGACCGCGGCGGCTCCGACCGCGGCGACTCCGACCGTGGCGACGCCGGGCTGCCGGTCGGCCCGCAGGACGGCTCCCCCTTCGACGGGTGGCGGCTGCGCGCCCACCCGCGCACCGCGGCCGCCGAACCGGTGCTGCACGCGCTGGCCGAACTACTCGCCCCGCTCGCCGCCCGCGCCCAGGCCGCGGCGGCCACCCGGCGCCGAGCCGCCGGACGGCTGCTGGACGCCCTCGCCGACGACGGCCGGCTCGCCGATCCGCTGGCGGCCTGCGGACTGCACGGCGCCGGGCCGCTGGTCGCGGTCGGCGCCCGGATCGACCCCGGCCGGTCGGGCGACGAGGTGCCGCCCGGCTGGGCGGCGCACGCCCTCGCCGAGGCGCTGCACCCGCTGGCGGCACCGTACGCGGCGGGCACCGACCGCACCGGGTCGACCGCCGCGCTGGTGGCCGCCCCCGTGGAACGGGTCGCCGAGCGGCTGCGCCGGGCGCGGCCCGCCCTCCAGGCCCGGCTGACCGGCCGGCGCACCCTGCGGATCGGCGTCGGCCCGGCCGCCCCGCCCGTCCCCGACTCCCTGCGCGCGGCACTGGTACAGGCCCGGTACGTGCTCGCGGGCGCACCCGGCCCGCTCGCCACCGCGGCCGAACTGGACTCACTGGACGGGCTGCTGCGCGGCATCCCGCCGGAGGTGACGGCCGCCTTCCACGCCCGGCTGCTGGCACCGCTGGCCGCCCACGACGACGAGAACAGCGTCTCGCTGCTGGGCACGCTGGCGGTGTTCCTGGAGCACGACGGCTCCTGGGCCCGGACGGCGGAGTCGCTGCACGTCCACGTCAACACCGTGCACTACCGGATCCGACGGATCGAGGAACTGACCGGCCGCAACCTGGCCCGGCTGCGCGACCGGATCGACCTGCGGGCGGCGCTGCTGTGCGCCCCCCGGCCCGTGGCGCACTGAAACGGCGAAGAATTCTTCGCGGCGGGTGTCGATCCGCCGCCGGCCCGATCGACGCAGGGGTGAGAGGCGGGGAGAGGCCCCGCCCACACGACCGAGGAGTCACCATGCCCCGCTTCATGACGCTGATCCGCGTCGACGAGAACGCCCGCGACGGCTGGGAGCCGGACCCGGGGTTCGAGCAGCGGATGGGGGCGCTGTTCGAGGAGATCACCAAGGCCGGGGTGATGCTGGAGACCGCCGGGCTGACCCCGACGGCCGAGGGCACCCGGCTGTCCTGGGCGGACGGGAAGATCGGCTACACCGACGGGCCGTTCACCGAGACCAAGGAGGTCGTCGGCGGCTACGCCATCATGCAGTGCAAGGACAAGGCCGAGGCCCTGGAGTGGACGCGCCGCTTCCTGCGGGTCCACCCGGCGAACTGGACCGTCGAGGCGGAGGTCCGGCAGATCGACGAGATGCCGCAGCCGCCGCGGTAACGCCGTTGCCGCTGTTGCCGGTGCTGTTGCCGGTGCTGTTGCTGCTGCTGTTGCTGCTGCTGTTGTTGCCGGTGTTGCCTCCGTGGCCTCCAGGGGCGGTGTTTGCCTCCCTCTCCGCCGGCTGCTCTGATGGGTGGCCGTGACGGAGAGGGATGCGGCGGCGGCCGTGGAGACGGTGTTCCGGATCGAGTCCGCGCGGATCATCGCCGCGGTCGCCCGGATCGTACGGGACGTGGGAATCGCCGAGGAGCTGGCGCAGGACGCCCTGGTGGCGGCGCTCGAGCAGTGGCCGCGCGACGGCGTCCCGGACAACCCGGGCGCCTGGCTGACAGCCACCGCCAAGCGGCGGGCGATCGACCTGGTGCGCCGCCGGGAGGTCTACGCCCGCAAACTCGCCGAGGTGGGGCGGGCGGTGGAGGACGTGCCGCCGCCGGAGCCGGTCGAACCGGACGACATCGACGACGACCTGCTGCGACTGATCTTCACCGCCTGCCACCCGGTGCTGTCCGCGCCCGCCCGGATCGCGCTCACCCTGCGGCTGCTGGGCGGGCTGACCACCCCCGAGATCGCCCGCGCCTTCCTGGTGCCCGAGGCGACGGTGGCGCAGCGGATCGTCCGGGCGAAGCGGACGCTCGCCAAGGCGGCCGTGCCGTTCGAGGTGCCGTACGGCGACGACCGGGCGCGGCGGCTCTCCTCGGTGCTGGAGGTCGTCTACCTGGTCTTCAACGAGGGCTACTCGGCCACCTCCGGAGACGACCTGCTGCGCCCCCAGCTGTGCGAGGAGGCCCTGCGGCTGGCCCGGGTGCTGGCGGCGCTGGTGCCCGGCGAGCCGGAGGCGCACGGGCTGGCCGCGCTGTTGGAGTTCCAGGCCTCCCGGACGGCCGCCCGGACCGGACCGGACGGGCGGCCGGTGCTGCTGGCCGAGCAGAACCGGGACCGCTGGGACGGGCTGCTGATCCGCCGCGGCTTCGACGCGCTCCAGCGGGCCGGCACCGGGCCGTACTCGGTGCAGGCCGCGATCGCCGCCTGCCACGCCAAGGCGCGGCGGTACGAGGACACCGACTGGGCCATGATCGCCACCCTGTACGGGCGGCTGCTCGCGCTGACGCCCTCACCGGTGGTGGCGCTGAACCGGGCGGTGGCCGTCTCGATGGCCCAGGGCCCGGCCGCCGCCCTGGAGTTGGTGGACGAGCTGGCGGCGGAACCGGCGCTGCGCGAGTACCACCTGCTGCCGAGCGTGCGGGGTGACCTGCTGGCCAGGTTGGGGCGGGCGGCGGAGGCGCGGGCGGAGTTCGAGCGGGCGGCGGGGCTGACCCGCAACGAGCGGGAGCGGGAGCTGCTGCGGGCGCGGGCGGCGGCGGCGGGTCAAGGCGGCGATGGTGCTGGGTGAAGGCGGCGGCGGGTGAGGCTAGTGAGGGTTTTCGTCCCGGCGCAGCCGGGCGCTGACCTCGCCGAGGCCCTCGGCGAGGACGGCCAGCTGCTCGCGGGTGAGCACGTCGATCAGCAGCTCGCGCACTAGGGCGACGTGCCCGGGGGCGGCCCGGCGGATCATCTCCCGGCCGGGGTCGGTGAGTTCGGCGATGACGCCGCGCACGTCGCTGGGGCAGGAGCGGCGACCCACCAGGCCCATCCGCTCCAGCTGGGTGACCTGGTAGGTCAGGCCGCTCTTGGAGGTGACCAGCTTCTCGGCCAGCTCCGTCATCCGGAGTGAGTCGCCCGGGGCGGCGGACAGGTGCACCAGGATCTCGTACTGCTGGTGCGAGAGACCGGAGTCCTCCTTGAGCTGGCGCTCCAGCCGGCGGTTGAGCAGGTTGCTCGCGACGACGAAGCCCCGCCAGGCGGCCATCTCGTCCTGGTCGAGCCAGCGGGGTTCGTTCAGTGAGGACATGGGGTGAAGCCTACTCCCGTTGTTCAAATTCGAACGAAGGTGTACCGTCGGCGAGTAGAGGTTCAAATTTGAACTATTCGCCTCGATCCCCCTCCGAGGAGGACGCCATGAGCGCCGCGGCCCCCGGGCGCATGCCCGCCCTGTACCTCTCGCACGGCGCGCCGCCGCTCGCCGACGACCCGGTCTGGCCCGCCGAGTTGGCCGCGTGGTCGGCCGACCTGCCACGCCCCGCGGCCGTCCTGATGGTCTCCGCCCACTGGGAGGAGGCCCCGCTCGCCGTCGGCGCCGTCACCACCGTCCCGCTGGTCTACGACTTCTGGGGCTTCCCCGAGCACTACTACCGGGTCCAGTACGCCGCCCCGGGCGCGCCGGAACTCGCCGAGCGCGTGCGCAAGCTGCTGCGCGCCCCCGGCACGCCCGTCCAGGACATCCCCGACCGCGGCCTCGACCACGGCGCGTACGTGCCGCTGGTCGAGATGTTCCCGGCGGCGGACATCCCGGTGCTGCAGATCTCCATGCCCACCCTCGACCCCCAGCGCCTGCTGGAGATCGGCCGCCGGCTCGCCCCGCTGCGCGACGAGGGCGTGCTGATCATCGGCAGCGGCTTCTTCACCCACAACCTGCGGGCGCTCAGCAGCGACGGACGGGTCACCTCGGTGATGGCCGAGTTCGACGACTGGGGCCGGCGCGCCCTGGACGCCCAGGACCTCGACGCGCTGCTCGACTTCGAATACAAGGCCCCGGCCGGACGCCTCGCCCACCCGCGCACCGAGCACTTCGCCCCGCTGTTCGTCACCCTCGGCGCCGGCGAGGCCGACCTCGGCAGCCAGCGCAGCGTCATCGACGGATTCTGGATGGGACTGGCCAAGCGGTCGGTCCAGCTGGGCTGACCGCCGGCGCGTCACAGCGCGCAGCAGGTGAAGCGCTCGCCGATGTGCTCGGGCTGCTCGATCTCGTCCACCAGGGCGACCGCGTAGTCCGGCACGGAGATCCGGCTACGGCCCTCGGCGTCGGTGAGCAGCTGCTCCAGGCCGGTCCGGTAGCGACCGGTCCGCTCCCCCGGGCCGATCTCAGCGGACGGGCTGAGCACCGTCCAGCGGACGTCGGAGACCGTCCGGTAGTAGTCCAGCGCCGCGCCGTGGGCGTGCATGATCTGCAGGACCGGCTCCGGCAGGCCCGGTGCGTCCCAGACCCGCACACCCGGCGCCGTCTCCAGGCTGCCCGCGCCGCCGACCACCACCAGCCGGGGCGCCCCGTCGCCGAGCGCGCGCAGGCCCTCGACCAGGGAGCGGGCCGCGGGCTCGATCAGCGCCGCGTGGCCGGGGCCGTCACCACCGCCGACGGCGCTGACCAGGACGTCCCGGCCGCGCGCGACCCGGGCCACGTCGGCCGGGTCCAGCACGTCGGCGCGCTCCACGGAGGCGGCCCCGCCCCGGTAGCGGGCCGGGTCGCGGACCACCGCGGTGACCTCGTGCCCGCGAGCCGCCGCCTCCACCACGACGGCACTGCCGATGCTGCCGTTGGCGCCGATCACGGCGATGCGGGCCATGGGGTACCTACCTGTCCGGGGGTCGGGGGCCGCCTGGTGGTCCGGGGGCCGGGTGTGCCGGACGGCGGAGTGTGCCGACCGACGTGGGACAGGTCGATTGTCCGGCGGCATCCCGGCGGCGGCCCGGGGGTTGGGCCTATCGTGTGACGGCCAGCCAGAAGCGCGTTCGAGGGAATGACCGGAAGAATGATCGTCATGAATGGTGACCCCGTACGGGAAACCCTGTACGAGTGTCTGCAGGTACTCGGCCCGCACACCCGGGACCGCGACTGGAGCGTCCCCGCCGGGCCGCTGGAGTGGAGCTGCCGCGACACGGCCGCCCACATCGCCCACGACCTGCTCGCCTACGCCGGCCAGCTCGCCGCCCGGCCCAGGGACCGGTACCTGCCGTTCGACCTCACCGTCGAGCCGGAGGCCGACCCGGACCAGGTCCTGGCCGTCGTCACCGCCGCCGGGCAGCTGCTCGGCAACGCCCTCGACGCCTCCCCGGACGACCTGCGCGCCTACCACCACGGGCCCTGCGACCCGGCCGGATTCGCGGCGATGGGCGTGGCCGAGCTGGTGCTGCACACCCATGACATCTCCCTCGGCCTCGGCCTGGACTGGCGGCTGCCCGAGGCGGCCAGCCGCTTCGTCCTCGCCCGGCTCTTCCCGAGCGCCCCGGAGGACCCGGAGGACCCGGAGGACCCGGACCCGGGGGCCGTCCTGCTCTGGTGCACCGGGCGTGGGGAACTGGACGGCCGCCCGCGCAGGACCTCGTGGAACTGGCGGGCGGCCAGGGGTGAGTGGCTGGACTGATCGGATCCGCTACGCGTCGCCGGTCGTGGCGGCGCGCTCGGCCCTGCTGCGCTCGACGCACAGTTCGTTGCCCTCCGGGTCGGCCAGGGTGACCCAGCCCTTGCCGTCCGGGGTGCGGTGGTCCGCCAGGACGGTGGCGCCCAGGGCCACCAGTCGCGCCACCTCCTCGTCCCGGCTGCGGTCCTGCGGCTGGAGGTCGAGGTGCACCCGGTTCTTCACCGCCTTGCCCTCGGGCACCCGGATGAAGAGCAGCGAGGCGCCGGCGGCGTCCACCACCGCCTCCTCGTCGCCCGGATTGTCGTCCTCGCCCAGGGTGCCGTCCAGCGCCTGGGCCCAGAAGCCGGCCAGGGCGTGCGGGTCGGCGCAGTCGATCGTCACGTGTCGCACCAGAGAAGCCATGCGCCTACTGTGACCCGCCCCGTTCGGGCCCGTCCAGTCGTTTGCGGGAGTGCCGGTGCCCGTCCAGCGGATACGGCGGGAAGGCCGGGACGATCTCCGCGAAGGCGTAGCCGCTCTTCTCCGCGACCCGGCAGGAGGCGTCGTTGTCCCCCGCGTGCAGCAGGTCGATCCGCCGCAGGCCGTCCTCGGCGAAGACGTCGAAGGCCCAGGCGGTGAGCGCGGCCACGGCGCGCGGGGCCACGCCCCGGCCGCGTGCCCGGGCCACCGTCCAGTAGCCCACCTCGGCCGTCGCCGCGCCGGGGGCGCCCCGCTTGAGCACGACGTTGCCGGCCAGTTCGCCGCCTTCGAGGACCGCGAAGGCGTAGCGGGTGCCGGCGGCCCGGCCCGCGCGCTGCAGGCCCAGCCAGTGCGCGACCTGCTCCGCGTCGGACGGCGGGTTGTGGGTGAAGCGGCGCAGGGTCTCGTCCCGGTAGGCCTCGATGAGGGCGGGCGCGTCGGCGTCCTCGAAGGGGCGCAGCAGCAGGCCGTCGGCTGTCGGGCGGGCGGTGAGGGCTGCCGTGACCGCGATCCCCGCGCTTCCCGCGCCCGGAGCCGGAGCCGGTGCCTGAGCCGTCGGTCGGTCGCTCATGGTCGTTCTCCCCCGTGGCTGCGCGTGATCAGGAAGGCCGATCCTCCCACCGGACGGACGGCCGTCGACAGGCCGGTTTGACCTTGACGCTGACGACAGGGTCGGAGGCTTGGCCGCATGAGCGACGAGAACATGACGGAGCAGCGGGTCGTGGTGGTCACCGGGGCCGGGACGGGGATCGGGCGGGCGACCGCGCGGGCGTTCGCGGCCGAGGGGGCGCGGGTGCTGGCGGTCGGGCGGCGGCCGGGGCCGCTGGCGGAGACGGCGAGCACGTACCTCGGGCTGATCGAGCCGGTGGTCGCGGACGTCACCGGGCCGCACGCGCCGGAGCAGATCGTCGGGGCCTCCCTGGAGCGGTACGGGCGGCTGGACGTCCTGGTCAACAATGCGGGGATCGTGCAGGGCGGGCGGGGCCTCGGCGGCTACCAGCGGGAGGGGATCGAGGCGCTGCTGTCCGTCAACCTGGTCGCCCCGGTGCTGCTCGGGCAGGCCGCGCTCCCGGCGCTGACCGAGAGCCGGGGCGTGGTGGTCAACGTCAGCACCGCCGTCGGGCAGCGCGGCTGGCCGTCCAACGCGGTGTACGCGGCGAGCAAGGCCGCCCTGGAGACGGTCACCCGCAGCTGGGCGGTGGAGCTGGCGCCGCGCGGCATCCGGGTGGTGGCGGTGGCGCCCGGGGCGATCGACACCCCGATCGGCGACCACTCCGGGTACGGCCCCGAACAGCAGGCCGCGGTGCGGTCGTGGCAGATCGCGCACACCCCGCTCGGCCGGATCGGGCGGCCGGAGGAGGTGGCCTGGGCGATCACCCGACTCGCCGCCCCGCAGGCCTCGTTCGTCACCGGCGTAGTGTTGTCGGTCGACGGGGGCGCGCTGGTGGCCTGAACGGCGGATCGCCTGAAGGACAGGACGGCGCGGACGGTCGGAGCGATAAGAACGGCGCGGACGGCGGGAGCGTGCGGGGTGCGGATCGGTGAGCTGGCGGAGCGGACGGGCAGTACCGCCCGGGCGCTGCGGCACTACGAACAGGCCGGACTGATCCACTCCGAGCGCGCCGCCAACGGCTACCGGGAGTACGGCGAGTCGGCGGTCGCACGGGTGCGCAACATCCGTGCGCTGGTGGGCGCCGGACTGACCCTGGAAGACCTCCGGCCACTGCTGGGCTGCCTGGACGGCGACGTGCTCTCGCGGCCGCCGTCCGAACGGATGCTGCGCACCGTCCGGGAGCGGCTGGCGGTGCTGGAGGCCCGGATCGCCGCCCAGACCGAGGCGCGGGACCGGCTGGTGGCGGCACTGGCCGCCGCCGGGAGCCCCGCCCACGGGTGACACCCCCGATCGGGGGTGTGCAGGGGGCGGACGGGAGAGGACAGTGGGCGCATGCAGATTCCACTCTCCGTCATGGACTTCCTCGACCGGGCCGAGCTGGTCTACGGCGACCGGGTCGGCATCGTCGACGAGCCGGTGCAGCCGGCCGAATCCTGGGGCGAGCTGAGCTACCGACGGATCGCCGAACTCGCCCGCGCCCAGGCGGCCGGGCTGGACCGGCTCGGTGTCGGGCCGGGCGAGCGGGTCGCGATCGTCTCGCACAACTCGGCCCGGCTGCTGACCTCCTTCTTCGGGGTGAGCGGGTACGGCCGGGTGCTGGTGCCGGTGAACTTCCGGCTGAAGGCCGAGGAGGTCGCGTACATCGTCGAGCAGAGCGGCGCCACCGTGCTGCTGGTCGATCCCGAACTCGCCGACGCCCTGGACGGGGTGGTGGCCAAGCACAAGTTCGTCCTCGGCGCGGACAGCGACGCCCTGCTCCACGACTTCGCCAACCAGCCCCGCCGGTACGCGATCTCCGAGAACGACACCGCCACCGTCAACTACACCAGCGGAACCACCGCCCGCCCCAAGGGCGTTCAGCTCACCCACCGCAACGTCTGGCTGAACGCGACCCTGATGGGCCTGCACTACGGCGCCAACGACCGGGACGTGTACCTGCACACCCTGCCGATGTTCCACGCCAACGGCTGGGGCCTGCCGTTCTCGCTCACCGGGCTCGGCGCGCGGCACATCGTGCTGCGCAAGGTCGACGGCGCGGAGATCCTGCGCCGGGTCGAGCGGCACGGGGTGACCTTCCTGTCCGGCGCGCCCGCCGTGGTCCAGCTGGTGCTGGACGCGGCCGCCGACTGGGACGGCCCGGTGCCCGGCCGGGACCGGGTGCGGATGATCGTGGCCGGGGCGCCGCCGCCGACCTCGGTGGTGCAGCAGGTCGAGGAGCAGCTGGGCTGGGAGTTCATGCAGCTCTACGGCCTGACCGAGACCGCCCCCATCGTCACGGTCAACCGCTCGCGCGCCGAGTGGGATGCCCTGCCGGCCGCCGAGCGGGCCGAGAAGCTGGTGCAGGCCGGCGCCCCGGCGCTCGGCACCCAGCTGCGGGTCGACCCCTCCGGCGAGGTGCTGGTGCGCTCCAACACCGTGCTCGACGGCTACTGGCAGCAGCCCGGGGCCACTGCCGAGGCGCTGCGCGACGGCTGGTTCCACACCGGCGACGGCGGCACCCTCACCGACGGCCAACTGACCATCTCCGACCGGAAGAAGGACGTCATCATCAGCGGTGGGGAGAACGTCTCCTCGATCGAGGTGGAGGACTGCCTCTACAGCCACCCCGCGGTGGCCGAGGCGGCGGTGATCGGGGTGCCGCACGAGAAGTGGGGCGAGACGGTCAAGGCGCTGGTGGTGCTCCGGGAGGACCGGCGGGACGTCACCGAGGCGGAGCTGATCGCGCACTGCAAGCAGCGGCTGGCCGGCTACAAGTCGCCCACCTCGGTGGAGTTCCGGGACGCGCTGCCGCGCACCGCCACCGGGAAGCTGCAGAAGTTCCGGCTGCGCGAGCCGTACTGGACGGGGCGGGAGCGGCAGGTCAACTGACGCCTCCACCGACCAGCCCGGCCTCCCTGGCGGCGAGGGCGAGTTCGGTCCGGTTGCGGACCCCGAGCTTGTGCATCGCGGACTTGAGGTAGCCGGTCACGGTGTTGCGGGTCAGCCCCAGGCGGGCGGCGATCTCCGGGTTGGTCCGGCCGGTCGCCGCCCAGCGCAGCACCTCGTGCTCGCGCGGGGTCAACGCCCGTGCGGGGGCCGCCGGTCGGGGCTCCTCCCGGCTCCAGGCGGCGGCCCCGGCGAGCGCCCGGGCCGCCGCCCGGGCCAGCGTGCCGACGGCGGAGATCCGGACGTCCCCGAACGGCACGACGGCGCGCACCGAGGCGTACACCACGCCGTGCACGGTGGCACCCTCCAGCAGGGGAACGGTCAGCATCGCGTACAGGTCCTCGGCGGCGACGGCCGCGTCGTAGTGGTGGGAGATGGTCGTCGCCGCCCGGTAGTCGGGCACCCAGGTGGGGGGGGGGGGGGGGGGGGGGGGGGGGGAGAAGGGGAGGGGGGGGGGGGGGGGGGGGGGGGGGGGGGGGGGGGGGTGGGGGGGGGGGGCGGGGGGGGGGGGGGGGGGGCTGGCTGCCCCGCAC
>NZ_JBVHXY010000023.1:0-76246 GCF_055569215.1 Kitasatospora sp. NPDC029312 | reverse complement strand
GCGGGCGGAGGGCGGTGTGGTGTGGTCTCTCGCGTCCTTCCCCCTCCCCCCCCCCCCCCCCCCCCCCCCTCCCCCCCCCCCCCCCCCCCCCCCCCCCCCCCCCGAGCCCCAGGCCGGCCGGGACGGCCACGTTGTGCAGCAGGTCCGCCCGGGTGCCCGCCCAGTGGCGCAGCACCATGCCCTCGCCGCCCCGGCCCCGCCCGGTCAGCGGCTCGGGGACGCCGACCAGCCCGACGTCCGCGCCGCACTCCGCCACCACCCGGCGGGCGAGGTCGCCGAGCACCGCGTCCCGGACCAGTTCGGCGGCGCGGGCGGCGAGTTCGGGGTCGTCGGGCCGCGCGGCGGGGCAGGAGGCGTCGGGCCGCGCGGCGGCGCCGGGAACGCTGGGCCGCGCGGCGGGGCCGTCCGGTCGCGCAGCCCGGGGGGTGTCCGCGCTCGTCATCGCGCGATTCTCACACGCGGCGCGGCCGGTGGCGAGAGTCCTGACGTGCGTGTTTCGTGGAGTGGCGGGCGCGGGCGCCGGGCCCGGCGTAGGGTGCGGCCGTGACTACCGGCGGGTAGCAACTGCCTTGATCGGAAGGGAAGCCGATGACCGACCCGAACTCCCCGACTCGGCCCGAGTCTCGGCCCCCGGCGGACGTCCTGCACGGGCTGCTGGCCGACCTGCGGGAGGAGAGCGCCGTCCTGGACGGCCTGGTGGCCGGGCTGCCGGCCGCGGACTGGGCCCGGCCGACGCCCGCCGAGGGATGGACGGTCGCCCACCAGATCGCCCACCTCTCCTGGACCGACGACTGGACGGTCCTGGCCGCGCGGGACCCGCAGGGCTTCACCGCGGCCTTCGGCGACTACGCCGAACGGCTGGCCCCCGGCACCGACCCGGTCGAGGAGGGCGCGCGGGCCGGCGCGGCCGCCGAGCCCGCGGAGCTGCTCGCCCGCTGGCGGACCGGCCGGGCGGAGGTGCTCGCCGCGCTGGGCTCCGCCCCGGCCGACGTCCGGCTGTCCTGGTTCGGGCCGCCGATGAAGCCCGCCTCGATGGCGACCGCCCGGCTGATGGAGACCTGGGCGCACGGCCAGGACGTCGCGGACGCCCTCGGCACGGCCCGGGAGCCCAGCGCCCGACTCCGGCACATCGCCCACCTGGGGCTGCGCACCCTGGGCTTCGCCTTCGCCGCCCACGGGCTGCCCGCACCGGACCGCCCGGTGCGGCTCGAACTCACCGCCCCCGACGGCGGAACGTGGACCTTCGGCCCGCCCGACGCAGCGGACGTGGTGACCGGCCCGGCCCTGGACTTCTGCCTGCTGGTGACCCAGCGCCGCCACCGCGACGACCTGGCCCTCGCCGCCACCGGCCCGGTCGCCACCACCTGGCTCCCGATCGCCCAGGCCTTCGCGGGAACCCCCGGCAAGGGGCGGCAGCCGGCCCCCGGCGCCTGAACGGCCCCGGCGGGAGGGTGTGCACTTCGACCTGGACCTGAGCGGACTCGTGCGCTACCCCGACTGAGCGGTGCACGGCCTCAGAGGCCGAGCCGGAGGGGGGTGAGGCGGGTGGCGATCAGGTTGGTGGCGCCGCGGTCGCGTTCGATGCGGCCGTGGACCAGCAGGCCGGCGCGGTCCAGGGCGGTGCGGCGTTGGGACTCCCAGACCGGGCGGTTGCAGATCACGTTGATCAGGCCGGTCTCGTCCTCCAGGCTGAGGAAGAGCACTCCGCCCGCCGTCGGGGGGCGCTGCCGGTGGGTGACCAGGCCGCCGACCACCACGGCGGTTCCCGGGGGGACGTCCGGGAGTTGGGCGGCGCGGAGGGCGCCGCCGCGGTCCAGGTGGGCGCGCAGGTGCTGGAGCGGGTGGCTGGTGGCGGAGGTGCCGGTGGCCCACAGGTCGGCGATGGTCGCCTCGACCGGGCTCATCTCGGGCAGCTCCGGCGCCTCGGTGCCGGGCGTGGTGCCGGGCAGCAGGTCGGCCGAGATTCCGGCGAACGCCCCTGCCGCCCAGAGTGCCTGACGTCGCGTCAGGCCGAAGCAGTCGAAGGCCCCGGCCGTCGCCAGTGCCTCCAGGACGGGCGCGGGCAGGCCGGTGCGGCGGGCGAAGTCCTCCAGGTCCGCGTACGGCTGCCCGGCCGCGATCGCCTCGGCCTGCGGGGTGCCGATGCCGCGCACCGTCTCCAGCCCGAGCCGGATGGCCGGCTGCGGACGGCCGGCGGTCAGCGGGGGCTTGGGCGTCGGGCCCCGGTACGGCTCCAGGGTGGGGCGCGGCCCGCTGGCGTTGACGTCCACCCCGCGCACCCGTACGCCGTGCCGCCGGGCGTCGGCGACCAGGCTGAGCGGCGAGTAGAAGCCCATCGGCTGGTTGGCCAGCAGGGCGCAGGCGAAGGCCGCCGGGAAGTGGTACTTGAGCCAGGCGCTGGCGTACACCAGGTAGGCGAAGCTGATCGCGTGGCTCTCCGGGAAGCCGTAGTTGGAGAAGGCCTCGATCTTGCCGTAGACGTCCTCGGCCACCTCGGGCGGGATGCCGCGCTCGGCCATCCCGCCGAGCAGCCGCTCGCGCAGCCGGGCGACCCGCTCGTGGGAGCGCTTGGCGCCCATCGCCTGGCGCAGTCGGTCGGCCTCGGACGGGGTGAATCCGGCGCAGTCGATGGCGAGTTGCATCATCTGCTCCTGGAACAGCGGCACCCCGAGGGTCTTGCCCAGGGCGTTCTCCATCAGCGGGTGCGGGCAGCCGGGCGGCTCGGCCCCGGCGCGGCGGCGCAGGTACGGGTGGACGGAGCCGCCCTGGATCGGGCCGGGGCGGATCAGCGCGACCTCGACCACCAGGTCGTAGAAGTGGTCCGGCTTGAGCCGGGGCAGGGTGGCCATCTGGGCCCGGGACTCGACCTGGAAGACGCCCACGGTGTCGGCCCGGCGCAGCATCGCGTACACGCCCTTGTCGTCGTCCGGGATGGACGCCAAGTCGTAGCGCAGGCCGTGGTGCTCGGCGACCAGGTCGCAGGCGTCGTGCAGGGCGGCGAGCATGCCGAGGCCGAGCAGGTCGATCTTCACCAGCCCGGCGCCGGCGGTGGACTCCTTGTCCCACTGCAGCACCGAGCGCCCGGGCATCCGGGCCCACTCGGTCGGGCAGATCTCGCCGATCGGCTCCTTGGTGAGCACCATGCCGCCCGAGTGGATGCCCAGGTGGCGGGGGAGGCCGTGCAGTTGACCGGCGAGCGAGAGCACGTCGGAGGGGATCACGGCGTCCGCGCCGGGCGCGGAACGGAAGTCGGCCTGCCGGCTGAAGGCGTCCACCTGTCCCTGCGGGTAGCCGAGCACCCGGGCGGCGTCGCGGATCGCCAGCCGGGGCCGGTAGGTGATCACGTTGGCGACCTGGGCGGCGTGCTCGCGGCCGTAGCGGCGGTAGACGTACTGGATGACCTCCTCGCGGCGGCGGTTCTCGATGTCCAGGTCGATGTCGGGCGGCCCGTCCCGGGCGGTGGAGAGGAAGCGTTCGAACAGCAGCTTGTAGTGGATCGGGTCGACGGCGGTGATCCCGAGGGCGAAGCAGACCGCCGAGTTGGCGGCGGAGCCGCGGCCCTGGCACCAGATGTCCTCGCGGCGGCAGAAGTCCACGATGTCGTGCACGATCAGGAAGTAGCCGGCCAGGTCGAGGTCCTCGATCACGTCCAGTTCCTTGGCGAGCTGGCGGCGGGCGGCGGCGTTGCCGGGCCCGAAGCGGGCCGGCCCGCCGGCCGCGACCAGGGCGCGCAGGTGGCTGATCTCGGTCTCGCCCTCGGGGACGGGGTAGCCGGGCAGCTCCGGGTCCAGCTTGGCGAAGTCGAAGGCGCAGGCCCGGCCGAGTTCGGCGGTGGCCCGCTGCACCCCGGGGAAACGGGCCAGCCGGGCGGCCATCTCCCGGCCCGAGCGCAGGTGCGCGGTGCCGGCCGCGACGGTCCAGCCGGCCGCCTCCTGGAGGGTGCGGCGCTCGTGCAGCGCGGCCAGGCTCTGCGCCAGGCGGCCCTGGGCGGGGCCGGCGTGGTGGGCGTTGGTGGAGGCGACGACGGGCAGGCGCGCCCCCGCGGCGAGCGCGGCGAGGGCGTCGTTGCGCCGGTCGTCGCCGGGCAGCCACTGGTCGATCAGCTCGACGTGGACGTTCTCCCGGCCGAACGCCTCGGTGAGGGTGTGCAGTCGGCGCTCGGCCTCGCCCCGGTCGGGGCCGTGCTTCCCGGCCAGGGCGGCGGGGACCCGGCCGAGGCGGCAGCCGGTGAGCACCGCCCAGTGGCCGTCGTGCGCCCCGGCCAGCGTCGCGAGGTCGTACACCGGGCGGCCCTTGGCGCCGCCGGCCAGTTGGGCGGCGGCGATCGCGGCGGAGAGGCGGCGGTAGCCGGCCGGGTCGCGGGCGAGGACCAGCAGGTGTTCGACGTTCTCCGGGGAGTGGCGCAGCGTCAGTTCGGCGCCGAACACGGTGGCCACGCCCGTCCCCCGGGCCGCCAGGGCGAGCCGGACGGCACCGTACAGGCCGTCGTGGTCGGTGATCGCGAGGGTCTCGACGCCCAGCCGGGCCGCCTCGGCGACCAGGTCCTCCGGGTCGCTGGCGCCGTCCAGGAAGCTGAAGGCGGAGTGGACGTGCAGTTCGGCCCAGGGTTCGTCACCCGGTTCGGGGCGGGGGGCGTCACCGTCGGCCCGTACGTCAGGGGTTCCTTCGGTGCGGCGGCGCAGCGGGACGACCGTGCGGTCCGGCGCCGCGCCGGTCAGCCGCCGGTGCAGTTCGCTCCAGGGGACGGTGGGGTGGCTGGTGAAGCCCATCGGGGGTTGCCTTCGTCGTTCTCGTGCTCGTCCTGCCCTGCCCCCCTGTTTCGGCCCTACGGCCCTCTTCCGGGTCCCGGAGCCGCTAGTCGTAGCCGGCCTCCAGGTACCACGCACCCCCCTCCACGGTGAGCAGCAGCGCGCGGCCGCCGTCCACCACCATCTGGAACCGCGCCCGGCGGCGGGCGAGTGACTGGTCCCACCAGTGCTCGACCGCCGGCCAAGGCCCCGTCCAGCCCGCCACCCGCTCCTCCCGGCCCCGGACCACGACCAGGGCCGGCCGGGCCGACACCCCCGCCCGGCCGTCCACCGTGACCGGCCGGCCGGCCTCGTCCAGCACCCGCACCGGCGCCGGCTCGCGCAGCACCACGGTCGGCCAGAGGCCCTCCAGCCGTCCCGGCCAGGGCGCCTCGGCGGGCACCGCCGCCTCGTACGGCTCGCCCCACGGCACCTTGACCTGCTGCTCGCCCGGGCCGCGGCCGCCGGCCGGTTCGATCCGGCGCAGCCCGGCGTGCCCGAGCACCGCCTGCACCCGGGCCACCGCGCGCTCCACCCGGTCGTCCGCGACGGCCTGGCCCCACAGCGCGAGCTGGCGGCCCTGGTCCGGGGAGAGGCCGTCGGGCGCCAGCCGGAGCAGAGTGAAGCCCTCCTGGCCGCCGCCGCTCGCCGGGCCGTTCCCGAAGGTGCCCGCGCCCTGCCAGGCCTGGAGCTGCCAGCGGACCCGCTCGGCGAGCGCCGCCGCCGACAGCCGGCCCTCGTGCCGCCACAGCCGCGAGGCCGTCCGGCCGTCCGCGCAGGCCACCTCGACGGCCACCCGACGGCAGGTCAGCCCGGCCCCGGCCAGCCGCTGGTGCAGCCGCTCGGCCAGTGTGCGGGCGACGAACACCAGTGGCTCGGCGAGCGGCTCCGGCGGGTCGAAGCGCTGCTCGACGGAGAGGTCCGGCTCCTCGTCGCGCGGCACCAGCGGGCGCGGCTGCAGGCCACGGGCCAGCCGGTGCGCGACCGTTCCGGCCGGGCCGAAGCGGTCCGCGACCGACTCCGCGGGCAACGCGGCGAAGGCCCCGACGGTGGGCAGGCCGAGCCGCCCGAGCAGTTCGGCCAGCGGCTCGTCGCCCAGCGCGCCCACCGGGTACGGGGCGAGGAACTCCGCGGTCCGGCCGGCGGGCACCAGCACCCCGGCGCGGGCGGCGAGCACGGCGGCGAACAGGCCGTCGGCGACGCCGATCCGGGCATGGGGGGCGGTCTGCGGTTGGGCTGGTTCGGCCGGTTTCGTCTGGTCGGCTGGTTCCGTCGGTCCCCCGGGGGGCACCGCCACCGCGCCGGGGACGGCGTCCGGGACGGGCGGCCGGCTGAGCGCCCCCGCCACCGCGGCGCCGACCTTGGTCGCCAGCGCCTCCTCGCCGCCGAAGTACCGGCCCGGGCCCTTGACCGGGATGGCGCACAGGCCCGGGCGGATCACCTCCACCCGAGGCGTGAACGCCTCCACCGCCGCGACCACCGGCTCGAACCGGCGGGTCTCCGCCTCCGGGTCGCGATCGCGCAGCTCCAGCTCCGGGCAGAGCCGCTGGGCCAGCTTGAGCCGCTGCCCCTGCCGCACCCCGGCCGCCCGGGCACCCGCCGAACAGGCCAGGATCCGGCCGCCCTCGGTCACCGCCACCGGGTCGTCGCCGGTGACGGCCACCACCGGCCAGTCCGGGCACCAGACCACCAGCACCCGGGGGGTCCGATCACTGTCGGGCATCGTCGGCATCTCACACCACCGCCGCCACCGGTGGCTGCCCCACCTGGAGGGGCTGCTCCCGGACCTGCTGGTGAACCGGCTGGTGAACCGGCTCGTGGATCCGCCCCGGGACCTGCTCCGCGCCCTGTTCCCGGATCTGTTCGCCGACCTGCTCCCGGACCGGGCGCACCGAGCCGTGCTCGTCCGGCAGCCAGAGCCGGGCCGTGCGGCCGCGCACCGCCGAACCCCGCCCCTCGGCCACCACCTCCACCTGCCGTCCGGCGAGCCGGCCGTAGCCGTCGCCCAGCCCGAACCAGCGCCCGGACCGCACCCCCAGCCTCAGCGCCGCCCCCGGCCACGGCCCGGCCACCAGCAGCACGCAGCCGCTGCGCCGCAGCACCGCGGCCAGCCGGGTGGCCAGCTTCGGCGGCACCGGGCCGTCCGGGTGCAGCATGATCAGTTCCACCGCGCCGGCCAGCACCGACACCACCTCGGGCCAGTGCGATCCCGGGTCGTCCGCGACCAGCAGGCGCCGCAGGTCCAGTCCGTACCCCTCGGCGGCGGCCAGCCCCAGGTCCGGCAGCCCGACCGCCGCCGCCCAGCCGCCCTCGGTCTCCCGCACCCCGGCGGCCAGCGCCAGCAGCAGCCCGGCGTCCCCGCCCGCCACCGACACGGCCGTCCCCCGCCGCAGCCCGCCGTCCGGCAGCACCTCCCGCAGGGCGGGCACCACCGGCACCAGCGCGCGCGCCGCCGACTGCCCGTCCTCGGTGGCGACAGTCGACGCCACCGACCGGAGAGTAGCCGTCACCTGCTTCGCCCCTTCCCCTGGTGCTCCCGTTTCCCGCGGCTCCCGCGCCGGGGCAGCCGGGAGCGCCACCGGTCGGAGCGCGGGACGGCCGGGCTGCTCGGCGGCGGATTCGAAAACAGATTCGAAAACGGACACACCCCCAGGATCGAACATCCGTTCGTAAAGATTCAAGTCCGCCCCCTCCGCCTCATCCGTCACTCTCCGTGCTGGTCACGGTGGGTGCCCGGCCGCTGGCGGACTACCGCAGGGGTCCCGTCGCCTTCCCCCGGCCCCTGTCCGAGGCGGCTGGGGGCCGCCCCCGCCTTCCCAGCGGGCAGCGCCCGCCCGGGCGTTGACGCGGCGCCTGGTCAGCGCCCGGTCAGCGCCCGGTGGAGGCGACGCGCCAGATGACGACCTCCGTGCCCGGTTGGCGCTCGGAGAAGGAGCCCGGCCCCAGCAGTCGGCGCAGGTCCGCCTCGAAGGCGTTCCGGGCCCGGCCGAACAGGTGGGGCGTCGAGGAGGAGCGGGAGAACACCCCGGCGACCACGTCGTCCGCCGTACGCTCCAGCGGCCGGCCGCCGGGGACGAGCAGCCGCCGAGGGGCGGCGAAGCCCGCCCGGGCGAGAACGGCCGACTCGCCCGCCGGGGTGCCGTGCGGCAGCAGCCCCCGGCCGGCCCGGCGGACCGGGCCGAGGTAGCGCCGGACCAGCTCGCCGATCGCGGCGTACGGGACCGGCGGGTGCGGCAGGCCCCCGGCGGGGCAAGGACCGGCCTCGGTGGGGCCGGGCCCGGGCTTCAGGTCGGCGATGTGCACCAGTGCGCCACCGGGGCGCAGGAGCCGCAGGACGGTCGCCGCCACCAGGTCGCGGTCCATCCAGTGGAAGGACTGGCCGAAGGTCGCCACGGTGAAGGTGCCGAGGCCTCGCGGCAGGTCCTCGGCCCGGGCCCGCACCCAGGTGGCCCGGCGCTCCCCCGCGCCCGCCCGGCGCGCCTCGGCGATCATCCCGCCGTCCGGGTCCACCCCGACGACCTCGGCGAACAGATGGGCCAGCCCCAGCGCCAGCGTTCCCGGGCCGCAGCCCACGTCGAACAGCCGCCCCGTGCCGTCCAGGCCCAGCGCCTCGGCCAGGGCCTCCGCCAGGCCGGGCGCGTAGGGCAGTCGGCCTCGCGCGTAGTGGACGGCCGCTCCGGCGAACAACGTCTCGTCCCAGCTCCAGTCGCCGATCATGCCCGCCTCCTGCCGTGGGGCCCGGTCTGAGGGCCCGATGATGACACGGCCTGACCCCGCGTCACGGGGCGAATTCGGTGGACAGTCCCGGCGCGGTCGACAGACTGATCCCATGAGTGAGACGAGCGGTCCGGGCGACATCCGCGCGGCGGACGACAAGAACGACCTCCGGATCTACCTCCAGGACGCCCGCGACGCCCTGCTCTGGAAGCTCGAAGGCCTCTCCGAGTACGACCTCCGGCGCCCGCTCACCCCCACCGGGACCAATCTGCTGGGGCTGGTCAAGCACGTCACCGGGGCCGAGTCGCTGTACTTCGGCGACACCTTCGGGCGGCCCTTCCCCGAACCGGCCCCGCTGTGGATCGTCGGCACCGCCGAACCCAACGGCGACCTGTGGGCGCGGGCGGACGAGGGCACCGAGGAGATCATCGGGCGCTACCGGCGGGTCTGGGCGCACTCGAACGCCACCATCGAGGCGCTGCCGCTGGACGCGGTCGGCCGGATACCGGTCGGCGACCGCCCCCAGCAGACCCTGCACCGGGTGCTCGTCCACATGATCGCCGAGACCCACCGGCACGCCGGCCACGCCGACCTGGTCCGCGAACTCATCGACGGCGCCACCGGCCAACGCCCGGACGGCGTCAACACCGTCCCGGGCGACGGGGACTGGTGGCAGGCCCACCACGACCGCGTGGAGCGGGCCGCCCGGGAAGCCGGCGGACTCGTCTGACCTGCGGACCACGGGGCCGGGAGGGTGAACGGCATGCGGTCCGGCCGCGGCGGCCGGACCGCACGAGCGCCTCCCCGGGTGGAGCAGCACCCGGCCGGGTGGGCTCCCGGTCGGGGGTGTCAGCTCTGCTTGATCGCGGAGATGTCGAACTCCAGGACGACCTTGTCGCCGACCAGCACGCCGCCGCCCTCCAAGGTCGCGTTCCAGGTCACGCCGAACTCCTTGCGGGAGATGGTCACCGATCCCTCCAGGCCGACCCGCAGGTTGCCGTAGGGGTCGACGGCGTTGCCGGTGTATTCGAAGTCGATGGTGACCGGGCGGGTGGTGTCCTTGATGGTCAGGTCGCCGGTGACGCGGTACTCGGTGTCGGAGAGCGGCTCGACCGAGGTGGTGCGGAAGGTGATCTCGGGGAAGCTGGGGGCGTCCAGGAAGTCGTTGGTGCGCAGGTGCTGGTCGCGCTGTTCGACGCCGGTGTCGATGCTCTCGGCCTTGATGACCAGCTGGGCGGTGGAGCGGGCCGGATCGGTGCCGTCCAGGTGGGCGGTGCCCTCGAACTGGTGGAACGCACCGCGGACCTTGGTCACCATCGCGTGGCGGGCGACGAAGCCGATCCGGGTGTGGGCGGGGTCGAGGACGTAGTCCCCGGTGAGCTCTGCGATGCTGGCGGTCATGGTTGGGGTGCCCTTCGAAAGACCGGGATCCCGGGCGCGGTACGCCCGGATCGTTCCGGACTCACGCTAGGGCGCAACCGATTCCAGCCCCGGCCGGACCCACGGGGCAACGGCAGAGTGCACCCTGACCGGTGACCTCGGGTCACCGGCTCGCCCCGCTCACCGCGGCCGCACTGACGCGAACAACTCCGGGGCCGGCGCCCGTGCGGGCCCCGGCCCGCAAAGCGGTGGCGCTGTCGGGCGGGCCCGCTAGGGTCTGGTGGGTCGGGGGCAGAACCGTGAAGGGTGGGGGACATGGGGCGTGCACGGGTGGCCGAGGTACCGGGCGGAGTGCTGCACGAGGGCAGCCGGGAGTTCCTGGTGCGGGAGGGGCTGCCGACGGCCGGGGCGTTCCTGGACTTCGGGGTGCTCGACGACGGGTCGTTGAAACTCTTCCCCGGGGGGTCGGAGCGGCTGTTCGTCCTCGGCGAGACGGACTACTGCACGCCCTTCGCCGCGGTCGGCGACCTGGTGCTGTTGGACGGGACCACCGGTGAGGTGCTCCTCGGCGACGGCGGCCCGCGCCGCGATCCACTGGCCTCCGACCTGGCGTCACTGGCCGCCCTGATCCGGGAGGTGGACGCGGTGGGCGAAGCCGCCCGACGGCCCGAGGCCCTGGACGGGCGACGCGGACCGGCGGTGGTGGCCGAGGTGATGGCGGCGGCCGAGCGGCGGATGCGGGACATCGACCCCGGGCTGTTCGGCGGGAGCGCCGCGCCCGCGCACTGGGGACCGGCGCTGCTGGTGCGGGCGCTGGGCTGGGGTGCGCTGCCGGGCGGGCCGGGCGGGCCCGCGTACGAGATCGGCACGGAGCTGGTGGCCGAGCTCGCGGCACTGACGGACGAGGACGGCGGGGCGGGCCGGGTGCACCGGTTCCGGCCGGAGGCGCTGCCCGCCGCCCTGGTGCACGAGCCGACCCGGCGGCTGCTGACCGAGGTCGGGCTGCCGCTGGGCGGCGCCATGTTCGGGGTGTGCGAGGAACCGCTCGTCACCATGGCGCAGGCGTACCCCGAGTACTTCGACGGCGAGGAGGAGCGCCCGTACCAGCGGGACTACCTCGCCCTCGGGGACTGGCCGACCGACCTCACGATCGCCCTGGACGGCGCCACCGGCCGGCTCGAACTGCCGGACTGGTACGACGACGGCCAGCCCGAGGCCTACCTGAACCGCGACCTGTCCGCCCTGCTCTACGCCCTGTGGACGTACGAGCGGCTGCGCGCCGAATGGGAGCGCTGGGACCACGGCCGGAGCCGGGAGGCCTGGGCGGTGTTCGACCCGCAGTCCCTGCTGAGCAGCGTGGTGGACCGGCTGGTGGAGGCCGTCGACCCGGAGGCCTTCGCCTCGCCCGGCCGGTCATGGCGGCTGCTCGCCGAGGACGGGCACCTGGGCGGCCTGCTGGGGTGAGCGGAACGGGGACCGAGCTGACGGGGACCGAGCCGGGTCAAGGGAGTACGGGACATGGGCGCCGCAACGGGCGCGTGAGCTCGGCGTCACGGGCTTGAAGCTGCCGCAGCGGCAGCTTCTACCGTCGTGACCAGGGCCGGAGGAACCGGCCCTGGTCAAAGCGACGTGGGAGAGGAGTCGGCCATGGCCTGGCCCATCGCAGAAGTCGCCCGGATGTCCGGGGTGACCGCCCGGACGCTGCGGCACTACGACGAGATCGGGCTGCTACCTCCGGCCCGGATCGGCTCCAACGGCCACCGCTACTACGGGGAACGACAGTTGCTGCAGCTGCAGCAGATCCTCGTGCTGCGGGCGCTGGGCGTGGGGCTGACCGAGATCGCCCGGATCCTCGGCGACCAGGTGGACGAACTGGCGGCCCTGCGGGGTCACCACCGCCGACTGGTCGCCGAACGCGACCGGCTCGACTCCCTGGCCGCCACCGTCTCGCGCACGATCGCCGACCTGGAACGCTCCCGGAAGGACGGCACACCCATGACCGACATCAATCGCCCCGAGAACCTCTTCGAGGGCATCCAGCCCGCCGACGTCGACGCCAGCCTGCGTGACTTCCCCGAGCACGCCGAGGCGGTCCGACGGGCGACCGCCGCGATGACCCCGGCCGAGATCGAGGCCGGCCGGCACGAGCGGACCGCCCGGATGGTCCGCCTGGCGGAGCTGATGGCGAACGGCCGGACGGCCGACGCCGAACCCGTGCAGCGCATGATCGACGAGGAGTACCGGCTGCTGAACGGGATCCGGACCGTCCCGGTGGAGGAATACCTCGCGATCGCCCGCTCCTGCACGGATAACGAGAGGTGGAGCGCCGCGTACGAGGCCATCGCCCCGGGTCTGGCCGCCTACCAGCGCGCCGCCATGGAGGCGTACGCGGCGGCACGGCTGTCCTGAGTCCGGCGGGGGGGACGGGGCCGGAGGCCGGGGCCCGAGGTGTCGACGCCTCGGGCCCCGGCGGAGGCGGTGCCGGGTAGGGGGCGGTGCCGGGTGGGGGTGGCCTTCCGCCGTAGGGGGCTCGCCCGCTGTGGAAGCGGTCATCTAGGCTGGTGGGGTGCTCATCCTTGTTCGCCGCCGCCACGTGGACCTGCTCCGCGTGACGAGCATGTCCTGTCGACGCTCCGGCTGAACCTCGCGCCACTCACCCTCAACGGCGGCCCCGAACGGCCGCCGCCACCTCCCGGCTCCCGGAGCACCCGCCGCACGAGGCGCGGCTCCGGCCACCCCCCGGTCGACCACCGGGACCGTCGGGACGAGACCCAGCGGATGTCACCCATGACGCAGCAGCACACGCCCATATCCGGAACCGGCTCCACCCAGGCGCTCGCCGACGCCCTCCCGGTGATCGACCTCTCGCTCGCCGACGGCAGCCCGGAGGACCGCCGACGCCTGCACGACGAGCTGCGCGAGGCAGCCACCGGCGTCGGCTTCTTCCAGCTCGTCGGCCACGGCGTCACCCGGGAGGAGACGACCGCGCTCACCACCGCCATGCGCGCCTTCTTCGCCCTCCCCGAGGCCGACCGGCTCGCCGTGAGCAACCTCAACTCCCCGCACTACCGCGGATACACCCGCACCGGCGACGAGCGCACCGGCGGCAGCCGGGACTGGCGCGACCAGCTCGACATCGGCGCCGAGCTGCCCGCGCACGTGCCCGGCGCCGGCGAGCCGCCGTACTGGTGGCTGGAGGGCCCCAACCAGTGGCCGGCCGCCCTGCCCGAGCTGCGCACCGCCACCCTCGGCTGGATCGACCACCTGGGCGAGGTCGGCCGCCGCCTGCTGCACGAACTCCTCATCTCGATCGGCGCCCGCCCCGACTTCTACGACGAGGCCTTCGCCGGCCACCCCCACCTGCGCCTCAAGCTGGTCCGCTACCCCGGCACCGCGCCGGACGGCGCCGGCCAGGGCGTCGGCGCCCACAAGGACTACGGCTTCATCACTCTGCTGCTCCAGGACACCGTCGGCGGCCTCCAGGTCGAGCGTCCGGACGGCAGCTTCCTGGACGTCCCCCCGCTCGACGGCGCCTTCGTGGTCAACCTCGGTGAGCTCCTGGAGGTGGCCACGGACGGCTACCTCAAGGCGACCAGCCACCGCGTGGTCAGCCCGGCCGGCGCCCGCGAACGCTTCTCCGTGCCGTTCTTCTACAACCCCCGGCTCGACGCCCACATCGAGCCGCTCGATTTCCCCCTGGCCCACCACGCCCCCGGCGCCACCGAGGACCCCGGCAACCCGCTGTTCGCCGACTTCGGCCTGAACGAATGGAAGGGCTACACCCGAGCCCACCCCGAAGTCACCCGCCGCCACCACGCCACGCTGGTCTGACCCGCACCCCTTCGCGCCGGGCGGCCCCTCGCCGACGCCCCTGCCGTCCACCGGTCGAACACGGTGGACGGCAGGGGGCGTCGGCCTTCCTGCCCCGAGGCCGCAGGCCCGCGCCCGGCCGGGCCCGTTCGCCGGTGGACCGGCGGGGCGGGCCACTGTCACACTGCTGCTGTCACAGCAGGAGTGTGCCAGCGCGGGAGGAAGTCGATGGGGGAGCACGGCGCCGTTGCGGGGGAGGTGCGGCTGACGGTGGACGAGTTGGCGGCGCGGGCCGGGGTGACGGTGCGGACGGTGCGGTTCTACGGGACGAAGGGGCTGTTGCCGCCCCCCGAGCTGGGGCCCCGGCGGGTGGGGTTGTACGGGGCGGCGCACCTGGACCGGTTGGGGCTGATCGAGGAGTTGCAGCGGCAGGGGCTGACCCTGGCGGCGATCGAGCGGTACCTGGCGCGGCTGCCGGAGGACAGTACGCCGCTGGAGCTGGCGATCCACCGGGCGCTGGTGGCGTCCTGGACGCCGGAGGCCCCGGAGGAGGCCACCAGGGCGCAGTTGGAGCGGCGGGCCGGGCGGGGGCTGTCCGAGGAGCAGTTGGAACGGCTGGTCGCGATGGGGGCGCTGGAGCGGACGGCGGATCCGGAGGTGTTCCGGGTGGATCCGGGCCTGCTGCCGCTCGGGGTGCGGATCGTGGACGTGCCGATCCCCCTGGAGACCCTGCTGGCCGCCCGGGCGGTGGTGCTGGAGCACAGCCGGGCGACGGCCCGGGAGTTGCAGCGGCTGTTCCGGGAGACGGTGTGGAAGCCGTACCGGGAGAGTGAGCCGGCCCCCGAGGAGCTGGCCCGGATGAAGGCGCTGACGGACCACATCCAGCCGATGGTGGCGCAGGCGCTGGTGACGGCCTTCCAGCGGTCGCTGCGGGAGGAGCTGGGCGAGGAACTGGGTGGGGTGCCGGGCGGGGAGCTCGACGACCACCCCGGCGGCCCCGGCGACCTCGGCGACCCGGGTGAGGCCGCGTGCACCGCGTGCACCACGGCCCCACCCGGATCCGTCTGAGCCCGGGCCGGCCGGATCAGTCGGTGAAGGTCCGCCCCTCCGCCGCGATCCGCTCCAGCAGCGCCGGCGGCGCGAACCGCTCGCCGTACGCGGCGGCGAGTTCGCGGGCGCGGGCCGTGAAGCCGGCCGGCCCGCCCGGGTAGCCGTTGATGTACTGGAAGACGCCGCCCGTCCAGGCGGGGAAGCCGATGCCGAGGATCGAGCCCACGTTGGCGTCGGCGACCGAGGTCAGCACGCCCTCCTCCAGGCAGCGCACGGAGTCCAGCGCCTCGCTGAACAGCATCCGCTCCTTGAGGTCCTCGAACGGGACCTCGGCGACGTCGACGTCCGGGCGCGAGAAGTGCTCCAGCAGTCCGGGCCAGAGCCGCCCGCGCTTGCCGTCCTCGCCGTACTCGTAGAAGCCCGCGCCGCCGCTGCGCCCGGGGCGGCCGAACTCGTCGACCATCCGGTCCACCACGGCGTCCGCCGGGTGGGGCTGCCAGCTGCCGCCGGCGGCCTCGACCGAGCGCCGGTACTCGTCGCGGATCTTGCGCGGCAGAGTGAGGGTCAGCTCGTCCATCAGGGAGAGCACCTTGGCGGGGTAGCCGGCCTGGGCGGCGGCCTGCTCGATGCTGGCCGGGTGGATGCCCTCGCCGACCATGGCGACGCCCTCGTTGAGGAACTGGCCGATCACCCGCGAGGTGAAGAAGCCCCGCGAGTCGTTGACCACGATCGGGGTCTTGTCGATCTGCCGGACCAGGTCGAAGGCGCGGGCGAGCGCCTCGTCGCCGGTCTGTGGGCCGCGGATGATCTCGACCAGCCGCATCTTGTCGACCGGCGAGAAGAAGTGCAGGCCGATGAAGTCGCCGGTGCGCTGGACGCCCTCGGCGAGCAGGCCGATCGGCAGGGTGGAGGTGTTGGAGCAGAGCAGCGCGTCGGGGGCGACGACGCCCTCGATCTCCTCGAACACCTTGTGCTTGAGCTCGGTGTTCTCGAAGACGGCCTCGATCACGGCGTCGCAGCCGGCCAGGTCGGCGGCCTCGGCGGTGGGGGTGATCCGGGCGAGCAGGGCGTCGCGCTCGGCCTCGGTGGAGCGGCCGCGGGCGACGGCCTTGTCCAACAGCCCCTCGGAGTAGGCCTTTCCGCGCTCGGCGGCCGCCAGGCTCACGTCCTTGAGGACGACCTCGATGCCGGCCTTGGCGCAGGCGTAGGCGATGCCGGCGCCCATCATCCCGGCACCGAGTACCGCGACCTTGCGGACGAGCCGCTTCTCGACGCCCTTGGGGCGTCCGGCGCCGGAGTTGACCGCCTGCATGTCGAAGAACAGGGCCTGGATCATGTTCTTGCTGGTCTGCCCGCAGGCCAGCTCGGTGAAGTAGCGGGCCTCGATCGCCATCGCGGTGTCGACGTCGACCTGGCTGCTCTCCACCGCGGCGGCGAGCACGTTGCGCGGGGCCGGGTAGGGCGCGCCGTTCAGCTGCTTGCGCAGGTTGGCCGGGAAGGCGGGCAGGTTGGCGGCGAAGGCGGGGGTGGCCGGGGTGCCGCCGGGGATCTTGTGGCCCTTGACGTCCCAGGGCTGGACCGCGGTCGGGTTGGCCTCGATCCAGGCCTTGGCGCGTGCGGTCAACTCCTCGGGGGTTTCCACCAGTTCGTGCACCAGTCCGTGCTCCAGCGCCTGCGCCGGGCGGTACTGGCGCCCCTCCAGCAGGAACTTGAGCAGGGCGTCGGTGATGCCGAACAGCCGCACCGTGCGGACCACCCCGCCGCCGCCGGGCAGCAGGCCGAGGGTGACCTCGGGCAGGCCGATCCGGCCGGTCGGGGTGTTCAGCGCGATCCGGTGGTGGCAGGCGAGGGCGATCTCCAGTCCGCCGCCGAGCGCGCTGCCGTTGACGGCGGCGACGACGGGCTTGCCGAGGGTCTCCAGGGTGCGCAGTGAGCGCTTGATCCGCATGGACTTCTCGAAGACGGCCTCGGCGTCCTCGGGGCGGGCGGCGGAGAGCATCCGCAGGTCGCCCCCGGCGAAGAAGGTCTTCTTGCCGGAGGTGATCACCACGCCGCGCAGCGCGTCCCCGAGCTCGGCCAGCCGCCCGACCACGGTCTCGAGGTCGGCGGTGAAGGCCTCGTTCATGGTGTTGACGGACTGGGTGGGGTCGTCGAGGACGAGGGTGACCACGCCGTCCCCGTCCTGCTCCCAGCGGATGGTGGTGGTGTCGCTCATCAGGTTCTCCAGGTCTGCCGGTCTACCGGTCTGCGGGTCTGCGGGGCGGGGTGGTCAGACGCGCTCGACGACGGTGGCGATGCCCATGCCGCCGCCCACGCAGAGGGTGATCAGGCCGTAGCGCAGGTCGCGCCGCTCCAGTTCGTCGATCACGGTGCCGAGGAGCATCGCGCCGGTGGCGCCGAGCGGGTGGCCGAGGGCGATCGCGCCGCCGTTGACGTTCACCTGGTCGTGGCGGAAGCCGAGTTCGCGGATGAAGCGGAGCGCGACGGCCGCGAAGGCCTCGTTGATCTCGACCAGGTCGATGTCGGCGGCGGTGAGGCCGGCCTTGGCGAGCGCCTTGCGGGTGGCCGGGGCGGGACCGGTGAGCATGATGGTGGGTTCGGAGCCGGAGACGGCGGCGGAGACGATCCGGGCGCGCGGGCGCAGTCCGTACCGCTCGCCGACCTCGCGGTTGCCGATGGCGACGAGGGCGGCGCCGTCCACGATGCCGGAGGAGTTGCCCGCGTGGTGGACGTGGTCGATGGCCTCCACCCAGTGGTACTTCTGCAGGGCGACGGCGTCGAAGCCGCCGGCCTCGCCGATCTGGGCGAAGGAGGGCTTGAGGCCGGCCAGGGTCTCGACGGTGGTGCCGGGGCGGATGAACTCGTCGCGTTCCAGGACGACCAGGCCGTTGCGGTCGCGCACCGGCACCACCGAGCGGTCGAACAGGCCGTCCGCCTGGGCCTTGGCGGCGCGGGCCTGGGACTCGGCGGCGAAGGCGTCCACGTCGGTGCGGGAGAAGCCCTCGATGGTGGCGATGAGGTCGGCGCCGATGCCCTGCGGGGCGAAGTTCGTCTCGTAGGCGGTCATCGGGTCGGCGAACCAGGCGCCGCCGTCGGAGGCCATCTTGACCCGGGACATCGACTCCACGCCGCCGGCCAGGATCAGGTCCTCCCAGCCCGAGCGGATCTTGGCGGCGGCCAGGTTGACGGCTTCCAGGCCGGAGGCGCAGAAGCGGTTCTCCTGGACTCCGGCGACGGTGTCGGGCAGGCCGGCCGCGATCGCGGCGATCCGGGCGATGTCGGAGCCCTGGTCGCCGACCGGGCTGACCACGCCGAGCACGATGTCGTCGATCGCGGCCGGATCCAGCTCGGGGTAGCGGCCGCGCAGTTCGTGGATGAGCCCGACGACCAGGTCGATCGGCTTGGTGCCGTGCAGCGAGCCGGTGGCCTTGCCGCGGCCGCGCGGGGTGCGGATCGCGTCGTAGACGTACGCTTCGGTGGTCACGATGGAAGTGCCTTTCGGGGCGGGGGTTCCTGAGGGTTGCCGATGCTCAGCCGAGGATGGAGCGGCCGACGATCTCCTTCATGATCTCGGTGGTGCCGCCGTAGATGGTCTGGATGCGGCCGTCGGTGAACGCCCGGGCGACCGGGAACTCGCTCATGTAGCCGTAGCCTCCGTGGAGTTGGAGGCAGCGGTCGGCGGTGCGCTTCTGCAGTTCGGTGGCCCACCACTTGGCCATCGAGGCGTCGGCCGGGGTGAGCGCGTAGCGGTTGTGCTCGGTGATGCAGCGGTCGACGAAGGTCCGGGTGATCGCGCACTCGGTGGCGAGTTCGGCGATCTCGAAGCGGACGTGCTGGAGCTTGGCCAGCGGACGGCCGAACGCCTCGCGCTGCTTGACGTAGTCGGTGGTGATCTCGACCAGGTACTCGGCCCCGGCGATCGCCGCGGCGGCGATGGTGAGCCGCTCCTGGGCGAGGTTCTGCATCAGGTGGACGAAACCGCCGTTGAGCTCGCCGAGCAGGTTCTCCTTCGGCACCCGGACGTCCTCGAAGAACAACTCCGCGGTGTCCTGGGCCTTCTGGCCGATCTTGTCGAGGTTGCGGCCGCGCTCGAACCCGGGCATGCCGCGCTCGACGGCCAGCAGGCTCAGGCCGTGCGCCCCACCCTCGGGGGTGGTACGGGCGACCACGATCACCAGGTCCGCGAGGATGCCGTTGGAGATGAAGGTCTTGACGCCGTTGAGCAGGTAGTGGTCGCCGCGGTCGACCGCGTGGGTGCGGATGCCCTGGAGGTCGGAGCCGGCGCCGGGCTCGGTCATCGCGATCGCGGTGATCAGTTCGCCGGTGCAGAAGCCGGGCAGCCAGCGGCGCTTCTGCTCCTCGGTGGCGAGCGAGGTGAGGTAGGGGCCGATGATGTCGTTGTGCAGGCCGATCGCCAGCCCGGAGGCACCGGCCCGGGCGAACTCCTCGGCCAGGACGGCGGCGTAGCGGAAGTCCGGGGTGCCGCCACCGCCGTACTCCTCGGGGACGGCCGGGCCGAGCAGGCCCTGGCGCCCGGCCGCGAGCCAGGCGGAGCGGTCGACGATGCCGGCCTTCTCCCAGCGGTCGTAGTGCGGCAGCACCTCCTTGGCGAGGAAGGCCTTCACGGTGGCCCGGAAGTCCTCGTGCTGCTCGGTGAAGATCTCGCGCTGCAACGCTACACTCCTTGGTTCGCTGGGGAGTTGGGGCCAGACGTGGCCGTGGCCGGCGGATCGAGGGACGGCACGCCCCAGTCGCGGGCCACCTCGGCGGTGTCCGCGCCCGGCCGGGCCGGCGGCCGGCGCAGCGCTCCGGGGGTCGCGGAGAACCGCGGTGCCGGGGCGGGCTGGGTGATGCCGCCCGCCTCGATGAAGGTGCCGCGCGCCGCCAGGTGCCCGTCCTCAGCGGCCTGACGCATCGTCAACACCGGTTCCACGCAGGCGTCGGAACCGGCGAAGACGGCCTCCCACTCCGCCCTGGTCCGGGTGGCGAAGCGGTCGGCGATCCGGGCGCGCAGTTCGGGCCAGCGGGCGAGGTCGTACTGCCCGGGCGCGTCCGGGCCCAGGTCCAGCAGGCGGGCGAACTCGGCGTAGAACCGGGGCTCCAGCGCGCCCACCGCGAGGTGTCCGCCGTCGGCCGCCCGGTAGATCGCGTAGAACGGCGCGCCGCCGTCCAGCAGGTTGACGCCCCGGCGGTCCTGCCAGTGCCCGGCCGCGAGCAGGCCCCACAGCATGCTGCTCAGGTGCGCCGCGCCGTCCACGATCGCGGCGTCGACCACCTGCCCGGTGCCGGTCGCCCGGGCGTGGTGCAGCCCGGCGAGCAGGCCGACGACCAGGTACAGCGAGCCGCCGGCGTAGTCCCCGAGCAGGTTCGCGGGGATTCCCGGCGCCCCGTCCGCCGCGCCGTCCGGGGCCCCGCCCGCGACCCCGCCCGGCGCTCCTCCCGGTGCCGCGACCATCCCGAGCACCCCGGCCACTGCCGCGTACCCGAGGTCGTGCCCGGCGGTCGCGGCCCGCGGCCCCTGCTGGCCCCACCCGGTCATCCGCCCGTACACGAGCGCCGGGTTGCGCCCCAGACACGCCTCCGGCCCCACCCCGAGCCGCTCCGCGACGCCCGGCCGGTAGCCCTCGATCAGCAGGTCCGCCCGCTCCACCAGGTCCAGCACCCGCCCTGGGCCATCGGGCGCCTTGAGGTCGATCAGCACCGACCGCTTGTTCCGGTTGGTCAGGTCGTACGCCGGATCCGCGCCCAACGGCGACGGCTCCGGCCGGTCCACCCGCACCACGTCCGCGCCGAGATCCCCCAACAGCATCGCCGCGAACGGCCCGGGCCCGATCCCCGCGAGCTCCACCACCCGCACACCCGCCAACGGTCCCGGACCGCCGGCGCCGTCCGCTGGACTGCCTGTGTCACGCACTGGCCGCAGACCCCTTCAGGGTTTGACAGTAAAGCTGTAACACCCGCGATGATAGGGAAGCGACCGACCGGTAACAAGACCTCCTCATCCACCCGGTGTCGCCCCCTCCCCCCGCCCGCGAACGCGGGGAATCCCGCGGCTCCGACGCCGGGAAAGAGGAGTGCGTTCCACCCCTGTCACGGTCTACCGTGCCGTTGACCTATTACATCGATCGATGTTCGCCACCCCGGAGGACGTGCCATGACCATCGCCGAGCGGACCGCTGCCGCCCGCACCACCGTCGCCGTGTCCGAACGGCTCATCCTGACGCGGCCGCAGCAGGGGGACACGGAGGCGGTGTTCGCCGTCCACGGGGATCCGGAGACCAACCGGTACAACCCGCACGGGCCGCAGCGGGACCTCGGGCAGGCGCAGGAGCAGCTGGACGGGTTCACGGCCGACTGGGTCCGGGACGGGGTCGGGTACTGCGCCGTGTCGACGCGGGAGGACCCGGAGGTGATCATCGGGTTCGCCGGGCTGCACCTGTTCGAGCTGGACGGCGAGCAGGCGTTGAACCTCTACTACCGGTTCCGGCCGTCCGCCTGGGGCAAGGGGTACGCGGCGGAGGCGGCACGGGCGGCGATGGCGGAGGCGCTGCCGCGGATCCCCGGGGTCCCGGTGGTCGCGCTCATCCGGCCGGACAACCTGCCCTCACGGCGGCTCGCGGAACGGCTCGGGCTGGTGGCGGACCCCGGCGGACGGGTCGACCGGGAGGAACGGCTGATCCACCGGATGGCCTGAGCCCGGGGCCCGGATCCCCCGCCGGGGGGAGCGGGATCCGGCACGGGGACGAGGTGGCGGGCCGGGAACCGGGGCGACCCTGGGCGTATGAGGAGTGACGAGGATGCGGTGGGGGCCGGCCGGGCCGGGGCGGCCCGGAGCGCGACGGTGGCGACCGTGCCCGTACCTGACCGAGGTGGCGTGACGGCTCCGCCGCCGCCGACACCCTGACGTAGAGTCACCCGGGTGGATACGGGGGGCGGCCGGCTGCGGCCGGTGATCGAGGCGTTGTTCGGGCGACGGGCCCGGCTGCGCTGGGTGCATCTGGTGCTGGGCGGCGCCCTGCTGATGCCGTACTGGCTCCTGTCGGTGGTGACGCTCGGCGCTCTCAACCCCGGCCAGGGGCACCTGGAACAGGTGCTGCTGCAGCTGGTCGCGCTGTTCACCTCGCTGCCGATGGCCGCCGTCACCGCGCTGGTGCCGACCGTCCGGGCGCTGGAGGGCGCGGCCGCGCGGGCGCTGTGCATGGTGGCGCGGCCGGACGAGCTGGCCACCGGGCCGGGCCGCTCGTGGGCGGCGAGGTGGCGCGCCGCGGCCTGGTTCGTCCTGCACCTGTTCTGTGGCGGAGTGGTCGCCGGGATGACGCTCGCCGGGGTGCCGTTCTCGGTGGCGCTGATGACGGGCCTCGGTGAGTCCGGGGGCCTCACCCGGGACTGGGCGGACCGCTTCCCCGGCTCGATGCTCACCGGCCCCGCGCTGGGCCTGGCCGTGCTGCTGCTGATCGTCGGCACCAACGCCGCCGGCGGCGCGCTGCTCGCCCGCTGGGCACCCGCCCTGCTCGGGCCGACCCCGGAGGAGCGGCTGGCCGCCGCCGAGCGGCGGGCCACCGTGCTGGCCCAGCGCAACCGGCTGGCCCGCGAGCTGCACGACTCGGTCGGGCACGCGCTCAGCGCGGTCGGAATCCAGGCCTCGGCCGCCGCCCGGGTGCTGCGCACCGACCCGGACTTCGCCGCCGAGGCACTGCGGGCGATCGAGGAGGCCGCCCGCGGGGCCGTCGCCGAACTGGACACCGTGCTCGGGCTCCTGCGCGAGGAGGAGGCCGCCGCCGAACCGCCACGGCCGACGCTCGCCGAGCTGGACGACCTGCTGCGCCAACTCGCCCGCACCGGCGTCACGGTGGACGCCGAACTGGACCCGGGCCTGGCCGGGCTCCCCGCCGAGGTCTCGCGCGAGGCGTACCGGATCGTGCAGGAGGGCCTGACCAACGTGCTGCGGCACGCCGGGCCCGCCCCGGCCGGACTGCGGGTCGCCCTCGGCACCGGCCGGCTGGAGATCGAACTGACCAACCCGCTCGGCGCCGCCCGCCCCAGCCGCCCCGGCGGCGGGCGCGGACTGCGCGGGATCGGGGAACGCGCCACGGCCCTGCGCGGCGGCAGCGCGGCAGGACCGAGCGAGGACGGAACGACGTGGCGGCTGGCCGTCTGGCTGCCGGTGGGAGGGACATCGTGAACGAGGGCACCCGGCACGGCGACATCCGAGTGGTGATCGCGGACGACGAGCGGCTGGTCCGGATGGGCCTGCGGGCGGTGATCAACGCCGAACCGGACCTCACCGTGGTCGGCGAGGCCGCCGACGGCGCCGAGGTCATCCCGCTGGTGCGCGAGCTGCGCCCGGACGTGGTGCTGATGGACGTCCGGATGCCCGGCATCAACGGGATCCGGGCCACCGAGCAGCTGGTCGGCGGCATGGCCGAGCCGCCGAGGATCCTGGTGGTCACCACCTTCGAGCACGACGACCACGTGTACGACGCGCTGCGCGCGGGCGCCGCCGGCTTCCTGCTCAAGCGGGCGCGGGCGGAGGAGATGGTCCAGGCGGTGCGGCTGGTCGCGCGCGGGGACTCGCTGCTCTTCCCGGCGGCCGTGCGCCAACTCGCACTGCGCCACGGCGCGGGCGGGCAGCGGGAGGCGTCCGTGGCCCCGGGGCCGATCGGGCGGCTGACCGAGCGGGAGGGGCAGGTGCTGCGGCTGATGGCCACCGGGCTCAACAACGGCGAGATCGCCCGGCAGTTGGTGGTGAGCCAGGAGACGGTGAAGACGCACGTGGGGAGCGTGCTGGCCAAACTGGGGGCCCGGGACCGCACCCAGGCGGTGATCGCGGCGTACGAGTCGGGCTTCGTGCTGCCCGGCTGACTCCACGGGAGAAAGGTCGGCGGCGAAGGCCGCGTGCGCCGCCCGGCGCGTGCGGGTCGGGGTCGGTCGTGGTCGGGGTCGTGGTCGTGGTCGTGGTCGTGGTCGTGGTCGTGGTCGTGCGACGACGCACCGGATCGAACGGAGGTTCCCTCCGGGCGGTACCGGCACGTAGAGTGCGGTCCTCCCCCTCGCCGTCCGATACCGCCCGTATCGCCTGGAACGAACTGGTGGCCGCATGACAGTCCGGACCCGCCCCGCGCTGTGGTGGCGCACGGGCATCGTGCTCTCCGCGGCCCTCGGCCTGTCCCTCGGGACGTCGTCGCTGGTGTACTTCACCGTGCAGAGCAACGTCATCGTGCTCGGCTACTACATCGGCGCGGTGTACTGGATGATCAAGCGCGACACCGTGGACGCGCCGGCGCCCCGGCTACGCGGCGCCGCGACGCTGTACATCCTGATCATCGGGCTGGTCTCGCACATCCTGCTCCAGCACGGCGCCGACCCCCTGCCCGGACTGGTCAGCGGGCCCGACCGGCTGGCGCACTGGTCGTCCTTCTTCCTGCACTACGTGACGCCGCTGGCGGTGCTCACCGACTGGCTGCTGCTGAAGCCGCGCAACGCGGCGGCCTGGCGGGACATCCCGCTCTGGCTGACCTTCCCGCTCGGCTACGCGGCGATCGTGCTCGCCCGCAACGCACTGTTCGCCGACTTCCCGACGCCGTACCCGTACTTCTTCTTCGACCCGACCACCGAGGGCTACGGGTACGTGTGGGGCCAGATCGCCCAGCTGACCGTCGAGTTCACCGCGCTCGCCGCACTCGTCGTCGGGCTCGACCGGCTGGGCACGCTGGTCGCGGCGAAGCTCCGACCAGCGAACGCGTGAGGCGGGCGGCGGCAGCCTCGCGGATCGTGGCGCGCCCCCGCTCCGCGTGCTCGATGATGTCCACCCGCCGTCACAGGCCGTGCTGTCGATCCCTCCCAGGGACCGTTCGGCCCGCCCGGCGGTAGGCCCGGAGGAGGACACGGGTACGGCGCGTCGGATGACGCCCGGCCGGCGCGGCCGGGCGTAGCGTCGGAGGCCGCGGTGGCGGAGGGGTTCCGCGGGGGAGGCCGGGGATTCGGCGGAGGCCGGGAATGACGCACAAGCCCAGGACGACGCACCGACGGGCCGGCAGGGCGGCGGCCGCGGCGGTGGCACTGGCGACGACGGCGGGGGTGGCGACCACGGCCGGACCGGCGATTGCGGTCACGGCGACGACGGTCACCGCGACGGGGACGGCGGTCACGGGGCCGGCGGCGGGGACGGGGATGGAAATGGCGCCGGAAACGGCCGCGACGCCGGGCCGGCCGGGGGGTTCGCCGGAGGGCGTCTGGCGGATGGACGGCTACGGCACGGTGGTGGCCGTCTCCGGGAGCCGGCTGACCACCTACGACGTGACGGCGCACAGCTGCGTGCCCGGGTGGTTCACCGCGACGCAGGCCGGCCCGCCCGGACCGGACGGCACCACCCGCTACGTCCAGGGCATCGACGCGCTGACGCTCACGCCGCGGGGGCGGGACCGCGTGCTCGACCGCGAGGAGGGCGAGGTCGGCACCAAGACGCTGGTCCGGCTCGACGCCCTGCCGCCGCTGTGCACCCGCCCGGCGCCGAACGACCCGCTCGCCGTCTTCGACCGGTTCTGGGAGACCTTCGAGGAGAACTACCCCTTCTTCGCGGCCAAGGGCATCGACTGGCACGCCGTCCGGGACGAGCAGCGGCGCAGGATCACCCCGGCGACGACGGTCGAACAGCTGGAGGAGGTCTTCGTCGCCATGCTCCGGCCGCTCGGCGATGCGCACACCGGGCTGGCCCGGGTGGTCGACGGGCAGCCCCAGCCGGTCTTCGGCGGCCGACGGCCCGGCACGACGCAGCGCACCAAGGAGCTGACCGAGCGGGCCCGGCAGGCGTCCGCCGCCCAACTCACCGGTCCTGAGCAGCTCTTCGCCGGCGGGAAGCTCGGCGTGGGCAGGCTCCCCGACGGCATCGGCTACCTTCGGGTGAGCAGCTTCGACGCCTACACCGACGGCGACTACGGCAGCCAGGTCGCCGAACTGGACCGGGCGCTGGACGCCCTGGGGGCCGGGCCCGGCCGGCTCCGCGGCCTGGTCGTCGACGTACGGCTGAACGGCGGCGGTTCGGACGCGCTCGGGCTGCACATCGCCGCCCGGCTCACCGACCACCCGTACCTCGCCTACCGGAAGACGGCGCGTGACGACCCGGCCGACCCGACGAAGTTCACCCGGCCCGAGCCGATCGCCGTGCGGCCCTCCGCAGGCCCGCACTTCACCGGGCCGGTGGCGGTGCTCACCTCCTCGATCTCGGCCAGCGCGGCGGAGACCTTCACCCAGGCCCTGATGGGGCGCCGCCCGCTCGTGACCCGGATCGGCGAGAACACCCAGGGCGTCTTCTCCGACGTCCTGCTCAAGCCCGTCTCGCCGGACCTGATGGTCGTCCTGCCGAACGAGAAGTACCTCACCCGGAACGGCGACACCTTCGACGGTCCGGGCATCCCGCCGGACCTCCGCACCCCAGTGTTCACCCCCGACGAGCTGGCCGGGCTCAAGGACTCGGCCCTGAGCACGGCCCGCCGGGTGCTCACCGAGGAGGCCCAGGACGGCCGCGGTGGTCAGGACGGCCAGGACGGCCGGGACGGCCCGGGTGACCGGAACCGGTAGGTGACCGCCGCGCCGGCCCGACCGCGCCTCCCCGGCACCCGCTGCCGCTACATCGGGTCCACCGCCCGCAGTTCGCCGTCCAGCTCCAGCCACCTGGTCAGCCCCAGGCCGCGCAGGAACGGCAGGTCGTGGCTGACCACGATCAGCGCGCCCTGATAGGCGGCGAGCGCCTGGGTGAGCTGGCGGACGCTGGCGAGGTCGAGGTTGTTGGTCGGCTCGTCGAGCAGCAGCAGCTGCGGCGGCGGGTCGGCCAGCAGCAGGGCCGCCAGTGTCGCCCGGAACCGCTCGCCGCCGGACAGGGTGCCGGCCCGCTGGTCGGCCCGGGCGCCCCGGAACAGGAAGCGGGCCAGCCGGGCGCGGACCGCGTTGTCCCCGGCGCCGGGGGCGAAGAGCTTGACGTTCTCCGCGACGGTCAGCTCGTCGTCCAGCAGGTCGAGCCGCTGCGGCAGGTGGCGCGACGACACCGGCGCGGTGATCCGGCCCTCCACCGGGGAGAGTTCGCCCGCGATGGTGCGCAGCAGCGTGGTCTTGCCGGAGCCGTTGCGGCCGACCAGGGCGATCCGCTCGGGGCCGCGCAGGTCGAGGTCGGCGGTGGCGCCGCAGGGCAGCCGGACCTTCTGCAGGGTGAGCACGGTGCGGCCGGCCGGCACGGCGGTGCGCGGCAGGTCGATCCGGATCTCCGCGTCGTCGCGCACGGCCTCCTCGGCGACGGCGAGCCGCTGTTTGGCCTCCTCCAGTCGCTCGGTGTGCATGCCGGCCACCCGGCCCGCCGTCTCCTGGCCCTTGCGCTTGAGCATTCCGGCGAAGATGTGCGGGTCGTTGCGGGTGACCGAGCGCTTCTTGCCGTAGGCGGCGCTGCGCTCCAGCTTGGAGCGGGCCTCGACCAGGTCCCGCTTCTGGCGCTGGACGTCGGCCTCGGCGTTGCGCAGCAGCCGCTCGGCCGTCTCCTGCTGGGCGGCGAGGGTCCGCTCGTACTCGGTGAAGTTGCCGCCGTACCACGTCACCTCGCCGTCCCGCAGATCGGCGATCTGGTCGACGCGGTCGAGCAGTTCGCGGTCGTGGCTGACGATCACCATGACGCCGTTCCAGCCGGCCACGGTGTCGTAGAGCCGCTCGCGGGCCGTCCGGTCGAGGTTGTTGGTGGGCTCGTCCAGCAGCAGGACGTCGGGCCGGCGCAGCAGCAGGGCGGCGAGCCGCAGCAAGACCGCCTCGCCGCCGGAGAGTTCGCCGGTGGTGCGGTCGAGGCCGAGGCGGTGCAGACCGAGCCGGTCGAGGGTGGCGCGGGCGCGCTCCTCGACGTCCCAGTCGTCGCCGACCGCGTCGAAATGCCGCTGGTCGGTGTCACCGGACTCGATCGCGTGCAGGGCCTCCCGGGTGGCCCGGATGCCGAGCGCCTCGTCGACCCGCACACCGGTGTCGAGCGTCAGGCCCTGGGGCAGGTAGCCGAGTTCGCCCGCGATCCGGACGGTGCCGCCGCTCGGGGTGAGCTCACCGGCGATCAGCCGCAGCAGGGTGGACTTGCCGGAGCCGTTGAGCCCGATCAGTCCGGTGCAGCCTGGGCCGACGGCGAGGTTGAAGCCGTCCAGGACGGGCTTGCCGTCGGGCCACTCGAAGGTGAGGTCGGTGCAGAGGACGGCGGTGGTGGGTTGTGCCATGTAGGCCTCCCGGATGGTTGCTGAAGGGGGTGATGAGCAACACGGGAGGACACCGCGGGTGCGGGACCGGTACGGCTTGGGAACAGGGGCGGAGCAAGCAGCAAGCAGCAAGGCGCCACGGCCGTGACTGAGGTCGCACACGTCGCACACCGCGCGGCAACGAACCTGGCCTGCGCGGCGGGGCGGTGTCCTGGGACCTCAGTAGAGCAACGGCCTTCTCCTTGTCTGGCTGACGACGCGTTCCACGGTAAGGACGCCGGAAGGGGCGTGCAACCGGATTTCCGGCACCCCGCCCGTCCCGGCTGCCCCCGCCCCCGGTTGCCCCCTCCGCCCCCGGTTCCCGGTCCTCGACGGAGGCCGGGTGCCGATCCGGTGCCGATCCGGTGACAGCTCCGTACCGGTCGGGGGCGGGTGTAAGGACTTCCTTATCCGCATGGCAGACTCCTCACCTGCCGTGCCTGCGGCCTCCGGGGGCCGCACCCGCCGACCGGGCCGCACGGCGGTAGTCAACAGGGGGATTTGAACTCATGTCATCGATATCCCGGCCCAGCCGTGCCGTTCTGGGCGCCTCCGTCGCCGCGCTGACCATGGTGGTCGCCACCGGTTGCGGGCCGGACAACAGCGATCCGGCCGGAGCCGAGACCTCGGCTCCCACCGTCGCGGCGAGCGCCTCCGGCAAGCCGGGCGCGGCCCCGATCAAGCTTCCGACGCTCGAAGAGCTGAAGACCTGGAAGCTCGAGGACTGGGACAAGTGGGCCCAGGCGAACGTCATCACCCCGGCGACCAAGGGCTACTGGACGCTGCAGAAGCTCCTGAACGCCAAGCCGAAGCCGCTGCCCCAGGCCCCGGCCCAGGGCCCGACGCAGGCTCCGACCCAGGCCCCGGCGCAGCCGACCGGCGCGGCCCCGGCCCAGCCCACCGCCGCCCAGCCGCCGGCCGCGCCGGACCAGCCGCCGGCCGTCGTCCCGGCGAAGCCCGTGGCGCACCCGTTCCCGAAGAACATGCACGTCAACGGCAAGATCTTCTTCAAGGACGGCAACGAGGACTACGTCTGCTCCGGCACCGTCGTCTCCGACCCGGCCAACCCGGGCAAGAGCAACCTGGTGTGGACCGCGAGCCACTGCCTGCACGGCGGCAAGGGCAACAAGTACTACACCGACATCACCTTCGCCCCGGCCTTCAACAGCAACGGCGTGCTGAGCAACGGCAACAAGCAGAAGTCCAAGCTGGAGGACGCCGAGCCGTACGGCGAGTGGGGCGCGACCGCCGGCATGGTCTCGCCGCAGTGGACGGCCGAGGCCGACCCGGAGCACGGCGGCCCGTGGAGCCAGTACGACTTCGGCATCATCAAGGTCGCCAACCCGGACCCGAACGGCAAGTCGCTGGAGGAGACCGTCGGCGGTTCGGTGCCGCTGTGGTTCAACGCCCCGCGTGACCAGCTGGCCGCCGTCTCCAACTACGGCTTCCCGGAGGGCAAGCCCTTCGACGGCGTCGAGCTGGAGCACTGCGACGGCGGCAAGCCGGCCGCGAAGACCGGCGACCCGAGCCGTCCGGCGATGCTGATGATCGGCTGCAACATGACCGGCGGCAGCAGCGGCGGCGGCTGGTACGCCACCAAGGACGGCAAGCCGGCCCTGGTCAGCGACACCTCGATCGGCAACGGCGCCAACACCTACGAGGCCGGCCCGTACCTGGAGGACGTCGCGGCGCACATGTTCGACTACTTCTCCAAGAAGGCCAAGTGACCGGTCCCTCCGAGAGGGCCGCGTGACCGGTGCTCGGAAGCCCGGGACCGGCCGAATCGATAGGCCCACGGGTTGACCGGAGACCCACGGGTCGACCGGCCGAACCGGAGACCCGACCGAGTGAGCGCCCCCGGGGGCCGCGGCTGCCACGTCCGCGGCCCCCGGGCTTTTCCGCTGCCGCCCCCGCTCCTCCTACAATCGGCTGCATCATGAGCGCCACACTCGTAGTCAAGGACCTCAGCGCCGGCCACGGCGAACGCACCCTCTTCTCCGGCCTGGACCTGGTCGTCGCCCCGGGCGACGTGATCGGCCTGGTCGGCGTGAACGGCGCCGGCAAGTCGACCCTGCTGCGCCTACTGGCGGGCTTGGACACCCCCGAGGGCGGCACACTGCGGCTCAGCCCGGCGAGCGCCAACATCGGCCACCTCCCGCAGGAGCCGGAGCGGCGCGCGGGCGAGTCGGTGCGCGACTTCCTGGCCCGGCGCACCGGCGTCGCGGCCGCCCAGGCGGCGCTGGACGAGGCCACCGAGGGCCTGGTCGAGGGCCGGGCGGGTGCCGACGACGACTACGCGGCGAGCCTGGACCGCTGGCTGGAGCTCGGCGGCGCCGACCTCGAGGAGCGGGCCGAGGAGGTCGCCGACTCGCTCGGCCTGAAGGTCTCCCTCGACCTGCCGATGACGGCGCTCTCCGGCGGTCAGGCCGCCCGCGCGGGCCTGGCCTCGCTGCTGCTCTCCCGCTACGACGTGTTCCTGCTGGACGAGCCCACCAACGACCTCGACCTGGACGGTCTCGAGCGGCTGGAGGCCTTCGTCAAGGGCCTGCGCGCCGGCACCGTGGTGATCAGCCACGACCGCGAGTTCCTGGCCCGCACCGTGACCAAGGTGCTGGAGCTGGACCTCCACCAGCAGCAGGTCAACCTGTACGGCGGCGGTTACGAGGCGTACCTGGAGGAGCGGGCGGTGGCCCGCCGGCACGCGCGCGAGGAGTACGAGGAGTACGCCGACACCAGGGCCGGGCTGGAGTCCCGCGCCCGGATGCAGCGCGGCTGGATGGAGCACGGCGTGCGCAACGCCCGCCGCAAGTCCTCCGACAACGACAAGATCGGCCGCGCGATGCGGGCCGAGTCCACCGAGAAGCAGGCCTCCAAGGCCCGGCAGACCCAGCGGATGATCGAGCGGCTGGACGTGGTCGAGGAGCCGCGCAAGGAGTGGGAGCTGCGGATGGAGATCGCCACCGCTCCGCGCTCCGGCTCGGTGGTCGCCACGCTGCGCGGGGCCGTCGCCCGGCGCGGCGACTTCGCCTTCGGCCCGGTGGACCTGCAGATCGACTGGGCCGACCGGATCGCCATCACCGGCGCCAACGGCGCGGGCAAGTCCACGCTGCTGGCCGCCCTGCTCGGGCGGCTCGAACTCGACGGCGGCAGCGCCTCCTTGGGCTCCGGCGTGGTCGTCGGCGAGGTCGACCAGGCGCGTGGGCTGTTCCTCGGCGGGGAGCCGCTGTCCGACGCCTTCGCGGCGGCCGTACCGGAGTTCACCCCGGAGGAGGTGCGCACCGTGCTGGCCAAGTTCGGCCTCAAGGCGGCGCACGTGCTGCGCCCGGCCGGCACCCTCTCCCCCGGCGAGCGCACCCGGGCCGCGCTGGCGCTGCTGCAGGCGCGCGGGGTCAACCTGCTGGTGCTGGACGAGCCCACCAACCACCTGGACCTGCCGGCGATCGAGCAGTTGGAGGCCGCGCTCGGCTCCTACACCGGGACGCTGCTGCTGGTCACCCACGACCGGCGGATGCTGGAGACCGTGACGGTGAACCGGCGGATCGAGGTCCGGGACGGGCGGGTGCACGAGCTGTAGCCCGACCGCGGCGAGTTCCGGAAGCGCCCGCGGGGGGAGCTCCGGAAGCGCCCGGGCACCCCGGGATTGGTCTCGACCTCTTCCCGGGCGGGCCGTCATGTGCTGTGCTGTCGCCCATGGTTGACAGCCCAGACGGAGACGCGGCCGGGACGCCGTACCCGACCGTCCCGCTCACCCCGATGACGGTGCCGGCCCACGAGGCCGAGGCCCGCAGCAAGGCCTTCCACGACGTGATGGCACGGCGCCGGACCGTCCGCCAGTTCGCCACCCGGCCGATCCCGGACGGGGTGGTCGAGTGGGCGGTGCGCACCGCGAGCACCGCGCCGAGCGGTGCGCACGTCCAGCCGTGGCGGTTCGTGGTGGTCACCGATCCGGAGCGCAAGCGGCGGCTGCGCGAGGCGGCCGAGGCCGAGGAGCGCGAGTTCTACGGCCACCGGGCCTCGGCGGAGTGGCTGGCCGCGCTGGCGCCGATCGGCACCGACTGGCACAAGCCGTTCCTGGAGGACGCGCCGGCCGTGATCGTGGTGTTCGAGGTGCACAAGGGGCCGCGGTCACCGCGGCCGTACTACACGAAGGAGTCGGTGGGCATCGCGGTCGGGCTGCTGCTGGCCACGCTGCACCAGGCCGGGCTGGCCACGCTGACCCACACGCCGAGCCCGATGAGGTTCCTGAACGAGGTGTGCGACCGCCCGGCGGAGGAGCGGGCCGCCTACGTCATCCCGGTCGGCTACCCGGCCGAGGGGGCGCGGGTGCCGGATCTGCGGCGCAAGGAGCTCGACGAGGTGATGGTCCGGCTCTGACCACCGGCCGTGCGCCGGGTGCGCGGGACGCGCCCCCGGCCGGGCGCGGGCGCGGGTGCCGGATGGTGACAGGTCCGGGCCAAGGACATAATCGCCGCCATGACGCGAGGACAGCCACGGCCCTGCAACCCACCGGAGGTCTCCCCCGGACGCCCGCCCGAGCTGCTCCGGCTGCCCGGCGGCCTGCGCCTGCACCGCCGCCGCAGCACCCACGCGGCGGCGCTGAACCGGGCCGTCCGCGCCAACCTGGACCATCTGCGGCCCTGGATGGAATGGGCGGCCGAGGCTCCCACCCGGGCACGGACCATGGAGCTCACCCGGGCCGGCACGGCCGCCTGGGAGGCCGGCACGGACTTCATGTACCTGGCCGAACTGGACGCCGAACCCGGCCGGGTGGCTGGCGCCTTCGGGCTGCACGGGCGGATCGGCCCGGGTGCGCTGGAGATCGGCTACTGGGTCGCCGCCCGGCACGTCGGCCGCGGCATCGCCACCACCGCGGCCGGTGCGCTGCCCGGGATCGCGCGGGTGGAGATCCGCTGCGACCAGGCGAACCGCGCCAGCGCGGCCGTCCCCCGCAAGCTCGGCTACCGGCTGGAGCGGGTCGCCGAGGCCGCCGTACGGGCTCCGGGCGAGACCGGACGGCAGCTGGTGTGGGTCATGGAGCGCTGACGACGCGGCCCCGGCGGCGGTCAGCTGTAGCGTCCGCCCTCCGCGGCCGGCAGCGCGTCCAGCTCGGCCAGGTCGGCCGCCGAGAGCCGGACGTCCGCCGCGGCCACGTTCTCCACCAGGTAGCGCGGCGTCTTGGTGCCCGGGATCGGGAAGACGTACCGGCCCTGCGCCAGCACCCAGGCCAGGGCGACCTGCGCGGGCGTGGCGCCGACCCGCTCGGCGATCTCCCTGACCTTGGCGACCAGCGCCAGGTTCGTCTTCAGCGCGTCCTGCTGGAAGCGCGGCAGCCGGCGGCGGAAGTCGTCCTCGGGCAGCTCGTCGAAGGAGGAGATGCTGCCGGTCAGGAAGCCACGGCCGAGCGGCGAGTACGGCAGGAAGGCGATGCCCTGCTCCTCGGTGTAGGGCAGCACGTCGGCCAGCACGTCCCGGGTCCACAGCGACAGCTCGGACTGCACCGAGGCGACCGGGTGCACCGCCTGGGCCCGCTTGATCTCCTCGACGGTCACCTCGGAGAGGCCGATCCGGAGCGCCTTGCCGGCCTGGACGGTCTCGGCCAGCGCTCCCCAGGTCTCCTCGATCGGGACGTCCGGGTCGACCCGGTGCAGCTGGTAGAGGTCGACGTGGTCGGTGCCCAGGCGGCGCAGGCTGTCGTCGATCGAACGGCGGACGTGCTCGGGGCTGCCGTCCCGGGCGGCCGCCGCGCCCACCTCGCCGGGGACGATGCCCACCTTGGTGGCCAGGAAGGCTCGCTCGCGGTAGGGGCCGGCCAGCGCGGTGCCGACCACCTCCTCGTTGGTGAAGGGGCCGTACATGTCGGCGGTGTCGATCAGGGTGACGCCGAGGTCCAGGGCCTGGCGGATCACCCCGACCGACCTCTCGTCGTCGCGGTTCCGCACGTCGTAGGCGAAGGTCATTCCCATGCAGCCGAGGCCGATGACGCCGACCTCAGGGCCGTTGCTGCCGAACGAGGCGTTGCGCATGCCAGTGCTCCGATTCGATGTCCGTGGGCTCGTTCACCCTGGGCTGGGCCGCCCTGGGGTGGTTGCCCTGGGTTTGATCACCCCGGGTTCGGTTCGCCCCGGGGTGGATCACGGTGGATTGGATCAACGCGTCCAGCTTTCACCTTCGAGTGCACTCGAGGTCAAGCCCGACCCGGCCTTGGCTTGATCCAGTCACCGAAGCCGCCGTCGAGCACCAGCTCCGCGAGCCGGGCGTAGCCGCCGGCACCCGGGTGGGCGCCGTCCGTCGCCTCCGCCTCGGCCGTCCAGGTCGGATCCTGGGCCAGCGCCTCGGTGACGTCGACGAACGGGACGTCGCGCGAGGCGCAGATTCCGGCCATCGCGGGGACGAGCCGCAGCAGCCGCTCCAGGTGGTCCGCGCCCATGCCGACCACCGGGGGCGGGCCGACCACCAGGGCGGCGATGCCACGCTCGCGGGCGCCGTCGAGCAGGGCGGTGAGGTTGGCCAGGGTGTCCGCGTGGGCGACGCGGGTCGCGCCGCCTTCCACCACCGCGTCGTTGGCGCCGAAGGAGAGCACCAGCCGGTGGTCCGCGCCGGGGAGGGTACGGGCCTCCACCTCGGCCCAGCAGCGCTGCCGCACCTGCGCCGAACTGTTGCGCCGGACACCGAGGTTGAAGGCGCTGGCGTGCGGGGCGGCGGCCTGGAGCACCCGGCCGACCCAGCCACGGAACTCCGGGTCGCCGAGGCCCTGGACGAAGGAGTCGCCGAGGAAGTGGATCCGCGGGCCGTCGAAGGGATCGTGCGGTGTTCGTATGGTCATCGGGCCAACGTAGAGGTGCGAGCGGGGCGCGCGCCTCCGGGTTTCACCACGTCCACCTGGGCCTGGACCTGCTCCGCCGCCGTCTCCTCAGCCGCAGTCTCCGCCGCCGCAGCCGCGAGTCGGGCCGCCAGTTCCTCCGCCAGTCGCGCGGCGGGTCCCCGGCGGCGGCGGGCGAGGGCCACGCCCAGGTGCCGGCGCGGGCCGGGCTCGGCGAGCGGGAGGGCGGCCAGGTCCGGGTGCCCGGTCAGCCCGATCTCGGGAATCAGCGCGATACGCCTGCGCGGACCAGGGACTGGGCGAACTCGTAGTCCGTCGCGGTGCAGGAGATCCGCAGGTCGACGCCGGCCAGGGCGGCGTGGCGGGCGAGCTGGCCTGCGGACTTGCGACAGCCCAGGATCCAACGCTGGTCGGCGAGTTCGGCCAGGTGCAGCGGCTCGGGGCGGAGCCGGTAGCCGGCCGCGACCGGGTGGTGGCGCGGCAGCACGACCCGCAGCGGGTCCTCGCCGAGCGGCGTCCAGTCCAGCCCGGAGCGGTCGCCGGGGCGGGCGGGCGGCGGGCCGTCCAGGTGGTAGGCGAGGGCGAGGTCGGCCCGCCCCTCGCGGACGGCGGGCAGGCTCTCCTCCGGCTCCGCCTCCAGGATCGTCAGTTCCACCTCCGGGTGGTCGGCGACGAACCCGCCGAGCGCCGCGGGCAGCAGCCGCCGGCCGCCGCTGGTGAAGGCGGCTACAGCGAGGGCGGTGCGCTCGGCGGTCAGCTTCCCGATGCGCTGCGCGGTGTCGGCCAGTTCGGCGGCGATCGCGTCGGCGGCCTCCACCAGCAGGCGCCCCGCCTCGGTGAGCGTGACCCCGCGCGTGGAGCGCTCCACCGCGGGCGCACCGAGGCCGCGTTCCAGCGCGGCGATCTGCTGCGACACCGCCGAGGGTGTGCAGTGCAGCGCCGCGGCCGCCTGGTTGAAGCTGCCGCAGCGGGCGACCTCCCGCAGCACCGCGAGCCGCTGAACGTCGATCAACAGTTCTCCTAATGACGAGGCATTCGAAGCGACACTACCGCTGTCGACCCGGCCACGGCAGGCTGATCACCGGGAACGGGCAGTACCGGACCGGGAGGGGAACGAGAGCGTGGACGTGTGCGTGATCGGCGGCAGCCGCCACTTCGGAAGACGGGTGGTCGAGGAACTGCGGGCGGCGGGCGCGGCGGTGACCGTCGTCAACCGCGGCTCGGCGCCCGCGCCGCCGGGCGTCACCCACCTGCGCGCCGACCGCGACGACGAGACCGCGCTGCGAGCGGCGCTCGCCGGCCGGCGCTTCGACGCGGTGGTCGACCAGGTCTGCTACACGCCCGTCCAGGCGGCCGTGGCCGCCCGGGTCTTCGCCGACCGCACTCCGCGCTACGTGCTGACCTCCACCGTCGAGGTCTACGCCCACCTCGGCCGCCCCGGCGGACCGGCCCTCGCCGAACCGGCCCTCGACCTGTCGGCCCAGTCGGTGGACCTCCGACTCCCCTGGCACGACCGGGCGTTCCTGGAGGACCACTACGGCGACGGCAAACGCCAGGCCGAGGCCCTGCTCACCCGGCAGGCGCCCTTCGACCTCGTCACCGTGCGCACCGCGCACGTCCTCGGCGGCGCCGACTTCACCGGGCGGCTGGCGCACTACGTGGAGCGGATCGAGCGCGGCCTGCCGATCGCCGTCCACTCGGCGCCGCAGCGCGCGTCCTTCGTCTCCGCCGCGGAGATCGCCCGCTTCCTGGCCTGGACCGCGACCGCCGACTTCACCGGCCCGGTCAACGCCGCCTCCCACGGAACGCTCGACGTCCGCGAGTTGTGCGCGGCCGTGGCGCGGGAGACCGGCACCGAGCCGAGGCTCGTCACCGGGGCCGGTGAACCGCCCTCGCCGTTCTCCTTCGACCGCTGCTACCCGATGGACACCGGCCGGGCGGCCCGCCTCGGTTTCCGCTTCTCCCCGATCACCGACTGGCTGCCCCAGGCCGTCAAGGAGTCCCGCCGATGACCACCGCCCCCGCTCCGACCCGCACCATCGGCGGCACCCCGGTGCGCGCCATCGGCCTCGGCGCCATGCCACTGTCGGTGGAAGGCCGCCCGGACGAGGACCAGGCGGTCGCCGTGATCCACTCCGCCCTGGACGCGGGCGTGACGCTGATCGACACCGCCGACAGCTACCACTGGCACGCCGGCGAAACCGGCCACAACGAACGCCTGATCGCCCGGGCGCTCGCCGCCCACCGCGGCGGCGGACCGGACGAGGTCCTGATCGCCACCAAGGGCGGCCGGGGCCGCCCCGGCGACGGGACGTGGACGGTCAACGGCGACCCGCGCCACCTGCGCCGGGCGGCCGAGGCCTCCGCCGCCCGCCTGGGCGTCGAGACCATCGGCCTCTACCAGCTCCACAAGCCCGACCCGGCCGTCCCCTTCGCCGATTCCGTCGGCGCGCTGCGGGAGCTCGCCGACGCCGGGACCATCCGGATGGTGGGCCTGTCCAACGTGGACCGCGGGCAGATCCGCACCGCGCACGAGATCCTCGGCGCACGCCTGGTCTCCGTGCAGGACCGCTTCTCCCCCGCCCACCAGGGCGCCCGCGACACCCTGGACCTCTGCACCGAACTGGGCCTGGCCTTCCTGCCCTGGAGCCCGCTCGGGGGGATCTCGCCCAGCGCCGTCGACGACCCGGGCACCGGCGCACCCAGCGCGGACACCCCCTTCCACGCCCTCGCCCGGGCCCGCGGCGTCAGCCCCCAACGGATCTGCCTCGCCTGGCACCTGGCGCAGTCCCCCGCCGTCATCCCGATTCCCGGCGCCCGCCGACCGGCGTCCATCCGCGACTCGGCCGCGGCGGCCGAACTCACCCTGTCCGCCAGGGAACTGGCGGAGCTGGGGGGACTGACACCCCGTCCTTAAAGCACCCCTAAAACCTGCCCTCGACGGGTTCCCGGACGCCACAAGCGCTTGACGTGCCCAGCTGGTCTAGTCCAGTTTGATCCTCAGCACCGCGCTCCTCCCCGCACCGGACCAGCCCCCACGCTGCCGCCCGCCCCGCACCCCTGCCCGGAGCGGGGCGGCCCACCGTCCCGAGAGGCACCCCCATGCCCAGTGCGCTCCAGCACGCCCCCACGCACCGCCGTCCGGCCGGCCGGCCCACACTGCTGAGCCTCGCCGCCGCCACCGCGCTCGCCGCCGGCGGCCTCGCCGCCCTGGCCGGGAACGCCGGCGCCGCCGACGGAAACCTGCTCGCCAACGCCGGGTTCGAGAGCGGCGCCCTCGCCCCGTGGAGCTGTTCCGCCGGGACGGGCGCCATCGTCGGCTCCGGTGCGCACAGCGGGAGCCACGCGCTCAAGGGGGCGGTGAGCAACAGCGACACCGCGCAGTGCGGGCAGACCGTGAGCGTCCAGCCCAACACCGCCTACCACCTGAGCGCGTGGGTCCAAGGGCAGTACGTCTACCTCGGCGCGACCGGCAGCGGCGTCACCGACCCGGCCACCTGGACCGTCGGCGGCCCCGGCTGGCAGCAGCTGTCCACCGGTTTCACCACCGGCCCGAACACCACCAGCGTCACCGTCTACCTCCACGGCTGGTACGGACAGGGCGCCTACCTCGCCGACGACATCACGCTCACCGGCCCCGGCGGCGGCCCCAGCACCCCGCCGCCCACCGGCACCCCGACCGCAACACCCACCGGGACACCCACGGGCACGCCCACCGGCGGCCCGACCACCCCGCCGCCGAACGTCGCGCTGCCCGTCGCCCCGTACATCGACATGGGCGCGTGGCCCACCCCGTCCATGCCCGACATGGCCACGTCGGGCGGCGTCAAGGGCTACACCATGGGCTTCGTCACCGGCGTCGGCTGCAAGGCCAGCTGGTTCAACGCCTATGACCCGCGCACCGGCTGGGCCAAGGACCAGGTGGACGCGCTGCGCGCGGCCGGCGGCGACGTCAAGCTCTCCTTCGGCGGCGCCAGCGGCACCGAACTCGCCGCCGCCTGCGGCTCGGTGGACTCGCTGTTCACCGAGTACGACGCCGTGGTCAGGGCCTACGGCCTGCGCTACGTCGACTACGACATCGAGGGTGCGGCGATCGCCGACACCGCCTCCAACGACCGCCGTTCCGCCGCGCTCGCCAAGCTCCAGCAGGCCCACCCCGGCCTCAGGGTCTCGCTCACCCTGCCGGTCCTGCCCGAGGGCCTGACCAGCGACGGCGTCGCGATCGTCAAGTCCGCCCGGGACGCCGGGGTCGACCTCGACCTGGTCAACGTCATGGCGATGGACTACTACCGGCCCGGCACCGACTACGGCAACGCCGCCGTCCAGGCCGCCCAGTCGCTCTTCGGCCAGCTCAAGGCGCTCTACCCGGCGAAGACCGACGCCCAGCTGTGGGCCATGGTCGGGGTCACCCCGATGATCGGCGAGAACGACGACCACCAGGTCTACGACCAGGCCGCCGCCCAGCAGTTGGTGACCTTCGCCCAGCAGCACCACCTCGGCCTGCTGGCCTTCTGGGACGCCACCCGGGACGCCAACGCCTGCACCGGCGGCTCGCTGTCGAAGTGCACCGACATCCCGCAGCAGCCGTACGAGTTCGCGAAGATCTTCAGCCGGTACACCGGCTGAGTCCGACGTCCGGGGCGCCGGTGGGCCGGGGGGCCGCCGGCACCCCGGGCACCTTCGACCGGGGGCACGGCGGGTGACCGCCGCCCGCCCGCCCGGCCTCCGCGGCAGGCCGACCAGCCCGGTCACGCCGAGCGAAATTGGCATCTCATCGGCCCGGACCGTCGATTACAGTCCGTCCCACCTGTACGGCACGAGGGGGCGGACATGACGGTCCGGGACGACCACGACCAGCTCAGCACGATCTTTCCGACCGGCGACGCCGCCTGCGCGGCCGGCTTCACCCCCGAGGAACTCGCCGCGTTCAGCCGCACCCTGGGCCGGCTGCGCGCCCTCCCGCCGCACGACCGCACCCGGCTGCACGTCGAGCGGCAGCTCAGCTCCTTCGTCATGGAGAGCCGCAAGCGCCGCCGCCAGGAGGCCAAGCAGGCCGTCCGGGAGGCCGACGCCGAGCTGCTCGCCGCCACCGCGACCGGCGCCCGGCACCGGCGCGAGGACGCGCCGCTCGCCCCGGTCACCGCCGGGCCGGTCGGCGAGCTGGTGACCCCGCGCAAGTGCTACGTCTGCAAACGGGCGTACCGCCAGGTCGACGGCTTCTACCACATGCTCTGCCCGGACTGCGCGGCCGACAACACCGCCCGCCGGCGCCTGAGCACCGACCTGCGGGGCCGCCGGGCGCTGCTCACCGGGGGGCGGGTGAAGATCGGCTTCCAGCTCGCGCTGATGCTGCTGCGGGACGGCGCGGAGCTGATCGTCACCAGCCGGTTCCCCCAGGACACCGTGCGGCGCTTCCGGGCCGCCGAGGGCAGCGAGCGCTGGTGGGACCGGCTGACCGTGGTCGCCATCGACCTCCGCGACCCGCGCCAGGTCCTCGGGCTGACGGAGGAGTTGCGGGCGCAGGGCTGCCCCCTGGACATCCTGGTCAACAACGCCGCGCAGACCCTGCGCCGCCCGCCCGAGTCCTACGCCCTGCTCGCCGCGGGCGAGTCCGCCGCGCTGCCCGCGGCCGACCGCCGGGCGATCACCCACGCCCCCGGCTTCCGCCCGCTCTCCGGCTCCGGCGCCCAAATCACCAGCCGACCGGGGTCGTTGCTCGACTTCACGGACGAGGCCGGACTGCTGCCCGATCTCGCACCAGCCAACTCCTGGTCTGCCACGCTCGGTTCGCTCGACCCGGCCGAGGTGCTGGAGACCCAGCTGGTCAACGCCCTGGCTCCGGCCCTGCTCTGCGACCGGCTGCTGCCGCTGCTGCTCGCCTCCGGGCACCCGGCGCGCTACATCGTCAACGTCACGGCGGTGGAGGGCCGGTTCGCGGTCCGCAACAAGACCGCGCGCCACCCGCACACCAACATGGCCAAGGCCGCGCTCAACATGCTCACCCGCACCAGCGCGGCCGACCTCGCCACCCGGGGCGTGCACATGTGCGCCGTCGACACCGGCTGGATCACCGACGAGAACCCGGCGCCGAAGAAGACCCGGATCGCCGCCCGGGGCTTCCGCACCCCGCTGGACGTGGTGGACGGCGCGGCCCGCGTGTACGACCCGATCGTGCGCGGCGAGGCCGGGCATCCCGTGTCGGGGGTGTTCCTGAAGGACTACCGGGTGGCGGAGTGGTGACGGGCCGGTTGTCGTAGCAGCCGGCTCGGCCCGGGTCCGGCCCTTGAGAGGGCCAGGGTCCGGGCCGGGGCCGGCCGGGTCGGGTCGCGTCGGCTCGGGCGGTGTGGTCAGCGGCCGGTGGGCAGGTTGGCCCCGCCGGTGCAGTCGAGGACCACGCCGGTGACGAAGGTGTTCGCCGCCAGCATGTGGATCGCCCGGGCCACGTCCTCGGGGCGGCCGACCCGCCCGACCGGGGTGGTGGCGGCCAGGCCGTCGAACAGGGCGGTGCGCTGCTCGGCCGGGACGCGGTCCCACCACGGGGTGTCGATGACACCGGGCGAGACGGCGTTGACCCGCAGCGGGGCGAGCTCGACGGCCAGCGGCGGGACCATCGCCTCCAGGGCGCCGTTGATGGCGGCCAGACCGGCGGTGCCGGGGATGGCGGCGCGCGCGGAGGCGGCGGTGATCAGGGTGACCGAACCGTCCTCGCGCAGGTGCGGCAGCGCCCCCTGGAGGACGCGGACCTGCGCCCAGAACTTGGCGTCGAAGCCGGCGGCGAGGTCGGCCAGGTCGAGCCCGGCGAACGGACCGCTGCCGGCCGCGCCGCTGACCGCGACCACCAGGTGGTCCACGCCGCCGAGTTCGGCGAAGAAGGCGGCGATGGCGGCCGGGTCGGTCGCGTCCACCTGCTGACCGGTGGTCTTGCCGCCGATCCGCGCCACGGCGGCGTCCAGCCGCTCGCGGCCGCGGCCGGTGATCACGACCTCGGCGCCGTCCGCCGCGAAGGCGGCGGCCGCCGACTCGCCGATGCCCGAGCTGCCGCCCATCACGACGACGCGCTGTCCGGCGAAGAGGTTTGACGCAGTGCTCATGGTGGTCGGCCTTTCCGGCTTGTCTGGGGCTCTTGTCGAGACCGTCGGTTCTGACAATGATGGTTGTCGAGACTGTTAGTCTTGTCAAGTGGGGCATCAAGGAAGGGACACCACGATGAGCGAGACCGACGCCCGAGCTGACACCCGAACCAACTCCCGAGCCGGGCAGGGCTCGTCCGCGCGCCCCCACACCGGCCGCCGCCGCAACGAGGCCGCCCAGCGGGCGATCCTGGACGCCGCACTGCAGCTGCTGGCCGAGTCCGACGGCACCCCCGTCACCGTCGACGCCATCGCCCGTACGGCCGGCGTCGGCAAGCAGACCGTCTACCGCTGGTGGCCCTCCAAGGGCGCGGTGCTGCTCGACGCCCTCACCGACCGCGCCGACCAGGGCGTCTCCGGCCCCGACACCGGCGCCCTCCACACCGACCTGCGCGCCTTCGTCGCCACCACCTTCGCCGCCGCCCAACGCGGCACCACCGCCTCCGCGCTGCGGACCGTCGTCCGCGAGGCCGCCCGCGACCCGCACCTGGCCGAACTGATGCAGACCTTCACCGCCACCCGCCGCACCGCCCTGCTGGACCTGCTGTCCCGGGGGCGCGAGCGCGGCGAACTCGCGGCGGACGCCGACCTGGACCTGATCGTCGACCAGGTCTACGGGGTCTTCTGGTACCGCTTCCTGCTCGGCCACGGCCCCCTGGACGACACCGTCGCCGAGCACCTGGCCGACTCCCTGGTCGCCGGGAACCGGGCCGGTCCGGCCACCTGAGCAGTCAGCGGGGCGGTCGGCGAGTACGGCCGGACGCACCGAGCACGCGCGAACCCCTGCGCGGGACGTCGGACCCGCCGACTTCCCGTGCACACGGGGTTCACGCGGTACGGCGTCGGCGGCGGTGATAGGCGACGGCCAGGGCGATGGTGATCGGCCCCCAGAGCATCGCCGGACCGATACAGACGCGGGCCAGGAGCAGCCACCAGCCGTTGCTGAAGCCGACCTCGTCGATCACGCCGAACCAGGCGAGCGGCTCCAGGCCGAACAGCCCGAAGAGCACCAGCCCGCCCAGCACCGCCGGGACGACCGCCGCGAGCGGCGGCACCCGGCGCCCCCGCAGGACCGGCACCCAGCGCGGGAACACCTCGCCCCAGCCGCTGACCAGCCCCAGGGTGAGCAGCGCCACCGCCTCGGTGAGCAGGCTCAGGCCGAACACGTACGGGGTGGCCCACCAGACGTAGCCGGGGGCGTCCGGATCGACCGTGCCCATCCGGAAGTCGAAGGCGAACGGCAGCCGCCACAGGCAGTGCGGGAGGACCACGAACGGTAGGGCCTGGGCGAGGCGCAGGGCCCAGCGGGGGACGGGGCTTTCGGTGTCACCGACCGGGATGTTCATCAGCATGGGTCCACCGTCACCGACCGCGCCCCGCCCGCACCTCGTGCGCGTGGTCGATCCCGCTCGGCCCCGCTCCCCCGCCGGAGTGATCCACGGGTGCGCCGACAGGCCGACGCCGCCCCGCTCCGGACGCTCCGGCCGGGCCTGTTCCAGCCGCGCGGCGACGGTGCCCGGCTCGGCTCGGCTCGGCTCGGCTCGGCTCGGCTCGGCTACGAGAACGCTTCCAGCGCCACCTGGTCCGGTGCCATCCGGTCCAGCCGCCGGCACCGGCAGGAGGCCGCGCAGAACTCCACCGCACCACGCCAGTTGAACCGGTCGGCGGCCCTGTCGCGCTGGGCGAACACCTTCTCCCGGCGCCGCTCCACCTGCTGCAGCACGTCCTTGCGGTCGCGCTTGGAGAGCCGGTCCACGTACAGCTGCCCGTCGAGGTGGTCCGTCTCGTGCTGGAGGCAGCGGGCGAAGTAGCCGGTGGCCTCGATGGTGCGGGCGCGGCCGTGCCGGTCGTAGCCGTGGACCACGGCCCGGGCCGGGCGGGCCAGTCGGGTGGTGGCGCCGGGGACGGAGAGGCAGCCCTCCTGGTCCTCGATCAGCGGCCGTCCGGGAGCCTGGGCCTCGACCACGGGATTGAGCAGGTGGCCGGTGTGGCGGACGCCGTCGTCGTCGGGGCAGTCGTAGACGAACAGGCGCAGGTCCACGTCGACCTGGTTGGCGGCGAGCCCGCAGCCGTCGGCGACGTACATGGTCGCGAACATCGAGTCGATCAGCCGGTCCAACTCCTGGCTGCCGAAGTCCCGTTCGGTCGCGGGGCGGCAGGGGCCGTGCAGGATCGGCTCCCCCGCCTCGGTGATCCGCAGGACGGGTGGACGTTCAGGCAGGCCGGTCACGGACGCTCCCTCAGGACGGCGGACTTGTCAAGGACTTTGCAAAGTAGCAGACTTTGCAAAGTGACTGAAGATCCCGCCCGAACCGGCACCCTCCCCGAGCACGCCGTACGGACCGCACTCCTGGAGCTGCTGGCCGAACACGGCACCCTCACCTCCACGGAGGCGGCCGCCCACCTCGGGCACAGCTCCGGGCTGTGCTCGTTCCACCTGCGGCAGCTGGCCCGCTTCGGACGGATCGAGGAGGCCCCCGCGAGCGACGGCCGCGCCCGGCCCTGGCGACTGCCGCAACCCCCACAACCCGAACCGCCGCCCGCAGCCGAAGAATTCGGCGAGCTGGCGCGCGGCCTGGAGGACGAGAGCCACCGCCGCTGGCTGGCCCGGCGTGCCGAGGCCCCGGCCGACTGGCAGCAGGACGAGGCCTTCAGCACCGTCGTCTACCTGACCCCCGCCGAGCTGACCGCCCTCGGCGAAGCCGTCCGCGGACTCCTCGCCCGCTACCGCGGCCGCGAGGCCGACCCGGCCACCCGCCCCGCCGACGCCCGCCCGGTCGCCGCCGTCACCCGGCTCTTCCCGCTGCTCCCCGACGAACAGCCGTAGTGGCCGCCGCGACCCGCAGCAGCGGAACGGCCGCGGCCGGAGCTCACACCGAGCGCACCCGGGCCCTGGTCACCGTCCGCCCCACCGGCCCGGCCACCAACCCCAGCGCCGCCCCGAGCACGACCCCCTGCACGCCGTCCCAGACGTCCTGCACATCGCAGCTGCGCCCGATCACCGGCACCGCGTACTGCAACGCCGACACCGCGAACGGCAGCGCGGCGGTGCCCAGCAGCGCCACCGCCGCCCGCCGCCGCGTCCCGGCCAGGGCGGCGGCGAAGCCCACCGGGGCGTAGGTCGCCAGTTTGAGCTCGATGTGCCGCACGTGCAGCAGTTCGTACGGTGAGCGCGGCCGGCCGCCCCGCACCGTGCAGTGCCGCACGGCGTCCTCGGACAGCCGGAAGGCCTCCGGCAGCAGCGTCGCCACGACCACCCCGCCGAGTCCGAGCAGCAGCAGGAAGCCGACCACCCAGTGGGCCCGCAGCAGCCGCCCCACCGGCCGGTTCAGCAGAGCCGCCGGCACCAGCGAGAGCAGCAGCCCGGGCCAGAACATCGGCATCCCGCCGAGCACCGCACTGATCACGCCTCAACGGACGCCCCGCACGTCCGCCCGGTTCTGCCCTCCGCGGCCCGGCCTGCGCGCCGGAGACGCAGCGGGCCGGGGCGGGGCCGGGGGCGGGGGCGGGAGCCGAGCTCAGTGCGGGATCGCGGTGATCAGCTCCTGCGCCCCCTGCCGCTTGAGCGCCAGGGCCACCGAGGTGCCGAGGTCCTCGGGGCTGAGCGCGCCCGCCCACTCGTGGGCGTCCAGCACCCGCTTGCCGTCCGGGGTGAAGACCCGGCCGCGCAGCGAGAGGCGGCCGTCCGGCTCGGCCTTGGCGTAGCCGGCGATCGGGCTGTTGCAGTGGCCCTGCAGCACGTGCAGGAACATCCGCTCGGCCGCCGCCTCGCGCCAGGTGTCGTGGTGGCCGAGCCCGGTGACGGCCTCGATGGTCGCGGCGTCGTCCTCCCGGCACTGCAGGACGAGGATGCCGGCGCCGATCGGCGGGCACATCTGCTCGACGCCGAGGACCTCGGTGATCCGCCCCGGCTCGCCGATCCGCTCCAGGCCGGAGACGGCGAGCAGCAGGGCGTCGACGTCCCCGGCCGCCAGCTTGGCCAGCCGGCTGTTGGCGTTGCCGCGGATCGGGACGCATTCCAGTTGCGGGTGGGAGGCGGCGAGTTGGGCGATCCGGCGGACGGAGGAGGTGCCGATCCGGGTGCCTGGCGGGAGTTCGGCGAGGGTCAGGCCGCCGGGGTGGACCAGTGCGTCGCGGATGTCGTCGCGGCGCAGGTAGGCGGCGAAGACGGTGCCGGCTGGCAGCGGGCGGTCGGCGGGCACGTCCTTGAGGCAGTGCACGGCGACGTCGGCCTCCCCGGCGAGCAGCGCGGCGTCGACCTCCTTGGTGAACGCGCCCTTGCCGCCCAGCTGGGCGAGGTCGCCGGTCCAGCGGTCGCCCGAGGTGGTGACCGGCACGACCTCGGTGCGCAGGCCGGGGTGCAGGGCGGCGAGTTCGGCGCGGACCCGCTCGACCTGGGCGAGCGCCATGGGTGAGGAGCGGGAGACGATGCGGATCAGCTCAGCGGTGGCCATGGCGCGATGATAGGCGCTCGAACACCGCTGGTTGTCGGGGCGTCAGCCGCCCGGCCGAACGAGCCGAACGAGCCGAGCAGGCCGAGCTGTGAACCACCCGACCGTCGCCGTGAGCGGGTCCACGGTGAAGACGCACGTCGCCCGGATCTTCACCGAGTCGAACCTGCGCGACCGGGCCCGGGCGGTGGTGCCCGCCGACGAGACCGGACTCGTCTCACCCGATCGACACCGGCCGATCCGCCAAGTCCCATAAGGGCCGCGACAATTCACCTGACAATCAGCCATCTCACTCAATCGAGGGAACAGCTCGGCGGATTCACATCTTTGCCAGCCCATGGGGGAACATCTGCATTCCGCGCCCGAACCGCGACGCCGCACCGTTCGGGCGCCACCACCCCGGCATGACGATGACAATTGGACAGGCCCGTGACCACCACCGCCCCCGTGTGGGACTGCCCCTTCCACCACACCGACGGTCTGGAGTTCGACCCCCTCCTCAAGCGGCTGCTCACCGAGGCCCCGATCGCCAGGATCCGACTGCCGTACGGTGCGGGCGAGGCCTGGCTCGCCACCCGCTACGAGGACGTCAGGGTGGTCACCACCGACCGCCGGTTCAGCCGCGCCGCGGGCATCGGACGGGACCTGCCCCGGATGACGCCCGCCCCGATCGCCCAGGCCGAGGCCATCAACCTGATGGACCCGCCCGCCCACAACAGGCTGCGCCGCCTGGTCGCCCAGGGGTTCACCAACCGCCAGGTGGAGCGGATGCGCCCCAGGACGCAGGACGTCGTCAACGGCTACCTGGACGACATGGAGGAGCACGGCGCCCCGGCCGACCTGGTCCGTTTCCTGTCCAGCCGGCTCCCGCTGCACACCATCTGCGAGCTGCTGGACATCCCGCCGCAGGACCGCGCCCGGCTGCGGACGTGGGCCGTCGCGATGATGCGGATGGGCCCGGGCAGCCGGGAGGGCCAGGAGGAGGCCAAGGCCGGGCTGCGCGGCTACTTCACCGAGCTCACCGCCGCCCGCCGCGCCGATCCCGGCGAGGACCTGATCAGCGCGCTCGCCACGGCCCGCGACGGCGAAGAGCTGCTGGACGACCAGGAGTTGGCCGTCATGGCGATGGTGCTGCTGGTGACCGGCCACGACACCAGCACCTACCAGCTCAGCAACATCACCTACACCCTGCTCACCCACCCCGAGCAGCTCGCCAAGCTCCGCGCCCGCCCGGAGACGCTGCCGCAGGCCCTGGAGGAACTGCTGCGCTTCATCCCGTTCCGCCAGGGCGTGGGCATCGCCCGGGTAGCCGTCGAGGACGTGGAGCTGGGCGGGGTGCTGATCCGGGCCGGCGAGGCCGTGCACGTGTCCTACCTCGCCGCCAACCGGGACCCAGCGGTCTACGAGCGCCCGGACGAGCTGGACCTCGACCGCGGCGTGCCCACCCACATGGCCTTCGGCCACGGCCAGCACCACTGCCTCGGCTCGCACCTGGCCCGGATGGAGCTGCAGGTGGCGGTCGGTACCCTGCTGCGGCGCTTCCCCCGGCTGCGCCTGGCCGTCGATCCGTCCGAACTCGACTGGAACTCCGGCTCCATCTGGCGCTTCCCGCAGTCCCTGCCCCTCGCCTGGTGACCTCCCGCGCCCGGCGCGCCCTCCGGACGGCCGCCGAGCGACTCCCGCACACCCTTCCACGCACACCACCGGCCCGCCGCCAGGCCGCCACCGGCACGCCACGGCCGCCCCCACGGGGAGACCCACACCATGGCCACACTCTGCCGCCCCGCCGTCGCCGTGCCCGAGCACGTCATCACCCTCGACGAGACCCTCGACCTGGCCCGCACCCTGCACGCCGGCCACCCCCAACTCGGCCTGGCACTGCGGCTGATCGAGAACACCGGGGTGCGGACCCGGCACCTGGTCCAGCCGATCGAGCAGACCCTCACCCACCCGGGTTTCACCGTACGCAACCAGGTGTACGAGCGGGAGGCCAAGGCCCGCGTCCCCGAGGTGGTCGAACGCGCCCTGTGTCACGCCGAGTTGGCTGCCCGGGACATCGATCTGATCGTCTACGTCTCCTGCACCGGCTTCATGATGCCGTCGATGACGGCCTGGCTGATCAACACCATGGGGTTCCGTTCCGACACCCGCCAGGTGCCGATCGCCCAGCTCGGCTGCGCGGCCGGCGGCGCCGCCGTCAACCGGGCGCACGACTTCTGCCGCGCCTACCCGGGCGCCAACGTGCTGATCGTGGCCTGCGAGTTCTGCTCGCTCTGCTACCAGCCGAGCGACCTCGGCGTCGGCTCACTGCTCTCCAACGGCCTGTTCGGGGACGCGATCGCGGCCGTGGTGATGCGCGGCCACGGCGGCTGCGGGGTGAGCGTCGAGCGCAACGGCTCCCACCTCGTGCCGGACACCGAGAACTGGATCTCCTACGGGGTCGAGGACACCGGCTTCCACTTCCAGCTGGACAAGCGGGTGCCCGGCACCATGGAGCTGCTCGCTCCCGCGCTGCGCGCCCTGGCCGGGCAGCACGGCTGGGACGCCTCCGGACTGGGCTTCTACATCGTGCACGCGGGCGGCCCGCGGATCCTGGACGACCTATGCCGCTTCCTGGACGTGCAGCCCGCGATGTTCCGCTACAGCCGGGCCACGCTCACCGAACGCGGCAACATCGCCAGCGCCGTCGTCTTCGACGCCCTCGCCCGGCTGTTCGCCGACGGCGGTGTGCCCGAGGGCACGCCCGGGCTGATCGCCGGATTCGGGCCGGGCATCACCGCCGAGATGTCGCTGGGGAGTTGGGTGGGCGCCCCGGTGGAGCCGGTGCGCCGCCGGCCGCGCGCCGCGGCCACCTCCGACATCGCCCTCGTCCATCAGAGCGCTCCCCGCCGTTTTCCGGCCGGCACTACGATCACCGAATGACCGACACCACGGACCGCACTGGGGCCAGAAACCGCACGGACACCACGGACCGCACCGGCAGCAAGGACCCCACCGGCAGCACGGATCTCACCGGCAGCACGGATCTCACCGACCCTGCCGACACCGCCGACACCGCCGTCAGGGCCACCGAACTCGCCGCCCGGTTCCCCGCGTTGCACGCACCGCAGTACTGGGCCTGGGGCCGCTACGACGCGCGGTTCTCCACTGTGCTGCCGCCGGACGCCCTGGTCACCAACATCCACCTGGTCGGCTTCGCGGACGGCGGCGTGGTGCTGTGCCGGGACGACCGCGACCACTGGTTCCTGCCCGGCGGCACCCGGGAGCAGGGCGAGTCCGTCGCCGCCTGTCTGGCCCGCGAACTGCGCGAGGAGGCCGGCGCCCGGCTGCTCGGCGAGCCTGCCTGGCTGGGCGCGCACCGCTGCCGCACCGACGACCCGGTGCCGTACCGGCCGTGGCAGCCGCACCCGGAGAAGGCCTGGCTGTGGGGCTGGGGCGAGGTCGTACTGGACTCCACGCCGACCAACCCGGCGGACGGCGAGCAGGTGGTGGAGGTCCGGGCCGTCCCGGCCGCCGAGGCGCAGCGGCTGCTGCTCACCGGGCACGACGCGTGGTGGGGCGAGCTGATCGGGCTCGCGGTGGAGCTGCGCGAGCGGGCCGGCCGGGGCTGAGGCGCCGCGCCGGCACCGCCGGCGGAGGTGTTCCGGTGACTGCGGGAGCTCACTGGAACGGTGGAACACAGAACCATGGTGTCCGTTTTGCGATGATATGACTCGACCATGGACACCTACGCGTTGGCCTCTTCGCTGGCCGGGGACTACCCGCTGCTCAACATCTTCTGGACGATGCTGGAGCTGTTCCTCTGGGTGCTGTGGTTCTTCCTGCTGTTCAAGATCATCACGGACATCTTCCGCAGCCACGACCTCAGCGGCTGGGGCAAGGCCGGCTGGCTGATCCTGGTGATCCTCCTGCCGCTGATCGGGATCCTCGCGTACCTCATCGCCCGTGGTCAGAGCATGGGCAGGCGGGACGTCGAACAGGCCCAGCAGACCGATGCGGCGCTCCGGGCCTACATCCAGGACGCGGCCGGAACGCCACCGGAGGGCGGCGGCCGCGGCCACGTCGAGGACCTGGCGAGGCTGGCGGACCTGCGCGACCGGGGCGCCATCTCCGACGAGGAGTACCGCAAGGCCAAGGACAAGCTCCTGGCGTGACCGGACACGACGGCCGGGGCCGGTGGGCGCATCCCGCACCCACCGGCCCCGGTCGTGCCGGCCACCGCCGCTGCCGTGCGCTCAGCGCCGCCCGGAGCGCCGGGCGGCCGAGCCGCCGTCGCCGCCACCGGTCAGGCCCGCGCGGCGCAGCGCGTCCGCCATGGCGCTGTTCGCCGGCGCGCCACCGCCGAAGCCGCCCCGGTCCGCCGGACCACCCTGGCCACCCCGGTCCTGGCCGCCGCGGCCGCCCTGACCGCTCTGCCCGCCCTGACCGCCGCCTTGGCCCGCGCCGCGCCGCTCCTGGCGCGGCGGACGGGCCTGCCGGTCACCCCGGTCGCCGCCCCGGTCGCCGCGCTCGCGACCGACCTCGTCGTCCAGCCGCAGGGTCAGCCCGATCCGCTTGCGCGGCACGTCCACCGAGAGCACCCGGACCTTGACGATGTCCCCGGGCTTGACCACCTCGCGCGGGTCCTTGACGAAGTTCCTGGACAGCGCGGAGACGTGCACCAGCCCGTCCTGGTGGACGCCCACGTCGACGAAGGCGCCGAAGGCCGCGACGTTGGTGACCACGCCCTCCAGCACCATGCCGACCTCGAGGTCGCCGATCTTTTCGACGCCCTCCTTGAAGACGGCGGTGCGGAAGGCCGGGCGCGGGTCGCGGCCCGGCTTGTCCAGCTCGCCGAGGATGTCGGTGACGGTCGGCACGCCGAAGGTGTCGTCGGCGAAGTCCGCCGGGCGCAGCGCGCGCAGCCGCTCGCCGTTGCCGATCAGCTCGCGCAGCTCCCCGCCGGTCGCGGCGAGGATGCGGCGCACCACCGGATAGGCCTCCGGGTGCACGCTGGAGGCGTCCAGCGGGTCGTCCCCGCCGGGGATGCGCAGGAAGCCCGCGCACTGCTCGAAGGCCTTCGGGCCGAGCCGGGCGACGTCCTTGAGCTGCCGGCGGGTGCGGAACGGGCCGTTGGCGTCGCGGTGGGCCACGATGTTGTCCGCCAGCGTGGCGGTGATGCCGGAGACCCGGGTGAGCAGCGGCGCCGAGGCGGTGTTGACGTCCACGCCGACGGCGTTGACGCAGTCCTCGACGACGGCGTCCAGCGAGCGGGAGAGCTTCACCTCGCTCAGGTCGTGCTGGTACTGGCCGACGCCGATCGACTTGGGGTCGATCTTGACCAGTTCGGCCAGCGGGTCCTGGAGGCGGCGGGCGATGGAGACCGCGCCGCGGATCGACACGTCCAGCTCCGGCAGTTCCTGCGAGGCGAACGCGGAGGCCGAGTAGACGGAGGCGCCGGCCTCGCTGACCATCGCCTTGGTGAGCTTCAGCTCCGGGTGGCGCTTGAGCAGGTCCTCGGCGAGCTTGTCGGTCTCCCGCGAGGCGGTGCCGTTGCCGATCGCGATCAGGTCGACGTCGTGCTTCTTCGCCAGCGCGGCCAGGGTGTTCAGCGCCGCGTCCCACTTGTTGGCGGGCTGGTGCGGGTAGATCGTCTCGTGGGCGACGACCTTGCCGGTGGCGTCCACCACCGCGACCTTCACACCGGTGCGGAAGCCCGGGTCCAGGCCCATGGTGGCGCGGGTGCCGGCCGGGGCGGCCAGCAGCAGGTCGCGCAGGTTGGCGGCGAACACACGCACCGCCTCGTCCTCGGCCTCGGCGCGCAGCCGGGCGCGCAGGTCGAGGCCGAGCCGGACCAGGATCCGGGTGCGCCACGCCCAACGGACGGTGTCGCCCAGCCACTTGTCGGCCGGGCGGCCGCGGTCGGCGATGCCGAAGCGGGCGGCGATGCGCTGCTCGTAGTCGTTGGCACCGGGCAGGTCGCCCTCGGTGTCGCCGTCGTAGGGCGAGAGTTCGAGGTCCAGCACCTCCTCCTTCTCACCGCGCAGCATGGCCAGGATGCGGTGCGAGGGTAGCTTGGTGTAGGGCTCGGCGAAGTCGAAGTAGTCGGCGAACTTGGCGCCGTCGGCCTCCTTGCCGTCGCGGACCCTGGCGACCAGCCGGCCCCGGGTCCACATCCGCTCGCGCAGCGAGCCGACCAGGTCGGCGTCCTCACCGAAGCGCTCGACCAGGATCGCCCGGGCGCCCTCCAGCGCCGCCGGGGCGTCCGCCACCGACTCGTTGAGGTACCCGGCGGCGAGCGCCACCGGGTCCTGCGTCGGGTCGGCGAGCAGGGTGTCGGCCAGCGGCTCCAGACCGGCCTCGCGGGCGATCTGCGCCTTGGTGCGCCGCTTGGGCTTGAACGGCAGGTAGATGTCCTCCAGCCGCGCCTTGGAGTCGGCGGCGAGCACCTGGGCGCGCAGCGCGTCGTCCAGCTTGCCCTGGGCCTCGATCGACTCCAGGACGGCCGCCCGGCGCTCCTCCAGCTCGCGCAGGTAGCGCAGCCGCTCCTCCAGGGAGCGCAGCTGGGAGTCGTCGAGCGAGCCGGTGACCTCCTTGCGGTAGCGGGCCACGAAGGGGACGGTCGCGCCGCCGTCGAGCAGGTCGACGGCCGCCTTCACCTGCCCCTCGCGGACCCCCAGTTCCTCGGCGATCTTCCGCTCGATCGCCTGCTGGGCCCGTCGGGCCCCCTGTTCGACTGAGGTGGTCACGAAGCCGGTCACCTTCTCCTTCAGTGCTTTCGCCGTACGCCCTGCATTCTGGCAGGTACCGGTGACGGCTCCCGGACGCGCCCGGGGCGGCGGGCGTGGCGCGGCCCGGCGGTGATACCAACCGGACTGGAGCGGGGTCCAGTTGGGGGCGGGCCCCGGGATTGGCGAGCGAACCGGCCCGGTAGTTCGGGAATCCGGCTGAAGGGCGGCGGTCCGCGCTGTACGCTGCCGGGCATGTGCGCTGCCGCCCGGATGCACCCCGAGGAACCGGTCGTCGACGCGGCCCTGGTACGGCGGTTGATCTCCGCCCAGTTCCCCCAGTGGGCGGGCCTTCCCGTCACACCCGTCACACCCGGCGGGTCGGCCGGGTCCGCCGGGACGGACAACGCGATGTTCCGGCTCGGGCCCGAACTCGCCGTCCGGCTGCCCCGGGTGGAGTGGGCGGCCGGTGGCGTCCGCCGGGAGCACCGGTGGCTGCCCGGGCTTGCGCCGCGACTGCCGCTGCCCGTCCCCGCACCGGTCGCCGTCGGCCGCCCCGCCGCGGGCTACCCGTGGGAGTGGTCGGTGCTGCGCTGGCTGGACGGCGTCAACCCGGCGGTCGGCGCCCTCGCCGCGCCCGGGGCACTGGCCCGCGACCTGGCCGGCTTCGTCAACGCCCTGCGCGCCGCCGACCCCGCGGGCGGCCCGCCCGGCCCCCGCAGCGTCCCGCTCGCCTCCCGGGACGGCGCCACCCGCGCCGCGATCGCCCAGCTCTCCGGCACCGTCGACGCTGCGGCCGCAACCGCCCTGTGGGACAAGGCCCTTCAGCTCCCCGAGTACGACGGCCCACCGGTCTGGATGCACGGCGACCTGACCCCGGGCAACCTGCTGCTCTCCAGAACCGGCCGGCTGGCCGCCGTCCTCGACTTCGCCCTGATGGGCGTCGGCGACCCCACCGCCGACCTGATCGCCGCCTGGTACCTGCTCCCCGCCTCCGCCCGCCCCGCCTTCCGGGCCGCCGTGCGCGCGGACGACGCGATGTGGGCCCGCGCCCGCGCCTGGGCCTTCTCCATCGCGCTGGTGACGATCCCGTACTACCGCCACACCGACCACGCCCGCACCGCCAACGCCCGGCACGTCGTCCGCGAGGTCCTCACCGACCGCAGCATGTGACCGGCGGGTGCCCCGACGCGGGGTACCCGGGCTCTGCACGGCGGGTCTCGTGATGCCAGTGGGCGCACGGTCCCAGTGGGCGCGGAGTTCCCCCCGTCACGCCAGCGCCGGGCTGTCCGGCGTCGCGGCACCTACGGTCCTGTCTCCGTCAACGGCCCGATCGTCCGTGGCCGTTGCTATGGTTCTCCCGCCACTACGGGCAGGGGAGCGGACTTGGCAAGCAGTGTGATCGAGGTCAGGGTCAGTCGGCGGATCCTTTGGATCGGCGGAGACGCGTACCCGCTGCAGCACATCGCCCGGGCGCGGCAGTTGGCGTGGTGGCCGCCCAAACGCTCGAGGACGGTCATCAGGTTCGTCCGCCAGGTCTTCGCGCTACTGTTCGCCGCCTCCCTCCTCGCCACGCTCACCAGGACGGCGCACGACCAGGCGGAGGCGGCCGCCGTCCCGGGCGTCCTACTGGCCGCCGCCTTCCTGTTCTGCCTCTACCGGATGGTGACCCGACTACGGCAGAAGCCGGTGTACAAGCTGGTCATCGAGACCTCCAACTCCGCGACCACAGCGGTGGTGAGCCATGACGCCTGGCAGATCGGGAACCTGATCCAAATGATCATGGAGGCGATCGACAATCCCCAGGCGGAGTTCGCACTCCAGGTCGAGAGCGTGCACATCGGCGACAAGATCACCCAGCACGGCGACCACAACACCGGAAAGCGGGTCGGACTGTGAGCGACAACCAGGGCAACTCCTTCCACTTCGGCGACTCGGTCACCCAGCACGGCGACCACAACATCGGCATCATCAAGCACCAGGCCGCGGTCGACCCCCAGGCCGCACTGCGCGAACTCGTCACCTTCGTCCGACAGTTGCGGGCGCAGGTGCCGGCCGAGGACCGAGAGGTGCTGGACGAGTCGCTGGAGACCATCGGCGACGGCACCGCCTCACCGTCCGTCCTGCGGCGGGCGTTGCGCAACATTTCCGGCGTCGCCTCGCTGGTCCGGGCGGGCGCTCCGGTGGTGGAGTCGATCCGGCGGATCCTGGAGTCCTTCGACGCGTGAGCCGAGCCCGCCGAACCGGGTCAGAAACCTGCCCTGGTCAACCGCGACTGTTAGCCTGGCCGGCATGAGTGGACTGCGGGAGCGCAAGAAGGAACGGACGCGCCGGGCGATCTCCGAGGCGGCCATCGCGCTGTTCCTGGAGCACGGCTTCGACCGGGTGTCGGTGGCGGACGTCGCGGCCGCCGCCGAGGTCTCCAAGCCGACCCTGTTCAGCTACTTCCCCAGCAAGGAGGACCTGGTCGTCCACCGCTTCGCCGACCACCAGGACCAGGCCGCCGACGTGGTCCGGGGCCGCGGCGCCGACGAGTCGGCGCTCGACGCCCTGCGCCGGGACTTCCTGGAGGGCCTGGCCCGTCGCGACCCGGTCACCGGCCTCAACGACCACCCGCAGGTCCTGGCGTTCACCGCCCTCGTCCACGGCACCCCGAGCCTGGCCGCCCGGGTCGGCGCCTACACCGCCCGCGCCGAACAGTCCCTCGCCGACGCCCTGCGCGAGGACCCCGACCTCGCCCCGCCCCACGAACTCACCGCCCCCCTGCTCGCTGCCCAGGTCACCGCCACCCAACGCGTCCTCGCCCTGCGCACCTGGCACCACATCCACCACGACGGCCGCACCGCCGACGACCTCCACCCGGAGGCGGCCGCCGCCGCCAACCGCGCCTTCGACCTCCTGACCCGGGGCTACGCCGGCGCTTGAGAAGCGGCTACCGGGGCCTGACGCGCCTTGGGGATCAGAGCCCGATCACCGGGCGGACGGAGAAGTTCTCGTACAGGTCCTCGCCCTCCGGCCCGTGCACCAGCTCGGCACAGTCAGCGTTGCGGTTGGCGGTGGCCAACGGCAGCCAACCGAGCAGTGCGCCATAGCCGCCACAGGTGGACTCACCGCCGTCGCCGCCGTGCACGGCAGTCGGGTCGCTGGTCAGTTCGCCGCGGTAGGTGTCGTAGGCGATGCGCAGGCCCAGGGCGTTCGGCCGCTGCTGGGGGCCGGAGGGGTGCTCGTACGGAACGCGGTCGAGTGGACAGTCGTCACCCCAGCGGAACAGGGTGGCCGCGCCGGCTCCGCAGGCGTGCTCCCATTCGTCAGGTGTCGGCGCCCGCAGACCGCGGGCGGCCAGGGCGGCCGGCAACACGGAGGGAGCTTCGGTCAGGTGCTCGTCCTCAACCGCCATCAACACCGCCGCCAGGGCGACGGTCCTGCGCGGGCTGAGCAGCCGGGCGAGGTGGGCCCGCAGGTCGGGGCCGTAGCCGAAACCCTGATCCACGCTCTCGCGGTAGTCGGCCTCCTGCTCCGGGGTCGGCCGCCAGGCGTCGAGGTCGAGGCCGAGGGTCGCCGTGCCGCCCGGCACCAGGGCGAACTCCCGCCCGTCCCGCTCGATCCGGACCCGGTGCAGCGGCGCCCCGAGGTGCTCGCCGGACTCGACCGCGATCAACCGGCCGCCGGTCGACTCGGCCGCCCGCCGGGCGATACGGCGGGCGGCCGACAGGTCGAAGGACCGCCAGTGGTCGAGGGTGAGGTCGGCGAGGGACATGCGCGGCAGTCTGCCACGAGCTAACGACGACGCCCGCGGGCCGGACGGGCGCCGTTGGGCCTGCCGGGACCACTGGGCTTGCGGGCCTTGGACCCGGGGGCGGCGGGCGCCGCGGTCTCCGGCCAGTGGGTGGGGCGGGTGAGGGCGGGCGGGAGGAGGGTGGTGGCGTCGCCGCGGGCGGCGTTGAGCTGGGCCTGGGTGAGGAACAGGGCCGAGGTGAGGTCGGCGCCGGTGAGGTCGGCGTCGCGCAGGTCGGCGCCGATCAGGTCGGCGAGGCGCAGGTCGGCGCCGGAGAGGTCGGCGGCGACGAGGAGAGCGCCGCGGAGGTTGGCGCCGCGCAGGTCGGCCCCGCGCAGGCGGGCGCCGAAGAGGTCGGCGCCGCGGTGTTCGCGGCGGCGGGGAACGGCGGCGCGGACGAGTTCGCCGGCGCGCAGGAGCAGGTCGCTGACCCGCTGGCGGTGGGCGGGCACGTCGACGGCGAGGATCTCCTCCGGCGTGCCGCCGGCCAGCCGGTCGGTCTCCTGGAGGACCTGTCGCAGGTCGGCGTGGAGGGGGCGGGCGGGTTCGAAGGTGAGCGCCTCGGTGAGGTACCAGAGCAGTTCGTGGAGCTGCCGCACGACCGGGAACACGTCGAACATCGACTGGCCGCGGGCCGGCTCCTCCCGCCAGCTGACCCCGCCGAAGGTGACCTGGGAGACCCGCTGCCCGGCGCCGAAGCAGTCGTAGACGGTGCAGCCCTGGAAGCCGCTGTCGCGCAGCCGTGCGTGGATGCCGCAGCTGAAGTCGGTCTGCAGGTTGCGGCAGGGGGTGCCGGCGGCCTTGTCGACGGCGAAGTCGGCGGTGGCCGCGAAGGGGAGGGCGACGCAGCAGAGCCCGAAGCAGCTCCGGCAGTCGGACTGCAGCGGGGTCGGCGCGGCCGCCGTCGGGTCCTGCGGCGGCTCGGTCTCGCGCACGTTCCGGGTCCTTCCACCTGCTGGGCACCGCTCCGGCGCCGTGGACCAGAAATCCTACTGGGCAGGACCACCTCCGAGCCGGTAAGGTACGCAGAGCCAGTGGGACTATTACGCAAGGGGGTAGGCGCGATGGCGCAGCCGAGCATCACCGAGCTGGTCCGGATGTGGATCAGCGGCTGGATCGTCTCCCGGGGTGCCGCCGATCCGGTGGAGCAGCCCTGGGGCTGGAGCATCGACGTGGGCGCGCCGACCGGGGAGGTGGCCCGGCACGTGGTGCCCGAGCCGACCGAGGCCGAGGTCCGCAAGCTCGCCGAGACCGTCACCGCTCCGACCACCTGGCTGAAGCTGTTCGCCGATGACGCCACCGTGCGCCCCTGGGTGGGCCCGCAGTGGCGGCTGGACCTGACGGGCTTCCTGATGACCGTCCCGCTCGCCCCGGAGCGGGCCGGACTCCCGACCGGCTACACCCTGACCACCTGGACCAGGGGCGGGGTGGTGCGCGCGCTGGTGCGCACCGAGGACGGCCTGCTGGCCGCCCGGGGCCAGGCGGGCCTGGCCGGCCCGGTGGCCGTGCCGGACCAGATCGAGACCGCCCCCGAGCACCGCCGCCGGGGCCTGGGCGCGGTGGTGATGCGGACCCTGCAGTCCGCCGCGTACGAGGCCGGTGCCCGCACCGGCGTGCTGGTCGGCACGACGGAGGGGCAGGCGCTCTACGCCGCGCTGGGCTGGACCACCCATTCCCCGATGGCGAGCCTGGTGCTGGCCCCGGGCGGCCTGGCGGAGGGCTAGCAAAGGGCGAGTGGAGGACGAGTAGCGGCCTAGCGGTAGGGCAGCAGCTCGGGCCGCTTCGGCGCGCGGCCGTCGCCGGAGGAGCGGCCGGTGAGGCGGCGGCCGATCCACGGGCCGAGGTGGGTGCGCAGCCAGCGGGCGTCGGAGCGGAGCTTCTCGGCGCGGCCGGGCGGGGTGGCGGCGGGCAGCGGGGCGCGCCAGTCGGAGGCGGCGGGGCGGCCGAGGGCTTCGAGCACGCCCTCGGCGACCCGGCGGTGGCCCTCGGGCGACAGGTGCAGGCGGTCCTCGGCCCAGAGCCGGCGGTCGTCGAAGCAGGGCGCCGAGAAGAGGTCGACCACGGCGAAGCCGTCCTGCTGCCCGAGTTCCTGCACGAAGGCCTTCATCCGCAGGATGGCGGGCAGCAGCCGGGCGCCGCCCGCCAGTCGGCGGGTGGGGTCGGTGCTGGTGAACAGGACGACGGTAGCGCCGGTGGCGCGCAGGTCGGTGGCGCAGCGGCCGAGCAGCCGCTCGACCCGGGCGATGTCGCAGCCGGGGCGCAGCACGTCGTTGAAGCCGCCGGCCAGGGTGACGAGTTCGGCGCCCATGGCGGCGGCGGGGGCGAGTTGCTCGTCGTGGATCTGGCCGATGAGCTTGCCGCGGACGGCGAGGTTGGCGTACCGGAAGTCCCCGACCGCCGGCCCGACCCGCTCCGCGTGCTCGGCGGCGAGCGCCGAGGCGACCCGGTCGGCCCAGCCGCGGTAGTGGCCGTCGGGCAGCAGGTCGTCGCACATGCCCTCGGTGAAGGAGTCCCCGACGGCGACGTAACTGGCGTAGCTGCGCTGGGTGGTGGGCACGGGGCTGCCTCCGCTCTCCTGAGTCGGCCCTGAGATGGCGCCGCGGTCCGACGATCGTACGTGTGCGCCCCCGGGCCGGTTCGCCGGGGGCCCGGCAGGCGGCGGCAGGCAGAGGCAGGCAGGGGCCGACCCCAGGGGCGCGGCGCCCCCGCAAGCCCCTCGGCAGCCGTTCACCCCGCGACCGCCGCCTCCTGCGTGGCCCCGCGGGTCGTGTACCAGTGCTCGCGCACCGCGTCGGTGGGCCGCTGTTCGCCGAGGGCGCCCAGCCCCCAGGCCCCCAGCGCCTCGATCACCGGCCGCAGTTCGCGTCCGCGTTCGGTCAGCTCGTAGACCGTCACGCTGGCCGGCCGTTCCAGCTTGCGGCGGACGGCGAGCCCCTCGCCCTCCAACTGCTTGAGCCGGGCGGCGAGGATGTCGGTGGAGACGCCGGGCAGGTCGGCGTGCAGGTCGGTGTAGCGGCGCGGGCCGCCGAGGAGTTCACGGACGATCAGGAGGCTCCAGCGCTCCCCCACCGCGTCCAGGGCGCGGGCGACGGCGCAGTACTGGTCGTAGCTTCGGCGTGACATGGGAATCAGCATAGCCAAGAGGTTGGACTTTCCAAGTGCCGGCTTGGTAGAACAAAGCAGTAGCAACGGAGCGGTGGTGACGGTCGGGAGGCCGCAGATGGAGTTTCGGCAGTCCAGCAAGCTGAATGACGTGTGCTACGAGATCCGGGGCCCGGTGGTCGACCAGGCCAACGCCCTGGAGGAGGCCGGGCACAGCGTGCTGCGGCTGAACACCGGCAATCCGGCCCCGTTCGGCTTCGAGGCGCCCGAGGAGATCATCCAGGACATCATCCGCAACCTCCCCGCCGCGCACGGCTACAGCGACTCGCGCGGCATCCTGCCGGCCCGGCGCGCGGTGGTGCAGTACTACCAGCAGCGCGGGGTCCAGGGCGTCACCGTCAACGACGTCTACCTCGGCAACGGCGTCTCCGAGCTGATCCAGATGGCCGTCACCGCGCTGGTGGACGACGGCGACGAGGTGCTCGTGCCGATGCCCGACTACCCGCTGTGGACGGCGTCGGTCCGGCTGGCCGGCGGCAAGGCCGTGCACTACCTGTGCGACGAGGAGGCCGAGTGGTACCCGGACCTCGACGACATCGCCGCCAAGATCACCGCCCGCACCAAGGCGATCGTGGTCATCAACCCCAACAACCCCACCGGCGCGGTCTATCCGAAGGAGCTGCTGGAGGGCATCCTCGACCTGGCCCGCCGCCACCAGCTGATGGTGTTGGCCGACGAGATCTACGACAAGATCCTCTACGACGGCACCGAGCACCACTGCCTGGCCGCCCTCGCCGACGACGTGCTCACCCTCACCTTCAACGGCCTCTCCAAGGCCTACCGGGTGGCCGGCTTCCGCAGCGGCTGGCTGGTCGTCTCCGGCCCCAAGCAGCACGCCGTCGACTACCTGGAGGGCCTGACCATGCTCTCCGGCATGCGGCTGTGCCCCAACGTGCCCGCCCAGTACGCCGTCCAGGCGGCGCTGGGCGGCCACCAGTCCATCAACGACCTGGTGCTGCCCGGCGGTCGGCTCACCGAGCAGCGCGACATCGCGGTCAAGGCGCTCAACGAGATCCCCGGCGTCAGCTGCGTCAAGCCCAAGGGCGCCCTGTACGCGTTCGCCAAACTCGATCCGGCGGTGCACCGGATCGTCGACGACGAGCGCTTCGTGCTGGACCTGCTGCTGCGCGAGAAGATCCACGTCGTCCAGGGCACCGGCTTCAACTGGCCCCGCCCGGACCACTTCCGCTTCGTCACCCTGCCGCGCGCCGACGACCTGGAGACGGCGATCAACCGGATCGGGCGCTTCCTTGCGACGTACCGCCAGAGCTGACAGCACGTACGCTGGGCAGCCATGACCGTCCTGCGCTCCGCCGCCCTGTTCGTCCTCGCCGCAGTCGCCGAGATCGGCGGCTGCTGGCTGGTCTGGCAGAGCGTGCGGGAGCAACGGCCCTGGTGGCTGGCCGGGCTGGGGGTGGTGGCGCTCGGCGCGTACGGCTTCGTGGCGGCGCTGCAGCCGGACGCCCACTTCGGGCGGGTGCTGGCCGCGTACGGCGGGGTGTTCGTGGCCGGCTCGCTGCTCTGGGGCATGGCCGTGGACGGCTTCCGGCCGTCCCGCTACGACGTGCTGGGCGCGCTGATCTGCCTGGCCGGGGTCGCGGTGATCATGTACGGTCCGCGGCGCTGAACGCACCGGTGCCCCGGTGTCGGACCTCCCGACACCGGGGCACCGTCACGACCGCCCGGGCACCGTCACAGCCGCCGGGCCACCGTCACGGCCGCCGGGTACTACCAGCCCCAGCCGCCGCCCTCGCCGTCGTCGTCCCGGCCGGAGTCCCAGCCCTCGCCGACCTCGCGCAGGATGGTGTAGTCGTCGATCTGCCGGCCGTCCTCGGTCAGCGCGGTGACCTTCATGGACGACTTGCGGCCCAGCTGCGCCGGGGTCACGTCGACCTTGATGAACGAGTAGCCGGTGTAGCGCACCCGCGACCACTGGATGGTCTCGGGGGTCTTCACCCGGCCCTTGCTCCAGTAGTAGGTCGTGACCTCGTCCTGGTGGTTCTCGTGCCCCTCGTAGGTGTCCGGCACGTCGAACTTGTACAGGCTGCGGCCGGCCGCGCCCGCGGTCACGTAGACCACGCCGTCCTTCTCCGGCTCGATGACGGCGCCGCTCGGCACCTGCTTCGAGACCTTGTTGCCGAGGATGGCGTCGGTGCGCTCGTAGATGTGGTTGTGGCCGTTGATGACCAGGTCCACCCGGTACTTCTCGAACAGCGGCACCCAGGCCTCGCGGACACCGCCCTCGGAGGCGTGGGCGACGGTGGTGGAGAAGGCGCAGTGGTGGAAGAAGACCACGATGAAGTCGACGGTCTCGTCGCCGCGCAGGTCCTTGAGGGTGCGCTCCAGCCACTTGGTCTGCTTGCCCGCCGAGAGGCCCAGGTTGGCCGGGATCTCGTAGGAGACGTCGTTGGCGTCGAGGGAGATGACGCCGACGTTCTTGTAGCGGAAGGTGTAGACGCCGGGGACCTTGCGCGGGTCCGGGCCGTTGTCCGGCAGGTAGAAGCGGGTGTTCTCGCCGCCGTAGCCGTTGGGCGAGTACCAGGCCTCGATGTCGTGGTTGCCGTAGGCGACCATCCACGGGATCTCGGCGGCGACCGTCTCGGTCTGGACCAGGAAGTCGTCCCAGGTCCTGGCGTTGTAGACGGACTTGTCCGGGTCGGTGCCGGAGCCGGCCGGGTCGGCGTAGCAGATGTCGCCGGCGTGCAGGTGGAAGGCCGGCTGCTGCGCCTTGATGATGTGGTCGTTGCCCGCCGCGTGCGAGCTGACGCCCTGGTCGCCGAAGGCGGTGAAGGTGAACGGCTCGTACACCTTGCCCCAGCGGTGGTCGCGCGAGGGCGCGGTGCGGAAGGTGTGCAGGGTGGAGATCTGCTGCTGCGAGGCCGGGTCGAAGCCCTCGTGGCCGACACCGTAGTAGTAGGTGGTGTCGGGCTGGAGGTCCTCCAGCGCCACGTGCAGGTAGTACTGGTCCACCGGCTGGCTGCTCGGGGTCAGCGCCGGGGTGTGCAGGGCGCGGACCTCGGCCTGGATCTTGTGGCTGAGCTCCCACGGGTGCTTGCCGAAGCGCAGGAACGGCTTCTTGACCGGCGCCGGGACCTGCCAGGAGATGCGGAACTGGGTGTCCGGCTCGGCGCCGAACTGGAGGTGGCGTCCGATCGGCGCGACCAGCGAGCCGTCGATGCCGTCCGCCGTGCCGCCCGTCAGCAGCTGCGGCCCGGCCGGGGCCGCGACGGCCGTGCCGCCGCCGAGCGCGCCGCCGACGGCGATGGCGCCCACGGTCACCGCACCGGCTCGCAGCATCCGACGGCGGGAGAAGCGGGCCCGCAGGTACTCGTGCTGCTCGGCCATGCTCATGCGGTCGGCAAGCTTGGCCGGCACGCCCATGTTGGGGATATCCATGCGCGGGACTCTGTCAGCGGCGCGTTGACCCCACACGGACGTTCGGTGAACGGGCGTCAGCGCGTCGCCCATTCGAACACCAACGTTCGACCATGATTCGGCAAAGAGCGCGTCGGCTCGCGGCCGACGCCGGATCATGGGCACCGGCCTGCGGCCACCTGGCCAGGCGTTGCGGTCGCGCAGCCGGCCGCGACACCGACGGGTGCAGTCGCCGTGCGCGCGAGGTGCCGCTCAGGTTGACGGTTCGTCCCAGTGGGTGGCGGCCCGGTCCCCGGTGCCGTCGCAGGTGCGGCAGATCTCGTCCCGGTAGGGCTGCTTGGCGCCGGTCGCGTCCACCCGGTAGCGGACGTACACCCCGGTGCCGTTGCAGAGGAAGCAGTTGCCGCCCCCGCCGCCCACCTCGGTGGTGCCGGTGCCCTGGCAGGTACGGCAGTTGAGGCCGGCGGTCCGGCCGGTGCCCGCGCAGATGCGGCAGACCGTCGTCATCGTCTTCCTCCCCTTGCGCGGAACCCCTCGATCACGGGTCATGGTAGTGGCCCGGACCCACCGCCGCCCCGGGGCGTCGACCTGACGATCCGTCATGGCAGGAGGCTATTCCGGCAGGGCCTCGCGCACCCGCCGGGAGACCGAGATGAGCTGGAGGTCGAGCAGGCCGGGCGGATCGGCCAGACCCGGACCGCCCGCCTGCACCCAGGCGGCTATGTCGTCGATCATCTCGTCCATCAGCACGAAGCCGAGCCAGACCGGGCGGCCGCCCGCCGCCCTGCCCTCGCTGGAGGGGCCGACCACCACCACGTTGGACTGGGTGCAGACGTCCAGGCACTTCACCGCCCGGACCCGGCCCGCCGAGCCCACCGCCGTCCGCAGCCGCTCGTACTGCCCCGCGTGGTCCACTCCCGGATGCTTCGCCTCGGTGCCGCAGCAGCAGCCGCGGCAGACGGTCACGGTCACCGGGGAACCGCCCCCGGGCCGGCGGTCACGGTCGCGGTCGCGCTCTCGGCGGCTCATCGGCCCTGCTCCCCCTCCTGGTCGGCGAGCCCCGTCGACGGCGCGCTCTGCACCGGAACTGTACCCGCCGCCGGGGAGCCCCGGCGGGGGCCGGCTACGCCACCGCCTCCGCCGCCGCCCGGCCCGCCGTGCGCCCCGAGAAGAGGCAGCCACCGAGGAAGGTGCCCTCCAGCGAGCGGTAGCCGTGGACGCCCCCGCCGCCGAAACCGGCCGCCTCGCCCGCCGCGTAGACGCCGGGCAGCGGCTCGCCGTCCGGGCGCAGCACCCGCGAGGAGAGGTCGGTCTCCAGTCCGCCGAGCGACTTGCGGGTCAGGATGCTGAGCCGGACGGCGATCAGCGGGGCGGCGGCCGGGTCGAGGACGCGGTGCGGGGCGACGGTGCGGATGAGTTTGTCGCCGAGGTAGCGGCGGGCGCCGTGGATGGCGGTGACCTGGAGGTCCTTGGCGAAGGGGTTGGCCACCTGCCGGTCGCGGTCCTCGACGGTGCGGCGCAGCTCGTCCGGGTCGATCAGCGGCTCCCGGGTCTTGGCGTTCATGCCCCGGGCGAGGTCGGCGAGGTTGCCGGCGACCACGAAGTCGGGCCCGTGCCGCAGGTGCGCCTGGACCGGCCCGGGGACGCCTGGCAGCGCCCGTCCGAGCACGCCGCGCAGGGACCTGCCCGTCAGGTCGGGGTTCTGTTCGGAGCCGGAGAGGGTGAACTCCTTCTCGATGATGCGCTGGTTGAGCACGAACCAGGTGTGCTGGTACCCGCTCGCCATGATGTGTTCGAGGGTGCCGAGGGTGTCGAAGCCGGGAAAGAGCGGGACGGGCAGCCGCTTGCCGCGGGCGTCCAGCCAGAGCGAGGAGGGGCCGGGCAGGATGCGGATGCCGTGCCGGGCCCAGATCGGGTCCCAGTTCTCGATGCCCTCGGTGTAGTGCCACATCCGGTCGCCGTTGATGAGGTTGGCGCCCGCCCGCGCGGTGATCCCGAGCATCAGGCCGTCGACGTGCGCGGGCACTCCGGAGAGCAGTTTGGCGGGTGGGGTGCCGAGCCGGGCGGGCCAGGCCTCGCGGACCAGGTCGTGGTTGCCGCCGATGCCGCCGGAGGTGACGATCACGGCCTGGGCCCGCAGTTCGAAGCTTCCGGCGCTCTCGCGGGAGCTGGCCTCGCCGCGGCCCACCGGGCTGGGGACCAGCACCTCGCCGGTGACGGTGTCGGGGACGCCCGCGGTGGCGGTCAGCCCGGTGACGCGGTGCCGGAAGCGCAGGTCGACCAGTCCGCGGGCGGCGGCGGAGCGGACCCGCCGGACGAAGGGGGCGAGCAGTCCGGGACCGGTGCCCCAGGTGATGTGGAAGCGCGGCACCGAGTTGCCGGGCCCGTCGGCGAGGAAGCCGCCGCGCTCGGCCCAGCCGACCACCGGGAAGAACCGCACGCCCATGCCGTGCAGCCAGGAGCGCTTCTCGCCGGCGGCGAAGTCGACGTAGGCCTCGGCCCAGCGGCGCGGCCAGGCGTCCTCGGGCCGGTCGTAGCCGGCGGTGCCGAGCCAGTCCCGCAGGGCGAGCGCCTGCGAGTCGCGGATGCGCATCCGGCGCTGCTCGGCCGAGTCGACGAGGAAGAGGCCGCCGAAGGACCAGTGCGCCTGGCCGCCGAAGGAGGCGGCGGGCTCCTGGTCGAGGAGGATCACCTTCCGTCCGGCGTCCGCGAGTTCGGCGGTGGCGGCGAGGCCGGCGAGTCCCGCTCCGATGACGATGACGTCGGCGTCCAGGGCCATTGCGCAGTCCTCCGTCGCGGCTGTTCGGTGTGCGCCGATAGTGCGTCCTGGGGTGACGCCCGGTCAACCAGCCGGTAACAAGCGTGTCCGCGAATTCCGCTCCACGGCGTTTCGGAAACACCTTCGATACGCGGTGGAGCGGAATTCGAAATGTCACCCGCCGTCGGCTGACGGGATTTCGGCGATTTCCGTCGAAACGATGGACGTACGCGAAACCTCGCAGTAACTTACCTGCGAGTAGCTGCGGCCCGGCTCGGCACGACCCCCACCAGTCGAACCACTCCCCCACCCGTCGTTTCTCTCCCCCAGGAGGAACCGTGCTCCGCCCTGCCCGGAATTCCCGGCGACTCCGCCATTCCACCGCGCTCGCCGCCGTCGCCCTCGGCGCCGCCCTCGCGCTCACCTCCACCACCGCCCAGGCCGCCACCGCCGCGCCGAAGCACTACGTGGCCCTCGGCGACTCCTACGCCGCCGGCGCCGGCGTACCCGGCCAGTCGGCCGGCCTCTGCCTGCGCTCCGACCACAACTACGGCCACCTGGTCGCCGGCGCGCTCAAGGCCGGCACGTACACCGACATCACCTGTTCGGCCGCCAAGGTCAAGGCCATGACGCAGCCGCAGTACGACGCCTTCATCCGGGTCAACGACCCGCAGCTGGACTCGGTGACCGGCGACGCCGACCTGGTGACCCTCGGCATCGGCGGCAACGACCTCGCCGCCAGCGACCTCGGCCTCGGCGAACTCGTCGCCACCTGCATCGCCGGTGCGGTCGTCAACCCGACCGGCACGCCCTGCAAGGACGTCTACCACCACGGCTACTGGGACTGGAACACCTGGTCCTGGCAGTACGGCGACGACGACCTGGCCGAGCGGATCACCAGCACGATCGTCCCGCAGATCGCCACCACCCTCCAGCAGATCCACGCCAAGGCCCCCAGGGCCAAGGTGCTGCTGGTCGGCTACCCGTCCGTCCTGCCCGCCGACGGCTCCAGGTGCGTGCTGCGCCAGCCGGTGACGCCGGGCGACGTCGAGTACATGCACGGCGTGCTCGACAAGCTGAACGCCGCCCTCAAGTCCACCGCCGCGGCGAACGGCGCGACGTACGTGGACACCGCGACGCCCACCGTGGGGCACGACGTGTGCTCCGACGACCGCTGGATCGAGGGCGCGCTGCCCGGCTCGCCCGCGGTGCCGTTCCACCCGAACGCGACCGGCGAGCAGGTGATGGCGGCCGCGGTGCTGGCCGCCCTGCGGTAGCGGGCCGCCGAGCGGAGCCCGGGCCGACCGAGCGGAGCCCGGAGTCAGCGCTGCGCAAGCCCCGGAAGCCCCGAGGGGCCGGTGACCAGACCCCGGTCACCGGCCCCTCGGTCGTGCCGACGGCTCACTCCGACTCGGCCGCGGCCAGCCCCGCCGACCACTTCTCCTCGACCTTGCCGAACTTCCAGAACGCGATCGCCCCGATCCAGGTCAGCACGAACAGGCCGACGATCGCGTAGCCGACGGAGTTGAGGTCCAGCTCGCCGATCCAGGCGATCGGGCCGCTGGTGATGTCCAGCTTCTCGCCGACCAGGCCGATCAGCTCGACCAGGCCGATGACCAGCGCGACCAGCACCGACAGGCCGGTGACGGTCAGGTTGTAGTAGATCTTGCGGACCGGCTTGGAGAACGCCCACTCGTAGGCGAAGTTCATGAACGAACCGTCGATGGTGTCCAGCAGGCTCATCCCGGCCGCGAACAGGATCGGCAGCGTCAGCAGCGCGTACCAGGGCAGCGAGAAGGCCGCCGCGCCGCCGGCCAGCACCAGCAGCGACACCTCGGTGGCGGTGTCGAAGCCCAGGCCGAACAGCAGGCCCACCGGGTACATGTGCCAGGGCTTGGTGACGGCCCGGGTGACCTTGCCGAGGATCCGGTTCATCAGCCCGCGGCGCTCCAGCTGGCGCTCCAACTCGGCCTCGTCGTACTCGCCCTGGCGCATCCGGCGGAACACCCTGAGGATGCCGTTGAACGCGCCCAGGTTGATCAGGCCGAGCAGCAGCAGGAAGGTGCCGGAGACGGTCGTGCCGATCAGGCCGGTCATCCGGTGCAGGGTCGAGTCGTCCGCCTCCACCTCGTCGGCGAGCGAGCGGATGCCGAAGGCCAGCAGCGCGCAGAGGCCGAAGACGATCGAGGAGTGCCCCAGCGAGAACCAGAAGCCGACCGACAGCGGCCGCTTGCCCTGGCCCATCAGCTTGCGGGTGGTGTTGTCGATCGCCGCGATGTGGTCCGCGTCGAAGGCGTGCCGCATCCCGAGGGTGTAGGCGGTCAGGCCCATCCCCGCGCCGAAGACCTGCCCGCCGACGTCGTAGTGCTCGGGCGCGACCATCGCGAGCAGGGTGAACCAGCCGACCACGTGCAGCGCCAGGATGAAGCCGCCCATCCCGGCCAGGCGCGTCCACTCCTCACGGGTGAGCCGGTCGCGCCATCTGACGGGCGGGGCACCTGCGGCGGCGCTGGACATCCTGTGGTCCTTTCGGGTGGTCCGGGCGGAGCTGGGCCATCTTTCCCCCGTTGGGCGAGCAGTTGCAAGTCATGCGCAATTACGGCTCGGTCTCCTGCGGTGCCGCCCGGAGCCGCGGACCCCCGCCACCGCACGGGCTACAACCGGTTCGTCCGGGCTCATCAGGAAATCCACCGCTTCCTCCCCTAGGGTCGGAATGCCGACGCCCGCGGCGCGGGTCCCCGAACGCGCCGCGGGGCCACTCGGTGCTCACCGCCCGGGACCCGATGGGAGCGGCCATGCCGTCCTACCCCTTCCACACCACCCGCGAGGACGTCCGCATCCCCCTGCCCGACGGCACCCAGCTGGCCGCCCGGCTGTGGCGCCCCACCGGCGACCAGCCCGTCCCGGCCCTGCTGGAGTACTCGGCCGACCGCCTCACCGACCGCACCGTCGCCGAGGACGCCCGCCGCCACCCCTGGTACGCCGGCCACGGCTACGCCGCCGTCCGGGTCGACACCCGGGGCCACGGCAACTCCGGCGGCCTGCCCGGCGAGCCCGGCGACGAGCAGGACCTCGCCGACGGCGCCGCCGTCATCGACTGGATCGCCCGCCGCCCCTGGTGCAACGGCCGGCTCGGCCTGCTCGGCACCGGAGCCGCCGCCACCACCGCGCTGCGGCTCGCCGCCCGTAGCCCGGAGACCGTCGGCGCCGTGGTCGCCGCCTGCCCCGAGGGCGGCCACCGGCTCGGCGGCGCCGTTCTCGCCGCCGACCTCCACACCCGGCTCACGGCACTGATCGCCGACGCCGCCCTGCCACCGGACCCGCGGCACACCGGAGACGCCTGGCGGTCCGCCTGGCTGGCCCGGCTGGAGTCGCTGGAACCCCCGGTCGACCGCTGGCTCGCCGCCGGGGACACCACCGTGCCGGTGTCCGTCCCCGTGTTCGCGGTCGCCGGCTGGGGCGACCCGTCCTGCGCCTTCGTGCTGCGCCTGCTGGCCGAGTCCCCCACCGCCCACGCCGTGCTCGGCCCCTGGCCGCACGGCCTGCCCGAGGCCGTCCTGCCCGAGACCCTGCGCTGGTGGGACCACTGGCTGCGCGGCGCCGACACCGGCGCCCTCAAGGAACCGGCCCTCCGCAGCTGGATCGGCACCCGCTGGACCGGCGAGGACAGCTGGCCCTCCCCCGACGTCCGCGAGATCCACTACCAGCTGGACGGCCAGCTGCGCACCGCCGGCACCTCCGCCGACGACCGCTACGTCCACGTCCGCTCCCCGCAGCACACCGGCCTCAACGCCGGCGCCTACGTCCCGCACGGCCGGCCCGCCGACCAGCCGCCGGACCAGCGCGAGGAGGACGGCCGTTCCGTCTGCTTCGACTCCCAGCCGCTGCCGGAGCCGCTCGAACTGCTCGGCATCCCGACGGTTCGGCTGCGACTGCGCTCCCGCGCGGGCGGCGGGCCCGTCCAGCTGGTCGCGCGGCTCTGCGAGGTCGCCCCGGACGGCACCTCGCAGCTGCTCACCCGGGGCGTGCTGACGGCCTCCGGCCCGGACGCCGAGATCGAGCTCGCCGCCTTCGCGGCCACCGTCCCGGCCGGGCACCGGCTGCGGCTCGCCCTGTCCTCCGTCTACTGGCCGTGGGTGTGGCCGTCCGCCGACGACACCGGCTACGCCGTCGACCCGTCGCGCTCCACCCTCAGCCTGCCGGTGCGCCACCTCGCGGCGGACGTCGGTGCCGCGCCCGTCAGCTTCGAGACGCCAGCGCTGCCCGACCCGCCGGACATCCACCTCACCGAGCCGCTCACCGCCCGGCCCGAACACCTCACCGTGCACGACATCGGCCGCCACGAGTGGCGCACCGAGCTCTCCCCCGCCGGCGGCGGCACCCGCACCCACCCCGACGGGCTGGTCCGGGACGAGCACACCATGACCGCGTACCGCGTCCTCACCGGCGCCCCGCTCAGCGCCCAGGCCCGTACGGACCACACGGTGCGGCTGGAGCGGCCGGACATCGGCTGGGACATCACGGTCCAGACCCGCACCCAACTGCGGTGCGATGCCGGGCACTTCATCAGTGTCGTGCAGCTGCGGGCGCTGGAGGCGGGGTCGGTGGTGTTCACCCGGGAGTGGCAGCACCGGGTGCCGAGGTAGGACCTGGAGGGTTGCAAAGCTTGACTTATGAGATTGCCGGTTCTACTCAGCTCGGCTTATAAATGGGCCCATGAAGACCCCCATGAAGACCCTCGGCCTGATCGGCGGCATGAGCTGGGAATCCACCGCCGAGTACTACCGCCTGCTGAACGAGCTCACCCGCGACCGCCTCGGCGGGCTGCATTCCGCCCGCCTCGTGCTCCACTCGGTCGACTTCGCCGAGATCGAGCGCTTGCAGGCGGCCGGGCGGTGGGAGGAGGCCGGCTCGGTCCTGGCCGGCGCGGCCCGCTCCCTGGAGGCGGCGGGCGCCGACCTCCTGCTGATCTGCACCAACACCATGCACAAGGTCGCCGACCAGGTCGCGGCGGCGGTCTCGGTACCGCTGCTGCATCTCGCCGACGCGACCGCGCAGGCCGTCCGGGCGGCGGGCGTCCGGCGGGTCGGGCTGCTGGGAACGGCCTTCACGATGGAACAGGACTTCTACCGGGGGCGGTTGGCGTCCCACGGCCTGGACGTCCTGGTGCCCGGCGAGGAGTCGCGCGCCCTGGTGCACCGGGTGATCTACCAGGAACTGTGCCTCGGGATCATCCGGGAGGAGTCCCGGGCGGCGTACCGGCGGGTGATCGGAGAACTGGTGGCAGCGGGCGCGGAGGGCGTCGTCCTCGGCTGCACCGAGATCGAACTGCTGGTGCGGCCCGAGGACAGCCCCGTCCCGGTCTTCCCCACCACTCGTCTGCATGCGGAGGCCGCCGTGGCCGCGGCACTTGACGGGCGGTGAGGAGAAAGAGCGTGGCTTATAGCCCCTCGATTCGAGGACAGTTCGTGACTGGAAGTTGGACAAAGTTACCGTCCACCGGATCGCACTGGTGTTGCAGCACTGGGAGATCCGCACCGCCGCAATGGTTGTGCGGCCCGCTGACCGGGAGTTGTACGAGGAGGCCGCTCACGCTGCCCATGACCTGGCGAGTAGCACCTGCGGGGCCGGACGAGTGGCCATTGACGCAGGAGTTGTTGTAGGAAGGGGAGCCGACGACGATGATGCCGCCCGCCGACGCGGGGGCCGCGGTAGCGATTCCCGCGACCAGGGCCGCAGCCCAGGCGACCACGGCGGTGACAATCTTGCGTGCGTTCATGCCTGGCAAACGATGGATTCCGCTCGCTGTCACGCCCCGCCCGGTACCGGCCAGGCACCACGCGGGGCGATGCCACATCAACATTGGAGCGCCGCTCGCCCCGTCAGCCGGGGCCCCCGCTTCGAGGCCGACGGCGCCGCCCGTTTCTTCGCCCGCCACCTGATCCGGGCGCGCTGATCCCTCCTGCGGCACCCCGGCCCGGCCGTGGGGTCGGGCGCCGCGACTCACCTTCCGCCCCAACGCCTGTTGGCTGACGGATACTTGAGCGTCACACCGTCACCGCCGACCCACCGAGGGGAAACCGTGTTCCACAGCTCCGGCCCGCCGCAGCCATCCCACCTCCCCACCGACCGGCAGACCGCCGCCGAGTGGGCGGGCCGCATCGCCGTCCTCCGCGACACCCCGCCCGGCTGGTTCGTCCTCCTCGGGCGGCAGTCCACCGACGACTACCTCTGCCACCTCGATCTCAACTACCACCTGGGGCACGACTTCATCGCCATCGTCCAGACCTCCCGCCCCGCCCCGGACCACTTCCGGGTCACCGCGGACACCACCCCGCAGTCCCAGCTCACCAACTACCTCGCCAACTCCGACCGCATCGACCACCGCACGATGCTCGCCCCGCTCGCCACCACCACCAGCCGGGGCGTCATCCACCTCGACGGCACCGCCGTCCCCGTCGAGATCCACCACAGCCACGGCTGCCGTAGCGCCATGGTCCCCCGGCTCCCCGACCAACCGGGCCACGTGATCGTCACCGCCCCCGACGAGCACTGGCCCGCCGTCACCGACCTCACCCTCCGGCCGCCGGCCGCCTCCTGACGACACCGAGATGATGGAACACTCACGAGTACGGCGCGAGCCGCACGAAGCTCCGTACTGGAACACCAACGTGGCCCGCCACCGGGGCATCCTGCGGGCCGTGCCGCCCGGGTGCCGGGCGGCACTGGACGTGGGGTGCGGGGACGGGCTGCTGGCGGCGAAGCTGGCGCGGCGGTGCGAGCGGGTCGTCGGGGTGGACGCCTCGGGCGCGATGGTGGCGCGCGCGAGGGCCGTCCATGGTGAAGCCACCTTCCTGGAGGGCGACTTCCTCACACTCGAACTGCCGACGGGAGGCTTCGACTTCGTCTGCTCGGTCACGGCCGTCCACCACATGGACTTCGAGGCCGCACTTATCAGGATGCGGGAGCTGCTGCGGCCCGGCGGCGTCCTGGTGGTGGTCGGCCTCGCGCGAGAGGAGTCGGCGGCCGACTGGACTCGACGGGTGGCGGCCGCGCCGCTGGTGCGGACGGTGAAGGCCCTGCGACGGGCGGCCGAACCGGAGGGCATGCCGATAGCCGCACCGGTGATGAGCTACCGGGAGGTGCGGGAGACGGCCGCACGGGTACTGCCCGGGGTGCGCTACCGGTGGCATGTTTTGCGGCGCTATTCGTTGACCTGGTGCAAGGCCTGAACAGGCTTTTGCTGGTGTGTCAGTGCCGGGTGCGAGAGTGCGGCTGTGACTTGTGACGTCTGTGGACACGGGATGCGGCAGGTTCCGGTGTCGGAAACCCGAGCGGACTGGGCCCTGCCAGTGCAGGAGCGCTGGTCCTGCGGCTGGTGCTACGCCTGGACGGAGCGCGGCCACGGCCCGACGGAGGTCTCGCGCCCTGTCTACGAGCCGCCCGAGTGGCGCTGGGAGCGGGCCGAGTCCGAGCACTTGTCTCCTGAGATGGCACACGCCTACGGGCACTTCGGCACCACGCTGTGCGGCATACGGCAGGACGGGATGCACGCCTCCCCCTACTACTGGCTGCCGGGCCGGGACGACGCCTGCGGAGCGTGCAAGGAAGCTGCGGTCGTCATCGACCGGCGCTGGCCGACGGACCCGCAGGGCGAGAAGTGCGGGCGGCTGGCCGAGCGGGAAGTCGGCCCGTCCGACTTCCTGTGCACGCCCCGGCCGCCCGGTGGGTCCGACCGGGCGGCTTGAGCGGAGCATCGTCCGTCAGAGGGTGTCGTCCGGGCGGTGGGGCATCCGCAGGACGGCGACCGCGCCGAGTGCGACGACGGCGATAGCGAGGAGCAAGAGGGCGAGGAAGGCGAGGCCGATCAGGGGTCGCACGGGTCGGTCTCGGTCCTGCCGTAGTCGCGGAGGAGGTTGAGGAGGTTGAGCACGGTGCTGGCCGGGGCGTTGCCGAAGCGGACGAGGACGCGGCCGTCCACGACGCTGTCGGTCGTGGCGGAGGGCCAGAGAAGACCGAACTTGCGGCCCAGGTCGCGGAGTTCGGCGAGCAGGTAGGAGACTTCGAGCTCGGTGTAGGTGCGCATCAGTGGATCGGCCGGCTCGATCGGGCCCCGGGAGCGGTGGCCGTCGGCGGTCACGCGGCGGCGTCCAGCTCGAACCAGACGGACTTGCCGCTCTTGCGGACGTCCGCGCCGAAGCGGTGGGTGAGCGAGCGGACGAGGTGCAGGCCCCGGCCGGAGACGGCGTACGGATCGGGGTCGGGGTCGTCGCGCGGGTCCGGGAGGAGCGGGCTCTCGTCACTGACGGAGACCCGCAGGACGCCGTCGAGGAGGACGACGACCACCATGGGCGCCGCACTGCCGCCGTGACGCCAGGCGTTGACGAAGAGTTCGAGCAGGGCGAGCTCGGCGTCGGCGACCAGGTCGCGCTTCCACCCGGCGCGCGAGGCGGCTTCGTGCAACTCTTCGCGCGCGGCCGACCAGTCAGGGGGGAGTTCAGGGGAGAACACGAAGGAACCTCCGTGGGATTCGGGAGAACGCCTCCGAGCGATTGATGATCAATCAGGAGAGACAGCCCGGAGCATGATCGTGATGCGAGCACACACAGAGACGCTCAGCGATTGCTGCCCGTGTGCGGCTCGTCACACTCAGCATGGGGCCGGCGAGCCATCTTTGGCAACTCGTCTCTGAATTTTGGATATATCCAATTCGAACGCCAAATCGGGTGCCTACAGTGGCAGTTGCAGGTGGCGAACGTGGCTACCGGGAAGGCAGACTGGTCCGCGAGGGCTCAGAGAGGGCGGGGATGGCCGGAACAACAGGTCCGACAGTTCGGCGGCGGCAACTCGGAGCCGAGCTGCGCCGCAGGAGAGAGGAAGCCGGGCTCTCTCACGAGGACGTCGCCGAAGCCCTCAACGGCATGAGTCAGCCGAAGCTGTCCCGCATCGAGAACGGCCGTGGCGCCACGAAGGTGGACGACGTCAAGCGGCTTCTCGCACTGTACCGTTGCGATGACACCGAGCTGATTTCAACGCTGGTCGACATGGCCAAGAACGGCTCGCAGCGCGGGATGTGGTGGCAGAGCTACGGCGCAAACATCAGCCCCGAACTCGGCGATCTGATCACCCTTGAAGCCAGTGCCGCATCCGTCCGCACCTATGAAGGCGCCTTCATCCCCGGCCTTCTCCAGACACCAGCCTACGCGCGCGAGATCATCAAGAAGCTCAGCATGCAGCCGGACGTCAACATCGAGGCCCTGGTCGACGTACGCATGGCTCGGCAAGGTGCGCTCACCCGGTCCGAGCCGCTGACACTGTGGGCCGTCATCCATGAGGCAGCCATCCGATCCGGCGTGGGCGGCCCAGCCGTGATGGCCGAACAGCTGTCTCGTCTGCTCGATCGGGCCGCCCAGCCGAACATCAACATCCAGGTCATGCCTATCGGTGCACCGGCCCACCACGGGATGGGCGGAGCCTTTACGATTCTCGGCTTCCCACAGCGCCAGGATCTCGATGTCGTCATGGTGGACGGCTCATTGAGCAACCTCTGGGTCGAAGAGGTCACCGACGTAGAAATCTACGGAGCGAAGTTCGATGCAATCCGGGCTGATGCCCTCGGCTTCGACGACTCGCTCGCCATCATCACCGATCAGAGAGACAAGCTCACATGACGTTCCACCCCAATGCGGCCGCCCTTCAGCTCACCTGGCGGAAGTCCTCGCACAGCAATGACTCCGGCAACTGTGTCGAGTTCGCCACCCTGGAGAAGGCCATGACCTTCAAGAAGTCGTCGTACAGCGGGGGCAACGACAACTGCGTCGAGTACGCACTCCTCCCCGAAGCGGTCGCGGTCCGCGACAGCAAGGACCCCTCCGGCCCCGCCCTGGCCTTCGACCGCTCGGCGCACGACTCCTTCATCCAGGCAGTCGCCGCCGGGGAGTTCGACTTCGGCATCATCTGAGCCCCCTCCGCGGGGGGGGGGGGGGGGGGGGGGGGGGGGGGGGGGGGGGGGGGGGGGGGGGGGGCGGGGGGGGGGGGGGGAGGCCATATGTCGCGCTCCCCCGGCAGAACCAC
>NZ_JBVHXY010000022.1:101616-120646 GCF_055569215.1 Kitasatospora sp. NPDC029312 | reverse complement strand
CTGGGCGGCGTAGATCGAGGTGGCGGGTGTGCCGGGGGGCCGCGTGCCGGGTCCGGCGGAGGGAACGTCGCTCATGCCTCGCTCGCCTCCCACTTCTGCTGGAGATGGTTCATGTTGGTCAGCCAGCGGTCCGGATCGCCGGCCCGCACCTGGTAGTACCCGGCGACCTCGGGGTGCGGCAGGATCAGGAAGCGGTCGGCGTCCATCGCCTCGAACAGGGCGTCGGCGACGGCGTCCGGCTCGATGGCGCCGGGGGCGAGGACCAGCTCGCCGGCCGAACCTGCGGCGGTGAGCATGTCGGTGCGCACGCCCTGGGGGCAGATCGCGTGGACCTTGACCCCGCGGTGCCGGTACGTCAGCGACAGCCACTCGGCGAAGGCGTAGGCGCCGTGCTTGGTGACGCTGTAGGGGGCGGCGCCGATCATGGTGAGCAGGCCGGCGGCGGAGACGGTGGAGACGAAGCGGCCGCTGCCGCGCTCCAGCCAGTCGGGGAGCAGCGCGTGGGCCGCGCGGACGTGCGCCATCACGTTGACGTCCCAGGCCTGAGCCCAGACGGCCTCCCCGGCGGCCTCGGAGCCGCCCGAGGCGACTCCGGCGTTGGCGCAGTACACGTCGACGACGCCGTCGAGGGCCTCGCGGGCCCGGTCCACGACCGCCGAGGCGTCACCGGGGACCGCGATGCCGCCGATCTCCTCGGCGACCGCCCGCGCCCGGTCCGCGTCCAGGTCGTTGACCACGACCCGGGCGCCCTCGGCGGCGAAGCGGCGGGCCAGCGCGGCACCGATGCCGCCTCCCGCTCCGGTCACGACCACTCCGGCATCCTGCACGGCTTCCACGTTCGGTCTCCTTCGACGCGACGGCGGCACGGACTGCGGCCCTGGGGCGCGCGCCGGCTCCGCGTCTCAGACTAACCAGTCGGTATGTTGCGACGGAAGGCCTGTTCCGGATTCACCGCCCGTTCGCCGTGCACGGGACTGCGCGGGACCCGGAAGGGCGTCTTCCGACGGATGAGGCGTGACGTATGGCCAATCGTTCCCGTTCGCAGGACGATGCGCGCATCTGGCGCACCGCTTCGGGAACGAGGGGGCCTGTCGTGGCGGAACCGGCGATGAGCGTGACGCCCTACTGGGAGCTGACCTTCGACGCCGACGGCGACTCCGAGGGCGGACGGGCCGACCGGTCGGCGGCCGAGGTGGCGCGGCGCGGCGTCCGTGACCTGATCGTCTTCGCGCACGGCTGGAACACCGACCGCTCCGCGGCGACCGGGCTCTACAGCCGCTTCTTCGCTCCGATGCCGGCCCTCGCCCCGGCCGCGAGGATCGGGTACGTCGGCGTGGTGTGGCCGTCCATGCGGTTCCCGGACGAGCCGATCCCGGACTTCCCGCGGTCCGCCACCGCGGGGGCCGTCCGGCGTGGGGCGCTGGACGGGGAGACCCGGCACGCGCTGCTGGAGACCTTCCCTGACCGGGTCTCGGCGGTGGACCGGATCGGACGCCTGCTGGAGCAACGGCCGCCCGGGGAGGCCGCTCTGGAGGAGTTCGGACGGCTGGTGCGGCTGCTGGTGGACGTGGCGCCGCACGGGCCGCAGGCACTGTTCGCGGCGGACACCCTGACCGACGGCGTCCCGCAGGACGGCGGACCGCAGATGTTCGCGGGGCCCACGGCGGAGGTCTGCGAGGAGTTCGCCCGGGCCCTGGCCGGCCTCGAAGCCGGCGGCCCGGCGTCCGGCGGCCTTCCGTCCGGCCGCCCGGTGTCCGGCGGCCCGGAAGCCGGCGCTGCACGCCGCCCCGGTGTCGAGGGGTTCTCCCTGCCCGACCCCTGGGACGGGGCGCACGAGCTGCTGCGGCAGGCGACGTACTACGCGATGAAGCGGCGGGCGGGGACGGTCGGCGAGCGCGGGCTCGGTCCGTTCGTGGGCCGGCTGGCGGCGGTCGCGCCCGCGGTGCGGGTGCATCTGGTGGGGCACAGCTTCGGCGGCCGGCTGGTGTCCTTCGCGCTGCGCGGACTGCCCGACGGCGTGCGCACGGTGAAGTCCGTGACGCTGCTCCAGGGGGCCTTCTCGCACTACGCGTTCGCCGCGCGGCTGCCGCACGACGAGCGCGCGGGCGGAGTGCTGCGGGGGCAGCAGAACCGTGTCGACGGGCCTGTGGTGTGCTGCCACTCCTCCTTCGACGCGGCGCTCGGCACGATGTACCCGCTGGCCTCCCGGATGGCGGGCGACGCACGCGGGGTGTTCGAGGAGTTCGGCGTCGGCAGTGTGCTGGGCGCCAAGTGGGGCGCCATGGGGCACGACGGGGTGCAGGCGGTGCCCGGCACGCGCGCGTACACGCTCGCCGAGGCGCTGGCCGGCCCGCTTCCGGCGTCGGGGTGCGTGAACGTCGACGCGGCCGCGGTCGTCCGGCGCGGCGGGGCGCCGGCCGGGGCGCACAGCGACATCGTGCACCCCGAGCTGGCGCGGTTGGTGCTGGCGGCGGGCCGCGTACGCTGACCCGCCGCCGTTCCTCAGGGCCTCACCGGTGCGAGGTGAACTCCACCACCTGCTGGAAGGTGGGCCGGTTCTGCCAACTGATGTTGCCGTGCTTGATACCGCCGAGGGTGCGCTGCACGATCGAGTCGGCGCACCACTGGTTGCCGGCCGCGCACAGGGTGTCGCCCGGGTAGACCTGGGCCGCGGTCTTGCCGGCCGCCGTCTTCAGGGTGCTGATCAGGACGTCCCGGCAGCCGCCCAGGGTGCCGCCGCCGCAGTACTTCTGCGGCAGCCCGCCCTGCACGGTCTCGCCGAGCACGGCGCGGACGTCCTTGTCGACATAGCTCCACCAGCCGTACTGGAAGGAACTGCCGGCGTGGGATCCGGTCGGCCCGTGGGCCGCCGACGGGGACTCGTCGATGGGCAGGTTGGCGCCGAAGGCGTTGTAGAGGCCGGTGCCCAGACCGGGTTCGAACTCGGCCTTGACCAGCAGCGGCCACCACGCGTCCAGGATGCGGATCGCGTCGGCGTCGGCGTACGTCTTCGAGCCCGCCGTGGTCTCCGTGCGCCTGCCGCCGGCCGTCAGCCAGGTCTGCAGCTTGGTCACGGCCGCCGCCGCGGTGGAGTCGGTGACCGTCGAGCTGTTGATCACCTTCAGCAGGTCCGGCAGGACGTCCTCGGCGCGCAGGTCCGTGAGCGCCGCCTCCGCCATCGCCTTCGTCAGGGACGCGCGCGTGACGCCGCCGGCCGCGACCAGCTTCTTCACCCGGTCCTCGAGCAGGTTGCCGCGGTGCACGGACCCGTCGCCCCACGAGGCCGTGGTGTAGTTCTTGGCCTGCTTGTTGTTCCAGGAGATGTAGTAGTCCTGGTCGACGGAGTTGGGGTGTGCCGAGGCCGGGGTGTACTCGGCGGTGTTGGTGGCCGGGACCCAGTTCTTCCACTCGTAGGCCGCCTGCGCCCACACCGGGAACTCGGCGTCGACGCCGCTCGGGCGGACCGGGTTGTCGCCGCTGTTGTAGTACGCGGTGTGCGTGGAGTCGGCGTAGAACCAGTTGAACGTGTAGTTGATGTGCTGCACCGCGCTCTGGAAGGTCTGCGGGCTCTTGACGTAGTCCGGGTCGTTCAGCATCTGGAAGCCGATGATCGAGTCGGCCTCGTGCATGTAGGACGACCTCAGGGTCGTGTAGGCGACCTTCTTGCCGCCCACGGTCGCCCGGTACTCCACGGGCCCGTACTTCGTGCGGTAGACGCGCATGGTGTACGAGCCGGTGGCCGTCCCGTCGGCGGTCGTCGGCTTCCAGGCGTTCTTCTGCTCGACGACGTCCATGGCCGTGCACACGCCGTGGTACAGGTAGTGGTAGTCGTCCTGGCACAGTTCGACCGCGTACGAGTCGATGATGTCCTGGCCGGACGACGTGGCGCTCCAGGAGTAGTCCTGGCCGCGGCCGAGCTGGACGTACATCCCGACGCCAGCGAAGGAGGCGCCGCGGGCGCTGATGCCGGGCCCCTGGATCTCCTGGAGCATCAGCAGCTGGGGCGCGAAGTAGCCGGTCTGCGGGCCGAAGACGGCGATCGGGTGGCCGCTCGCGGAGTGTTTGCCGGACACCAGCAGGGCGTTGGACATCCCGCGGCGCCGGGTGGGATCGAAGCTCCCCTCGGGCAGCACCCCGTCCTTGAAGAGGCCCTCCAGCTTCTTGTACTTCCTGGGGGCCTTGACCGGGTCCCGGGGCGGCGTCCCGCTCTTGGTGGTGGCCGCGCCGGTGCGGTCGAAGACCAGCGGCTCGGGGGTGACCGAGCCGCGGTCCGGCAGCGCCGTGCCCTTGGCCTTGGCGGGCTTCACGGCGTACGGGAAGCTGCTGCCGTCGTGCAGGGTCTTGGCGGCCTCGGGGTCGTTGCGCTCCCGGAAGGACTCCCAGACCTCGGTGCCCTTCTCGACGCCGTACTTCTGCTGGGCGGAGAGCAGCGCCAGGGCCGAGGGGACCTCGCCGCCACCGCCGTTGCCGAAGAGACCGCCGACGACGGAGGCCAGGGCTATCAGGTCGGTGAGCTTGAAGGGCTGGATCTCACCGGCGTTGGTGATGGCGTCGACATGTCCGGTGAGCACGTACTCGCCGGGGAAGTAGCGGCCGTTCTTGGACTGTTCGCGGTAGGCGTTGATCCCGTCGACATAGGCCTGGGCGTCCTGCATGGCCAGCTTCCCGCGCTCGCCATTGGTGTCCCGGATGCGCTCGACCTGGGCCTGGAGATCGTCCTCGGTGTACGGCGCCTGCGGCCAGAACTGCTGCTCCAGGCCCTGGTTGGCGAGCGCGCCGCCGGCGAAGGAGGTCAGTTCGCCGCGGCCGATGTGGCGGAAGAGATCCATCAGCCAGAGCCGGTCCTGGCCCGCGGCGTAGCCGGCGCCGAATTCGGTGCCGTAGCGGGTGGTGCCCTTGATGTGCGGGACGCCGGTCTTCTTGTCGCGGGTGATGGTCACGTCGTCGCGGGGCGTGCTGACCTTGCCGACCTGGTCCGCGGGGACGCCGAACGAGGCATCGTTGAAGAAATTGCCGAGGGTGTCGTCGGTGAGCGACTGATAGCCGCTCGCCAGCGCGCCGTACGGGGCGAGTTGGTCGGTGGAGTGCTCGGGGTGGGTGCCGAACAGCTTGTTTCCGAGGATCTCCACCAGGGTGGCGTTGCCGGTGGCGCCGGGCGGCAGGATGTCGCCGCACTGGCCCCGGCAGTAGTCCTGGGCGTCCGGGGGCGCGGCGGCCGCGGTGGGGGGCGGTGCCAAGAGCGTGGCACCCAAGGCGAACAGGGCTGCCGCGGCGGCAGTCCTGAACCTTCCGGTACGTCGTCGCATTGCAGCTCCTCGATGGGGGTCCCCTTGGGGAGGGCGGGCGGGACGTTACCGGCGGTTATACCCGGCCGGAAGATGAACAACAGTCAACTTTTGCCCTGCCGCCCGAAGACCGGGCCGGCGCCGCGGCGACACCTCGGAACATCGCCAACAAAGCCGCAAAAAAGTTCGATGGATCCAAGTGGGGGCAGGCTACGTCTCATCCCTGTCCAGTCGGATCCTCCCCACGGAGGTAGGAAGAATGGCCGGTTTCAGAGCCCTCGCAGAGCAGGTCCGCAATCCACGTCTCGTCGCGACCCAGCGACGCACCGCGCTGCGCAAGTGCCTTGAGCGGTTCGCCCCTTACGGGCACCGGGCGACCTGGGACCATCTGTGCACCCGGGCCGGTATCGCGACCCAGGACCGCGATCCCGATCCGGAGCGGCTGATGGCCGCGCTCGCCGAGCTGGAGGAGGCCCGTGCTCTCTGGCTCGCGTACGAGGAAGAGTGCGCCGCCCGGCGCCGCAAGGAGAAACACCACGGCATCCGCCAGCCCGGCGCGCTCGACGAGTGGCACCGGCGGACCTGGGGCGGCTGCGACATCGTGCCGTGCGAGTCACCGCAACGGCACCCCGCGGCCCGTCTCGCGGTGGTACTGCGCCGCATGATCGCCGCGATGGAGGCCGGCCGGCCCCGCCGCGACTGCCCGGTGTGCGGCAGCACCCACTTCGCCTGGCCCCCGGACTCCACCGCGACCGGCCCGGCCTGCCGCCAGTGCGGCGTCCTGGCCCCGGTCTCCGTACTGACCCCTGAGGCCCTCACCGCCGCGGGCCGGCTCCACGGGGCGGACGCCTTCGCGGCGGCCTGACCGTCCTCGCACGACACCGGGCGCCTCCGCGTGACGGGGGCGTCCGGGTCGGTGTGCGGACGGGGGGAGCGGGCGCCGCTCCGAACCCACCCCCCCCCTCCCCCCCCAACCCCAAACAAAAAACGACCGCCCCCCCCCGTGGGTGGTTTTCCGGGGGGCGGGCCCGCTCAGGTGCTCGACAGGGTTACTTCCAGGCGTCGTTGACCGTCGCGGCGTACTTGTCGTTGTCGGTGAGCGGGGCCAGGCCCAGGGCCTGGTCGATGGTGCGCAGCAGACCGTACTGGTCGGTGCGCTGGGAGCTCTGGTAGCCGGTCTTGACGCTGTTCTGCGAGCCGATCAGGATCGTCGGCACCTGGTTGGGGTAGCCGTTGCCGAAGGCCTTCACCGAACCCTCGTCCCAGGTGAGGATCAGCAGCGAGCGCTGGGTGGTCCAGGCCGGGGAGTTGAAGATGGCGGGCGGGGTGTTCTTCAGCCAGGTGTCGCCCGCCGCGATACCACAGTCCTCCATGTCGTCGCAGCCGTCGGCGGCGAACCAGGTGAAGTTCGGGGTCGTCGCGGTGGACTTCAGGTCGTTGAACATGCTGGTGAGCGGCTGCCAGTGGGCCACGCAGTAGGCCGGGTCGGTCTTGAGCTGCTTGAAGTAGTAGAAGGGGACGTCGTCGGGGTAGTAGTGCCCGTGCGCGGTGGTGTCGCAGTTGCCGTTCTGGTTCTCGACGTAGGACTTCCAGGTTTTGCCGGCGGCCTCGACGCTGTTGCCGAGGTGCGGGGCGTCGATGGTCGTGGTCAGGACGCTGTTGCCGGTCAGTCCGTAGCGGCTGCCCGCGGCCAGGGCCACGTAGTCGGGGTCGCTGGGGTGCGTGGTGGCGTACGACTGGGTCAGCGAAGTGTTCGCCTTGGCGAGGCTGTTGAGGTACGGAGCGGCGCTGTTGCCGATGATGTCGGAGTAGTTCTCGTTCTCCATGTAGACCACGAAGACGTGGTCGTAGCCGGGCACGCTGCTCGGCGGGACGGTCAGCGCGGGCGTCGGCACGGGGGTCGACAGGGTCAGGGAGAGGCCGTCCGCGTAACCGTCGGGTACACCGGAGGACCAGGTGAAGAGCAGGTCGACCTTGATGCTGCGGGTGCCGGCCGGGAGGCTCCGGTCGTGGCCTTGCGCAAGCGGGTCGCCCACCAGGCCTGACGGTTGCTCACCTCGCTGCGCCGCACGCCGGGGCTCTGGCGAGTTGGGAGTGGCCGTCGTCCGGGGGTGGACAGGGGCGGTGCTGGCGCCGGCCCCGGTGGTGGCGGGTCGTCGGGAGGGCGGCCGAATCGTTGCGCCAATGAGGCCGGGCGGAGGCCCGAAGGGTCTTGACGCGTTAAGTAAGGCTCCCTAACTTGAACCCCGTCGCACCTCGCAGGTCCGCCGCCCACACCCCGGAGCCATCCGTGTCCTCAGGCTTCACCCGGAGAATCGGCCTGTTCCAGGCCACCGCGATCAACATGAGCCAGATGTGCGGCATCGGACCGTTCGTGACGATCCCCCTGATGGTCGCCGCCTTCGGTGGCCCGCAGGCCGTCGTCGGCTGGATCGCCGGCGCGCTGCTCGCCCTGGTCGACGGCCTGGTCTGGGCCGAACTCGGCGCCTCTCTGCCCGGCGCCGGCGGTACCTACGTCTACCTGCGCGAGGCCTTCCAGTACCGGACCGGGCGGCTGATGCCGTTCCTGTTCGTCTGGACGGCCATGCTCTTCATCCCGTTGATCATGTCCACCGGCGTCCAGGGACTGGTGCAGTACCTCGGCTACCTGTGGCCCGGCATGACCACCCTTCAGGGCGACGTCTTCGGTGTCGCGGTGCTCGCCCTGGTCGCGGTGCTGCTGTGGCGCCGGGTCGAGTCCATCAGTGCGATCACCGTCGCCATGTGGGTCGTGATGATCATCTCGGCCGGCGCGGTGATCCTCGCCTCCTTCGCCGACTTCCACGCCTCGCTGGCCTTCACCTGGCCCGCTCGCGCGATCGAACTCACCCACGGCCGGTTCTGGATCGGTTTCGCCGCCGGTCTGACCATCGGGATCTATGACTACCTCGGCTACAACACCGCCTCCTACCTGGGTGCCGAGATCAAGAACCCGGGCCGGGTCATGCCGCGCGCGATCCTCTTCTCGATCGTCGCCATCATGGGCATCTACCTGCTGATGCAGGTCGGCGTCCTCGGCGTGATCGACTGGCACGACATGCTGAACCCGGACGACGTCGCCTCCAAGTCGGTCGCCTCCGCCGTGCTGGAGAGGACCTGGGGCAAGGGCGCCGCCGACACCGTCACGGTACTGATCCTGATCACCGCCTTCGCCTCCGTCTTCACGGGCCTGCTCGGCGGCTCCCGGGTGCCCTACGACGCGGCCCGCGACGGGATGTTCTTCCGCTCCTTCGCCAGGCTGCACCCCTCGCACGGCTTCCCGGTCGTCGGACTGGTCGCCATGGGCACCGTCACCGCGGCGGGCTTCCTGTTCGCGCGGCACGTCGGCAGCGACTCCGCTCACCCGCCGCTGAGCGTCCTGATCGCCCTGCTGACCAGCGTCATGGTGATCGTCCAGGCGCTCGCCCAGATAGCCGCCGTCACAGTGCTCCGCAGGCGGCAGCCGGACCTCGCCCGCCCGTACAAGATGGTGCTCTACCCGCTGCCCAGCATCGTCGCCGCCATCGGCTGGCTGGTCATCTACGGCTACGCGGACAAGGCCAACGCCGGTGTTCACCCGATCGAGTGGTCGCTGGCGTGGGTCGCCCTCGGTGGCCTCGCCTACCTGGTCTGGTCGAAGGTCGAGGGCGTCTGGCCCTTCGGGCCGAAGGAGATCCGCGAGGAGTTCCGCGACGCCCAGGCCGCCGACCCCCGGCTCGCCGACGCCCCGGGCGAGCAGGCCGGGTAGTCACCGGCCCGTCCACCCCTGACCGCCGGTCGGCGGGCCGGGCCGCGCGGCACCGCTGCCCCCGCCGACCGGCCGTACGCGCGCGGGGCACATCGGTGCGCTCACCGGGCCCGAGTTCCGGCCCCTGCTCATCGTGGACCGGCAGGTCGCCTTCGTCCCTGGGTCTGGACGCGGCCGAGGCCATCGAGGACCGGCTCGGCGTTCTCACCCCGGTCGACCCGGGCCGGCGCGTTCGGACGGGTTGAGCCCCCGGTCACAGCGGCCTCGCGCTCTGGGCTGGCTGTTTGCGCGCCGGCCGCGCGCAGAGCCGGGGCGGCTGTGTGGAGCACGACAGCACCCGGACCGAAGTGCCTGGCCATCATCGGTCGAGCCCTGGTCGTGGCACGAGCGACATGAGGGCCTGAATTCAGGATTTCCTGTATCGTCAGCGGGCGTGCTGACTCTTGCTTCCGAGGTCGAGGTGCTGGCGCGGTTCGGGCGCGCGCTCGCCGACCCGATCCGCTGCCGGCTGCTGCTCGCACTGCGCGAGGAACCCGCCCACCCGTCCGACCTGGCCGATCGGTTGGGCGTCTCGCGGACCCGGCTTTCGAACCACCTGGCCTGCCTGCGCGACTGCGGGCTCGTTGTGGCGGTTCCGGTCGGCCGCCGCACCCGCTACGAGCTCGCGGACCCCCGGCTCGCAGACGCGCTGGACGACCTTCGGGCCGCCGTGGTCGCCGTCGAGGCGGACCGCGGTTGCGTGGACGCCGACGAGAACGGCTGCTGCTGATGGCCGTCCGCACGCTCGGCCCGTCGCCGACCCGCCGGGACGTGCTCGCCCGTCGCATCCGCCTGCTGGTCGCCGCGACCATCACCTACAACGTCATCGAGGCGGCCGTAGCCCTCACCGCCGGTACCCTGGCCTCCTCCACGGCGCTGATCGGCTTCGGTCTGGACTCGGTGGTCGAGGTCTCCTCCGCCGCTGCGGTCGCCTGGCAGTTCTCCGCCCGCGACCACGCGGTGCGCCAGACCCGGGAGAAGGCCACGCTCCGGTTCGTCGCCGTCTCGTTCTTCCTCCTCGCCGCCTATGTGACCGTCGACTCCGCCCGCGCGCTCGCCGGCTCCGGCCAGGCCCAGCAGTCCCTGCCGGGCATCGCCCTGGCCGCACTGTCCCTGGCCGTGATGCCCGTGCTGTCCGCCGCCCAGCGCCGGGCCGGACGGGAACTCGGCTCGGCCTCCGCCGTCGCCGACTCCAAGCAGACCCTGCTGTGCACCTACCTGTCCGCCGTACTCCTGGCCGGCCTGCTCGCCAACGGCCTGCTCGGCTGGTCCTGGGCGGACCCGATCGCCGCCCTGATCGTCGCGGCGGTCGCCGCCAAGGAGGGCCGCGACGCCTGGCGTGGCGACGCCTGCTGCACCCTCGCCGCGCCCACGCTCAAGCCGACCGACCCCGCGGACGCCTGCGGCTGTCGGCCCGACTGCGACTGCTGCCCCTGACCTCAGCCATCACGCACCGCAACACCGCCCGGAGCCAGGCACCGTAACTGGCCGCCACCGGGGTCACAGCTGGCCGTCCACGGGAATTCCACGGCCTCCGTCATGGTGGCCGGCGACGAGCCGGGGATGCTGCGCGCGGTGGCCGGTGACGCGAGCCGCGCGCGCTGCCCGTCCCGCTCGGCAGAGCGGTCCCACACTCATCGGCTACCTCGAGCGCCTCCCGCCCCTGCCGTCGGTCGGACGGCGGTCACCGAGGTATCGGACGGGCACCTTGGTGACCGCGCCTGGCGCCACCGACACCCGACGGTGACGCCGCCGTCCGGCGGAGGTCGGGCGGCGGCGTTCGTCCCGGTCCGTCGCTCACCAGCCTTGGGGGCCGTCGAAGGGGTTGCGGGACCTGTACCGCTCCTCGCGTTCACTCAGGATCGCATCCACCGCGACCCGGACGGGACTGTACTGCCTGGCCACTTCGTCCTGCCGCAGGACTGCGCGCCGGCGGTCGGCTTCGCGGGCCCGCGTGACCTGGGCCAGCTGGGCTTCACGCCAGTGCTTCACCGACCACCACAGCTTGGTCCCTCCTGCGGGCCCGCTGGGGTCCAACCCCAGGGCCGCCCACCTCTCCGGCTCCTCAAGGGCCTTGCCGGTCCGCTGCGCGTTGCCCAGTCTGTCGAGCACCGCCATGTCGGCCTTCGATACCTCGACCCCCTGGCCTTCCCAGTGGTGCGGCGTATAGCCCTTGGCCAACTGGATCTCCTCCAGCTCCCGCAGCAACTGATGCACTGCCACCGCGGAGACGGGCGGTGAATCCGATGCGCCAGGCGCTCTGCTGGAGCCAGGCAACATACCGGCGATCACGAAGGGCAGCGAGGGTCGGGGGAGTGCTTCAAGCGCCGTCAGGACGTCCTGCCGGTTCGGTGCTTCCACCATTGTTCCGGTCCACTCCTTCTCCATCAGCTCGTCGGCCGTCGCCTCCCGCCGAGCGTGTCGTCGCACGGCCCGTCCCCGCGCGTCGGCGTGCACCGGGACCCTGCGGGCCGTGCCCACCCGGCTCCCGTCAACCCCCATCGTGCATCGGCGCTGTCACGGGCCGGTCCCCAAAGCGCTCTGACTTGGTCGCGCCCCACCCACCAGGTACCTCGAAGTCGTCACGCAGAGCGCGGAGTTGACTTCAGGTCGGCAGGAACGGCGGGACGGTGCGTTCGGTCACCAGCCGACTCGATCGGCGTCGCCCCCGCCAGCCGCCCGCTGGTGGTCGCCGGGCGGCCCGACAACCGCAGGTGACTACCACCGCGTTCACGTGAACAGTGCTGCGGCGGGTGCGGACTCCGCCGGCCCCGGCCGGGCCGCCGAGACCGCTGTCCGTCGGACGGGTGGCCGGCGCTCCGGGCGGGTAGAGTCCCGCCATCGCCGACCAGTTCAAGCGTGGGCGGAGGGGACGGAGGGGCGAGGTGGGCGAGCGGCGGCGCGAGCACGGTGCCCTGGAGGCCGAGGTCATGGCCGTGTTGTGGGCAGAGGTGAGCCCGATGACGGCCGCTGGCGTTCACGAGGCGCTCGGTGATCCGGGGCTGGTCTACAAGACGGTGCTCACCGTGCTGGGCCGGCTGCACGCCAAGGGTCTGCTGGACCGGGAGCGGTGCGGCCGGGCCCACCTGTACGCGCCACGTCGGGGGCCGGCGGACGAGGTCGCCTCCCGGATGAACCAGGTGCTCGCCCGTGGCGCCGACCGTACGGCGGTTCTGCAGCACTTCGTCGCCGGGCTCGACCCGGAGGACGAACGGGCACTGCGAGACCTGCTCGACGCCCGCGAGTAGGACTGCGATGCGGGGGGCCGCCCGTGTACTTCACCGTCTACCTGCTGCTGCTCGCGCCCGCCGTGTTGGCCGCGGCCGGGCCGTCGGTCTCGCGCCACCTCGCCCCGGCCGCCGCGGTCCGCACGCTCGTGTGCCTCACCGTTACGGCCGGGGCGGCTACCCTGTGGGGACTGTCCGTCCTGGCGGTCGCCGGTCTGGCCAACCTCCCGCAGGTACACACGTACGTGGGCGGTGATCAGCGTGTGCTGGCGGCGGCCGATCCGGTGCCGTGGGGCTTCGGGGTGCTGGCCGCGGCCGTGCTCGGTGTCGTCGTCGTGCGCCTGCTCCGCCTGGGCGGGCGGCGCGCGGCGGAGCGGCGGGCCCTGGGCGCGGTGCGCGCCGCCCCCGCCGCGGGCGACCTGGTCGTGGTGGCCGACGAGTGCGCCGACGCCTACGCGCTTCCGGGCCGCCCGGGGCGGATCGTGGTGACGACCGGGATGCTGCGCACGCTGACCAGCGAGGAGCGTGCCGTCCTGTTGGCCCACGAACGCGCGCACCTGATGTTCCGTCACCACCGTTACGCGGCTGTCGCGCAGTACGCGGTCGTGGCCAATCCGCTGCTCGCCCGGCTGCGGGACGAGGTCGCTTTCGGCATCGAGCGCTGGGCCGACGAGGTCGCGGCCGAGGTGGTCTCCTCGCGCCTGGTCGCGACGCGTTCGCTGGCTCGTGCCGCGCTCGCCATCGCCTGTCTGCCCGCGCCGCCCTCGGCACTGGCCTACCTGCGCCACCGGATCGCCGCGCGGGTGGCCGCCTTGCGGGGGGAGCGTCCGGTGAGCCGCTGGTGCCGGGTCTGGCCGGCCGCCGGGGCGGTGCTCGCGGTCTCCGTCGCGCAGGTCGATGTCGGCGTGGCGCTCATGCGATGCCTCAACGCCCTTGTTGCGTAAGACGAGTGGCGGCGCCGTCGCCGCCGCATGAGATTTGGTCTCACATCTTGTGCGATGTCATGTCCAGGGACACACTTCCGAGTTGCGAACACGCGCGCACTTCTGCGTGAACGTCCTTCACTCCCTCATCTGTCGGGTGATCCCCGGCTGTCGAAAGGATGTTCTGTGTCACGCTCGCCCCTGCGAAGAGGACGGATCGCCGCGCTCGCGTCCCTCCTCGCCGTCCTGCCCGGGCTCTGGCTCGGCGCGGCCACCGCCCACGCGACGCCGGCCACTCCTCCCGGTCAGCAGTCCGCCGACTCCGGCGCCGCCGTCCGGCACGACACCTCCGCCCCGCTGCGGGACCTGGCGGCCGCTGCCACCGTCGAGCCGGGCCCCCAGCACAAGGGCAAGGACCACGAGGAGCGCCTGCCGCACCCGCCGGCCTCGCACATCCCCGATCCGGTGGTGCAGCGCACGCCCGGCGGCCCGTCCGTCCCGTCCACCGGCGCGAGCTTCGACGGCATCGGCTCGGCCAACTACTCGGTGACCGGCGTGCCGCCGGACCCGAACGCCGCGGTCGGCTCCACCCAGATCGTCGAGACGGTCAACACCGCGTACGCCGTGTACTCCAAGACGGGCGCCACGCTGCTCGCCCCGACCAACACCAGCACCCTGTGGGCCGGCTTCGGCGGCTCCTGCCAGTCCACCAACGACGGTGACGCGGTCGTCCGTTGGGACACCCTGGCGAGCCGCTGGGTGGTCACCCAGTTCGCCAACGTCTCCTCCGCCTCCGGCCCCTACTACGAGTGCGTGGCCGTCTCCACCAGCGCGGACGCCACCGGCACGTACAACCGGTACGCGTTCCAGTTCGCCGACTTCCCGGACTACCCGAAGCTTTCGGTGTGGCCGGACGGCTACTACATCACCTACAACATGTTCACCCCGGCCGGAGCGTTCCTGAACGCCCAGGCGTGCGCGATGGACCGGGCGAAGATGCTGACCGGCGCCGCCGCCACCCAGCAGTGCTACACCACCTCCTCCTCGTACGGCGGACTACTCGCCTCCGATCTGGACGGCAGCACCGCGCCGCCCGCCGGCGAGCCGGCCACCCTGATGGGCCTGGGGACGACGAGCACCTCTCTGGCGTACTGGAAGTTCCACGTCGACTGGAACACCCCGGCCAACTCGACCTTCACCAGCCCGACTTCGCTCACCGTCGCCGCGTACACCACCGCCTGCGGCACCTCCGGCACCTGTGTCCCGCAGGGCGGCACGACCCAGAAGCTCGACTCGCTGTCCGACCGGCTGATGTTCCGCCTCGCCTACCGGAACTACGGCGACCACGAGTCCCTGGTGGTCAACCACTCCGTCACCGCCGGAAGTTCGGTCGGCGCTCGGTGGTACGAGTTCCGGCTCTCCGGCGGCAACCCGACCGTCTACCAGCAGGGCACCTACGCCCCTGACTCCACCTACCGCTGGATGGGCTCGATCGCCCAGGACAAGGCCGGCAACACCGCCCTCGGCTACTCGCAGTCGTCCTCCACCACCCATCCGTCCATCCGCTACACCGGCCGCCTCGCCGCGGACACGCTCGGCACCATGACACAGGGGGAGACCACCGCCATCACCGGCGCCGGCTCGCAGACCGGCTACAGCCGCTGGGGCGACTACACCTCGATGGCGATCGACCCCGCCGACGACTGCACCTTCTGGTACACCGACGAGTACGAGCCCGCCAACGGCAGCTTCAACTGGGCCACCCGCCTCTCCTCCTTCACCCTGCCCGGCTGCACCACGCCGGCGGCGGACTTCTCGCTCGGCCTGAACCCTGCCTCCGGCAGCGTCACCGCCGGCTCCTCCGCCACCAGCACCGTCTCCACCGCGACCACCTCGGGTGCCGCCCAGACCGTCAACCTGACCGCCTCCGGCCTGCCCAGCGGAACGACCGCCTCATTCAGCCCCGGCTCCGTCACCTCGGGCGGCAGCTCGACGCTGACCGTCACCACCTCCGCGAGCACCCCGAACGGCACCTACGCCATCACGGTGACCGGCACCGGCACCTCCGCCACCCACACCGCCGGTTACAACCTCACCGTCACCGGCGGCCCGACCGGCGGCGTCACCAACGGAGGCTTCGAGAGCGGCAGCCTCAGCGGCTGGACCGCCACCGGCCCGGCCACCGGCGTCACCACCAGCACCCCGCACAGCGGCAGTTACGCGGCCCTGCTCGGCTCGACCTCGCCCACCAACGGCGACTCCTCAGCCGCGCAGACCTTCACCGCGCCGACCGGCACCAGCACTGTGTCCTTCTGGTACAACGTGACCTGCCCGGACACCGTCACCTACGACTGGGCCACCGCCACCCTCAAGGACAACACCACCGGCACGACGACCACGGTCCTCGCCAAGACCTGCGTCGCCAACTCGGGCTGGGTCCAGAAGAGCGCCGCGGTCACCGCCGGTCACTCCTACACCCTCACCCTGACCAGTCACGACGACAACTGGACGGGTGACGCCACCTTCACCACGTACGACGACGTCACCCTCGCCTGACCGGCGCCACGGATCCGGGGCGGCCCGCAGTACCCCCGGACTGCGGCCCGCCCCGCCTGGTCGGCACCCCCAGACACCCCACGCAGGGAGTTCCGGATGAAACACCCCCGCACCTCACCGGCCTGGCGGCGCCCACTCGCCGCCCTCGCCTCCGCCGCCCTCGCCCTCGCCGGCGCCGCCTGGAACGCCGCCCCCGCCACCGCCGCGACCTCGGTGACCAACGGCGACTTCGAGACCGGCACCCTCACCGGCTGGACGGCCGTCGGGACCACCTCCGTCACCGCCGGCGGCCCGCACAGCGGCCGTTACGCCGCGATGCTCGGCAGCAGCTCGCCCACCAACGGCGCCTCCTCGATCACCCAGTCCTTCACCGCGCCGACCGGCAGCCCCCAACTCGGCTTCTGGTACGACGTCACCTGCCCGGACACCGTCACCTACGACTGGGCCACCGCGACCCTCAAGGACACCACCACCGGCACCACCAGCACCGTCCTGCCCAAGACCTGCACCAACGGCGCCGGTTGGAAGCAGATCACCGCCAACCTGACCGCAGGCCACGCCTACACGCTGACACTGAGCAACCAGGACGACAACTGGGCCGGTGACGCGACCTACACCCTCTACGACGACGTCACGGTCAGCGGCGGTGTGGTCTCCGACGACTTCTCCCTCACCGACAGCCCCGCCTCGGCGACCGTGAATGCCGGTGCCGCCGCCACGTCCACCCTCTCCACCGCCGTCACCTCCGGATCGGCGCAGACGGTCGCGTTCTCGGCGAGCGGCCTGCCCGCAGGTGCCACGGCCGCGTTCAACCCCGCCTCGGTCACGGCCGGCGGCTCCGCCACGCTGACCGTCTCCACCGCCGCGAGCACCCCGCCCGGCACGTACCCGATCACCGTGACCGGTACCGGCGCCTCCGTCAGCCACACCTCGACGTTCACCCTGACCGTCAACGGCACCGGGCCGAGTCTGGTCCAGGTCTCCACGGACCCCTTCACCAACAGCAGCAGCCAGCACGCCACCGAGCTCGAACCGGACACCTTCGCCTACGGCAGCACGATCGTCTCCTCCTCCCAGGTCGGCCGGTTCACCGACGGCGGCGCCTCCGACATCAGCTGGAACACCTCCACCGACGGCGGCGCGACCTGGCAGCACGGCATGCTGCCGGGCATCACCACCTACCAGGGCGGCGGCAGCTGGGCCCGGGTGTCCGACCCGTCGGTCGCCTACGACGCCAAGCACGGCACCTGGATGGTCACCGGTCTGGTCATCGACTCCGCCGTCAACGGCGCGGGAGTGAGCGTCAGCCGCTCCGCCGACGGGACGACCTGGCAGAACCCGGTGATGGCGGTCGGCAACGACGGCCAGGGATACGACAAGGAGTGGGTCGCCTGCGACAACACTCCGACCAGTCCCTACTACGGGAACTGCTACATCGAGGTCGACATCACCTCCGCCGGCAACCGCGTGGTCATGTCCACCTCGCGGGACGGCGGCACGACCTGGTCCACCCCGCTCAGCCCGTCCGGTACCAACACCGGCCTCGGCGGTCAGCCGCTGGTGCAGCCGAACGGCACCGTCGTCGTGCCGTTCTCCACCGACGGCAGCTCGGTCCGCTCCTTCAGCTCCACCAACGGCGGCACCTCCTGGAGCTCCACCGTCCTGGTCGCCAACGTCAGCTCGCACGGCGTGGCGGGCAACCTGCGCGACGGCGAGGGCCTCCCGTCGGCCGAGATCGACGCGAGCGGGAAGATCTACGTGGCCTGGCAGGACTGCCGCTTCCGCTCCGGCTGCCCGGCCAACGACATCGTCTACTCGACCTCGACCGACGGCACCACCTGGTCGGCCGTGACCCGGGTGCCGATCGACGCCGTCACCAGCGGCGCCGATCACTTCATCCCGGGCTTCGGTGTCGACCACGCCACCTCAGGCTCCAGCGCGAAGCTCGGGCTGTACTACTACTTCTACCCGAACGCCAACTGCACCGCCTCCACCTGCCAGTTGGAGGTCGGCTTCATCTCCTCCGCCAACGGCGGCGCGACCTGGAGCAGCGCCCAAACCGTCGCCGGGCCGATGGCGCTGTCGCAGATCGCCTCCACCACACAGGGCGGCATGGTCGGCGACTACCTCTCCACCTCGGTCGTCAACGGAAAGGCGGTCGCGACCTTCGCGGTCGGCAAGACCCCCGTCGGCGGCCAGGCCTTCGACGAGGCCATGTACGCCGTCGCCGGCGGCCTCGCCCTCCGGGCCGGGACGACTCCCTCCAGCACCGGCCCGGTCGCCTTCACCACGCCCAACGCTGAACGGAACACCCCGGTAATCACTCGTCGCTGACCGTTCGCGTCCTGCCCTCCCGGGTTGTTCCCGCCGGGAGGGCAGGAATTCGGAACCAACCCGCCGTCACGGCCGTCCAAGCGGGGACAGCACGAGACTGGAGGGCATGTACCCGTGAAGAGACCCATCGCGCTCCCGGCAGCCGGCCTGCTCCTCGCTCTTACGGTCAGTGCCTGCGCATCCGGGGCAGGCACCTCGCCCACCCCGGCCACCTCTCCCGCCCAGAGCACGGCCCCGGCCTCGGCAGGCTCCCCGGGCCGCACCGCCACCGCCGAACCCGCCGCGCCGACGCCGACTCCCGGCACGCCCTCGGCCGGCACCGGACCGGCCGCTCCGCCGTCCGCCACGAACCGCACCTCGACTCCCAGCAGGATGCCGCCCCAGACACCTACACCCGCGCTGAGCGAAGCATCCACGAGCGCGCCGGGCGTCGTTGCCAGCCGTCCCCCGGTCGACGGGGAGAATCCGGTCGACCTCCAGCACCGCCCCAGTCCCGCGTCCTCCCACCGGGGAGGCTGAAGACGGGCGGCGAGGTCCATCCCGCTGCCAACCCGGCCTCCCGACAAGCCGCCCCAGACCTGGAGCGGCCGGAGGGAAACAGGTTCCACGCCTGAACGCTCACCATTGCCGCGGCCCCGCGGGCTTGACCTTCGAGTCGGGTCGAAGGTCTACGGTCGGCGGTGTGACGAGCTACCGCATCTCGCAGCTCGCCGAACGCTGCGGTGTTCCGGCGACTCTGTTCGGAGACGCCGCCCAATGACCACCACCCCTACCTGCCCGTCGCGGCCGCGGGGCCTGTTCCGCGCCGGCGCCGGCACGGTTGCGGTGGCGGCTGTGGGTCGGGATTGGTGCTGCTGGGGGCCGCTGCCAGGCGCGATTTCGACAGCCGCACCGTAAACG
>NZ_JBVHXY010000022.1:28243-101606 GCF_055569215.1 Kitasatospora sp. NPDC029312 | reverse complement strand
CCCTCTCTCTCCTCTGCTCTGGTGGGCGCTCCTGGGGATGTGGTGGCGGGGTGCGACGTCGCCCCTTTTCCCCCCCCCCCCCCCCGCGGTCGCGGTCGCGGTCGTGGCCTGCGCTGCGTGCTGCGCGGGCCCGCTGCCGGCCGTGCTCGCGACGCTCGTACGGTAAACGCTGTCAGCCCCGCTGGCCGGACCGGGCGTGCCTGCCCTACACCGCCGTCGCGTCCCCGACCGGCGTCGGCTGGGCGCTCGGGACGGCGTGCTCGGGTTGCGCCGGCGGCGCGGCCTGGAGGTGCTGGGCGGCCTCGGCAGCGATGTAGGAGGCGGTGAAGGTGAACGCGCGAGGGGATGGTCCGTGCGCCCGCAGGTCCGCCAGCCGCTCCAGGGCTTCGTCGACGGTCGGGAGGTGGCCGGCGGGGACCCACCAGAGCACCAGGTGCGCCTCGACGTGCCGCTCGAACCATTCGCGGCGCCGTTGCATCGCCTCCAGGTGCCCGCTGCGGTAGGTGAAGTCCCACAGTGCCTCTGGGGTCTGCCACACCGACAGCGTGATGATGACGTTCTCGCCCGCCGGGCGCAGGCCGGTGGCGTCGGCCTCGCCCTCCTCCACGAGTCGCCACACGAAGCCGGGCGCGCCGTCGGCGGCGGCGTTGACCGGGTCGAGCATCTCGACGAAGGGCGCCGTGCGCGGGTCGTCCAGGGGGTGGCGGAGTTTGGCGACGTTGAGGTGGGCGAGGTGGGCGGTATGCGTGGATGCGGTCATGGCCCTCATCCCAGCACGGCCCCCATTTCTATGTCAATCGTTGTTGTTTTTAGATTTCTCGACCACCACGCAGCACTGCCCCGGCCGGGCGTCCATGCGGGCGCGAACCGGACCGTCCGTGCCGAGCAGCCCTTGCAACAGCGCGAGGTTCATGCCGCAGACCAGCGGCGGGAAGCGCTCCGCGACGGCGTGGAAGGGGCAGTTGCGCATCCGGACGACGGGCTCGGCGGCCCCGGACGCTCCCTCGGGGCCATCGGGGCCTTCGAGGTCTTCGGCGCCCTCCAGGTGCGGTTCGTAGCCGCGGGCGGCCAGCATCTCCATGGCCTCTTCGAGACCGCCGCAGGGCGCCGCCGGGCCGCGCGAGGCCTCACCCCGGCGGCGCGCGGCCGCGCAGAGCCCCGCATCCAGCCCGGCCTCCTCGGCGGCCTCGGCGAGCAGCTCCGCGACGGTGCGGTAGTCGCGGGCGGGCAGCGACACCGCGCGCTCGGCCCGCGCCCGCGTGTACACCTTGGCGGGGCGCCCCGCCCCCGGCCCCGACCGCCCCGTCAGGCGCCGGCTGCCGCTCTCCAGCAGCCCGACCTCGGTCAGCCTGTCCAGGTGATGCGCGGCGAGCGTGCGCGCCACCCCGACCGCCTCGGCGGCCTCGTTGCGGCCGACCTCGCGGCCCTGCGCCGCCACGTACTCGTACAGGCGCCGCCGTACCGGATCCTGCAGTGCCGCGATCGCGTCGATGTCCTTCACCCGGCCATTCTAGGAACAACACGGGTCGGAGATAGAAGCGCGGGACGCGGTCCCGCACCGGGGTGCCTCATGCCCGCGGCCGCCTGACCACGTACTACCCGAACCGGAACTCTTGACCGCCGCTCAGCCGCGCCTCGCCAGCCGGGGTGGCGTCGGTGTCAGTGGCCGCCCGTTGCGTGGGCGAAGGGTCCGTCCAGGGCTGCCCATTGCAGGAGCAGGATGGTCTTGCCGTCGGTGATGCGTCCGTCGCGGGTCATGGTGAGGGCCTCGGCGAAGGGCAGTTCGAGGACTTCGATGTCTTCGCCGTCCTCCTCGAGTCCGCCGCCGGTCCCGGTCCGGTCGGCCGGGGTGTAAGGGGCGGCGAAGAAATGGAGGCGCTCGGTGACGGAGCCGGGGCTCATGTAGGCGTCGAGGACGTGGGTGGGCGGGCCGAGGGTGACGCCGAGTTCCTCGGCGCTCTCGCGCCGGATGGCGGTCGGCGGGTCGTCGGCGTCGAGCAGCCCGGCGGCCGCTTCGACGAGCATGCCGTCGGGGTGGTCGTTGACGTAGGCCGGGTAGCGGAACTGACGGGTGAGCAGGACGTAGCCGCGTTCGGTGTCGTGGGGCAGGACGACGGCGCCGTTGCCGCGGTCGTAGGTCTCGCGCTGCTGGGTTTCCCAGCGTCCGTCGCGGTGGCGGTAGTCGAAGGCGGTGCGGCCGCGGTGGTCGGGGGTGTCGATGCCGGGGCGGCTCGTCACGCGCTCTCCTGCGGGGTGCGGCGGGGAATCTCGGCCACGTCGTGGTAGACGGGCAGGCCGCGGCGGCGGGCGGTGGCGACGTCCTGGTCGGCTCCAGCGGAGTCGCCGGGCAGGCGCAGGACGGCGTCGCAGTGGGCGAGGAGGCGGTCGGCGGTCGGGTAGAGCACCTGGTCGGCGAGGGGGTCGGTGGGGCAGGCGCCGGCTGAGTGCAGGACGGGCAGGGCGATCCATTCCCCGATCACGGGGAGGTGGCCGGCGGCGAAGACGGGCCAGGCGGCTGCTTCGAGTCGGGCGAGGTTGGCGGCCATGGCCTGCGGATCGCCGTCGGTGCCGGAGCGGTAGGGCCCGGCGATCAGGATGAGCATGGGCTTGTCGGTCATGGGGCGCTACGATACATGCAGAAACGTGCAAGAACAGGAGAGAGTGCGAATGCTGGCCGCTGAACGCCGTGACCACCTACTGGGCCTGCTCGCCCATGAAGGCAAGATCGTCGCCAAGGACGTCGCCGCCGAGCTGGGGATCTCCGAGGACAGCGTGCGGCGCGACCTGCGCGATCTGGCGGCCGAGGGACTGTGCCAGCGGGTCTACGGCGGGGCGTTGCCTGTCTCCCCGGCCGTGGCGGACTACGCCGCCCGGCAGGCCGTGGCCCCCGACGGCAAGCGGAAGGTCGCCTCGGTGGCCGCCGGTCTGGTGCGGCCGGGCGGCGCGCTGATCCTCGACGGCGGCACCACCGCCCTGGCTGTCGCCCATGCGCTCCCGCAGGATCTGGCCTGCACCGTGATCACGCACAGTCCGACGATCGCCGCCGCCCTGCTCGACCACCCGCAGGTCGAGCTCTTCCTGCTCGGCGGCCGCATCTTCAAGCACTCCGCGGTCGCCTGCGGCGCGGCCGCGGTCGAGGCCGCACAGAACGTCTCCGCCGACCTGTGCCTCATCGGCGTCACCGGCGTGCACCCCGACGCGGGCCTGACCACCGGCGACGCCGAGGAGGCCGCGATGAAGCGCGCCCTGGCCGCACGGGCCGCGGAGACCTACATCCTCGCCTCGTCCGAGAAGATCGGCACCGCTTCGCGGTTCCGCGTCCTGCCCTGGCAGAAGATCAGCGGACTGATCACCGACGCCGACCCGCGCGACGCCACCGTCAAGCAGCTCACAGCGCTCGGCGTGAAGGTCCTGGCAACCGACTGACACGGATCGCGACGCCGAGCTCGCGGCACAGCCGTTCGCCGGCGCCTCCGCCGAGCCCGACGGCAACGGCCCGTAGCCACTCCTTCAACCCGGCGCCGGACGCAGGTGGTGCTCGCTGAGCCCCCCGCAGACGCCCGACACGCAGCACCGCGCACACCCGCACCCGGATCGGCCCGGTCTCCGTGCCGCTGCCCGTCACAGCCGGCCGGCAGTGACCTTCGGGGGGAGCTGTTCGTTGGTGGAGAAGTACGTACCGCTATGGAAGGGATCGAATTGTGCGCCGGTATCGATGGGCCACCACGGGTATGGTCGCTTTCTCCCTTGCCACTGTTGCCGCCGTCGTGACGGCCCCTGCCGCCCAGGCCAAGCCCGGCGTGGACATCCTGGAGCCCAACTTCGGACACACCTGCAAGCAGGCGGCCCGGCCTCTGGCCGCCGTCGACAGCACCAGCCACGCAGCCGGTGTGCTGGGAGGCTCCCTCCTCCAGGCGCCTCTGCAGGCCATCCCGGAGCTCTGCGGCTATTGGTGATCGCGTCTGCGCCTACACCTTCAAGGAACTGGGGGCGGATGAGTCGGGGAGCTCATCTCAGGACCGAACTCGTCTGAAAACAAAGCAATTCGGCATTACTGACCTTTGAAGCGTGACGTGCCTTCCGCGCCGCCAGGTCCTGGCCGAACGCGACAGGAGCGAGAGCGCCGCCCGGGCCCTGGCTCCCGCGGCTGAGGCTCCGGGCGGCCGGGCCGCACGGCGTGCCCCGTTGCGGCCGCGCGTCAGGCTTTCTCCCGGAGCGAGTGCAGCAGCAGCGACAGGCCGAACTCGAACCGCTCGTCGAAGGCGGCGTCCTGGAGGTGGGCCGCGACCCGGCTGAGCGCGGGGTAGCCGCCGGGGGCCAGCGCGTCGGCGAGTGAGTGCTCGCCGCCCTGTTCGGCCATCGCCTGCTCTTCCTGGGTGAGGCCGAGGACCAGGTACTGGATGGCCCAGAACGCCCAGGCCGCCTGCTGCTCGCCCAGCCCACCGCCGAGCAGAGCGGCGATCACGGCCTCGGCGAAGCCGAGCGTCGCGGGTTCGGCGGCGTACGTCCCGGCGACGATGGCCGCCCCGTCCCGGTGGGCCAGCAGGCCGCGCCGGTAGCGGCGGGCCAGCTCGCGCACCCGTTCCTCCCAGGCTTCGGGCAACCCTTCCAGCGAGATCTCGCCGACGATCGCCTCGGCCATCAGCTCCAGCAGGCGCGCCTTGGTCTTGGCGTGCCAGAGCACGGTGTTCATTCGCACGCCGAGCCGCTCGGCGGTGCCGCGGATCGACACCGCGTCCGCACCCTTCTCGTCCAGCAGCTCCAGGGCGGCCCGCACCACGGCGGCCGGGTCCAGCGGGGTCCGAGCGGAAGTCGGGGCTTGATTCTTGGTCACCGACCAAGTCTACTGGGGCCAAGCAATTGGTCACTGACCAAGGAGGAGACATGGAACAGGTCGTCATCGCCGGAGCCGGTCCAGTCGGGCTCTGGCTCGCCGCCGAACTGCGGCTGTACGGGGTGGAGGTCACGGTGCTGGAGCGCAGCGCCGAACCCGACCCGCACTCGCGGGCCAACACCATCCACCCGCGCACCCTGGAACTGCTCGCCTGCCGCGGAGTCGTCGAACCGTTCCTCGCCGACGGGGTGCGGATCCCCAGCGGACATTTCGCCGGGCTCTCCAACCGGATGGACTTCAGCGGGCTGGACACGCCGTTCCCCTTCACCCTCGGCCTCCCGCAGGCCCGCACCGAGGAACTGCTCGCGCGGCACGCCCGCTCGGCCGGCGTGCGCCTGCTGCGCGGCCACCGGGTGACCGGCCTGACCCAGGACGCCGACGCGGTGACGGTGCTGATCGACGGCCCGAACGGTCCCCAACAGCTGCGCGCCGCCTACGTGGTGGGCTGCGACGGCACCCGCAGCACGGTGCGCACCGCGGCGGGCATCGAGTTCCCCGGCACCGATGCGACCGTCTGGGCCTGGATGGCGGACGTCGTCCTCGACGACGCACCGGAGCGGCACTCCGTCTCCAACGAGCACGGCGCGGTGATGGTCTTCCGACTTCCCGATGGGGTGCACCGGGTGGTCGGCAACGACGCCCGGACCGTCCGGACCCGCAGCGGCCCCCCGACCTTCGAGGAACTGTCCGCCCGGGTGCGGCGGATCGCCGGCACCGACTTCGGAATGCGCGAGCCCAGCTGGATCTCGACCTTCGGCAATGCCACCCGCCAGGCCGGCACCTACCGCAAGGGGCGGGTGCTGCTGGCCGGTGACGCAGCGCACATGCACTTCCCGGCCGGCGGCCCCGGCCTCAACGTGGGGCTCCAGGACGCCGGCAACCTCGGCTGGAAGCTCGCCCAGACGCTGGCCGGCACCGCCCCCGCCGGACTGCTCGACAGCTACCACTCCGAACGCCACCCGGTCGGCGTCGAACTGCTGCGCAGCACCCGGGCGCAGACCGCGCTGATGACCGGCTACACCCCGGAGATACTGGCGCTGCGCTCACTGCTCAGCGAACTCATCGGCGCCGTCGGCGAGTTCTCCGCCGAGCTGGCCGTGCGGGCGGCCGGCCTCGCGGTCCGCTACCCGGCCGAGGGCGGCGACGCCGTCCACCCGCTGATCGGTTCCCGGGTGCCGGACCTGGCGCTGGCCGGCCTCGGTAGCCTCTTCCCACTGATGCGCCGTGGCCGCTATGTCCTGCTCGACCTGACCGGCCGGCCCGGTGCCGCACTCGCCCCGCTCGCCCACGACATCCAGCCGGGCCTGGACGTGCACAGCGCGCCGCTCGCCGACCCGCGAAACGACCGGGCCGACTGGTCCGACGTCAGCGCGGCACTGGTCCGCCCCGACGGCCATCTGGCCTGGGTGAGCCGGGAGTCCAACCCGCCGGCGCTGCTCGTTGCCGCCCGGCAGGCAGTGTCGGCAACCGTGTCCAGGGTGCCGACACCAAGCTGACCCGGCCGTCCGGCGATCGAACCGGGGCTCGACGTCCGACCTCGCGCATGCACGGCGCAGGTACACCCCGGTGACCGGCGCCTCTTCCCGTAGGGCGGATCAGCCCCGCCCGGACGAGGGATCAGCCGGCCACCCGGCAGTCGCAGCCGGTCGCCGTCAGCCCGGGTCGAGGGCGTTCGGCAGGCCCCGGCGGTAGCGGACCTCGTCCTGCTGCTGGAGGGGGGCCAGTTCCGGCGGCTGGTACAGCGGCCACACCGTGCAGCGCGGGGCCGGAGAACCGTCGGCGTCGAGCAGGGCGTTGACTGCCCGGCGGGCGGACTCGTTGGCGCCCTCCATGGTGGCCAGGTCGATGTCGGTGGCGACGTAGTCACCGGCCAGGAAGAGGTTGGGCACGGCGGTCGCGGCGGACGGACGGTTGTACAGCGTGCCCGCCGGGTGGATGAGCAACTGCTCGCGGTTGGCCGGATCCGGGCCGCCGAGGCCGGTGACGGCCGGGTCGATGAACCAGGTGACCAGGTCCGCGTCGTCCAGGACGCGCCGGCCGCCGCCGTTGAGGGAGTCCTTGAGCTGGGCCCAGGTCTCGCGCACCACCTCCTCGCGGGAGCACTTGAGCGCGGGCCTGCCGTAGACGATCCCCGGGGCGTCCCACTGCGAGACGATCGCCGAGAGGCAGTCGGCCACCCGCCCGTCGCCGTAGTCCCGGCGGAAGTCCCGGTCGGGCCAGAACTGGGCCTGGCCGATGCAGGTGACGGCCCAGGGCGAATCGACCAGGTCGACGTGGCCGTGCACGATCGGGGTGCGACGGCGCAGGTAGAACTGCACGCCGACCATCCAGTCGGTCCGGAGCCGGTCGCAGCGCGCGAGTTGCGGGTCGGCGGCGCGCAGTCCGGGCCCCCAGGTGGCGCGGGCGTGTTCGACCGGCATGGCGCTGACGTAGTGGTCGGCCAGAACGGGGGCGTCCACGCCCCGCAGCCGCACCCCGGTGATCCGGCCGTCCCCGTACAGCAACTCCTCGACCTCGGCGCCGAGTTCGAACCGCACGCCGAGGGAGCGCAGCCGGGCCTCCCACGGGCCGATCCAGGCCTCGCTGGTCGGGGCGTTGAGGACGCGGTCCGGCTCGCCGTCGTTGCCCCGGCCCAGGACGTTGTAGACGAACGCCTGGAGGACCCGGGCGACGGTGCGGGTGCTGGCCTCCTCGGCCTTGGTCGCGACGACGTTGCGGGTGATGCCGACGCCGAGCAGCCGCTGGTAGTCGTACGACATCTCGCCGGCCCGGATGAACCGCCACCACGGGACGCGCTCCCACTGCTCACGACGGCGCAGTTCGCAGCTGGTGAAGTGGACCAGCACCCGGTTGGCGAAGTACGCCACCTCGGCGGCCGGCAGGTGCAGGGCGGTGTCCAGCAGCCCCGTCAGCGTCTGGAGCAGTGCGTCGGGCAGCAGCTCACCGAGCAGCGGGGGCGCGGTCACGGTACGGAACGGCAGCCGCAGCGCCGGCCGTCCGCCGGCGCGGGGGAACAACTCCTCGGTCGCGTTCACCAGGTTGTCGTGGACGGTGCGGCCCACCGGACCGGCGGGCAGCGGGATCCGGCGCAGGGTGTCGGGCAGGTTCCGGTAGAAGCCGGGGAAGAAGCGGAAGCCGTGTTCGCCGGGCAGCGGCCGCCGCCCGCCCCGGGCTGTGCCGGGCACGTCCATACTGCGAGCCTTGCCGCCCAGCACTCCGTTGCGCTCGTAGACCGTCACCCGGTAACCGCGCTCGGCCAGTTCCTGCGCCGCGCTCAGACCTGCGACCCCGCCGCCGAGCACGGCGACCCGCCGCCCCGGCCGCCCGCCGAGCCGTCCCGCCGCCCGCGCCGGCCCGGCGGCGGTCAGCCCGAAGCCGGTGGCCGCCCCGGCCGCCGTGGTGAGCAGGGCGCGCCGGGTGTGTGTGGCTGCTGTGATCGTCCGCATGCTCCCTCAACGAGCCTGCGCGAGCGGTGGGTACGGCCGGGGCCGCCGTCCGGGTGCTGACGCGTCCGGGCCGCCCCGCCCGCCCGCTGAACCCCAGGTGCCTGAACGCCGCGTGACGGTGGTCGGGCCGCGGGAGCCAGGGCGCCCGGATGGTGGGCCCGCCGATGGGCGAGCAGCTGCCCCGGGGCTGCTGTCGCCGGGTGAGCACCCGCTGCCCCGGGGCAGGATCCGGGGCAGCGGCGTTCGGGGCAGCGGCGTTGAGATACGCCTGCGGGCCGCTTCCACGTGATCCGGATAGGCTGGTCGAAGGAGCCCCCGGGCCCGTCCGACGCCCTGCGGCGGACCGGTGCGGGAGGCGCGGCAGGTGCGGAGGTGCGTGGTGCCGAAGCGTGGCGGGCTGCGACGGGGTAGCCGGCGCGGAGCGGGCGTCGCTCCGGCGCACGGCGGCTGACAGGGCCGCGACGTGGGCTCCGCGGACACCGAGGTCGACGTGGTGGTGACCGTGCCCGACCACGGCATCGGCCTGTGGATGGTCGGCGCGTTCGTGCTCACCTTCGTGGGTACCCGGGTGATCACCCGGCTGATCCGGGCCGGCCGCGGCCCCTTCCGCGACGTCCAGGTCGGCGGCACCCACGTGCACCACGAGGTGTACGGGATTCTCGCGATGCTGGTGGCCGGCGCGATGGAGTTCGCCTACCGCCCGGACACCCCAGGCGTGCAGATCCTGGCCGCGCTGTTCGGCGCCGGCGCCGCCCTCACCCTGGACGAGTACGCGCTGTGGCTGCACCTGGAGGACGTCTACTGGACCCGAGAGGGGCGCAAGTCCGTCGACGTGGCCTTCCTGGCGGGGGCGGTCGGCCTGCTGCTGGTCGCCGGGTTCAACCCGTTCTCCGACGCCGGCCAGGGGCCCACCGCCCACCTGGCCTTCGTGGTACTGCTGCTGGTCGACGTGGTGTTGGCCGTCGGAGCGATCCTCAAGGGCAAGACGGCGGCCGGGGTGATCGGCCTGCTGGTGCCTCTCGTCGCGCTGATCGCCTGCCTGCGCCTGGCCGAGCCCGACTCGCCGTGGGCCCGCTGGCGCTACCCGCCGGGCTCCCGCCGGGCCGAGCGCGCGCTGCGCCGCTACCCGCCCGGCCGGCGGAGCCGGATGGACGCCCTGAAGGACTTCATCGGGGGCGTGCCGCGGTCGTGACGGCGGCGGGGACTGCGGCGCCCGGCTCGTGACGGCCTGGCGGGGCGCGGGCGGAGGGCGGGGCAGGGCGCGGGCGGGCGCCGGGTCAGGCCAGGAAGCGGTGCAGGGAATCCGCCATGGCCCGGACGAAGCCCTCGCGGGTCTCCTCGGGGACCAGGTCCAGCGAGAGGTAGGGGTTGAGGTCCTCCAGCTCGACCAGCAGCAGACGCCCATCCGGGGCCCGGCAGGCGTCCACTCGCTGGATGCCGTGGTCGAGGGTGTTCCACGCGAGGAAGCGCCGGGCGAACGCGAGGTCGGCCTCACTCGGCTCGTACGGCTCCAGCACCCAGCGCGCGGCCGGGTCGGGGGCGTGGAGGGCGTACTGGAAGGCGTCGTCGACGAAGACGAACGAGACCTCGTACCGGAAGTCGATCCGCGGCTGGACGAGCACCCCGCCCCACACCAGGCCGGCCAGCTCCGCGCGGGTGACGAAGCGCAGGCCTATGCTGTCGGCGCCCTCCTCGGGCTTGACCGCGTAGTGGTCGACGGCGGGCAGCCGATCGAGGTCCTGCGGCCGGTCGACGGTGGGGATGACCGGGTATCCGGCCTCGGTGAGGTCCAGCAGGTACCGCTTGCCGGCCATGTCCCCGCGCCCGGTCAGCGGGTTGTAGACCCGTACGCCCTCGGCCAGGGCCCGGTCGCGGAAACGCGCGTACGCCTCGCGGTAGTGCAGCACCGGCCCGCTGTTGCGCACCACGACCCCGTCGAAGCGGGCCATCAGGGCGGCGGCGTCGAGCGGGTGGCATAGGGCCACGTCGAACCACTCCCGCAGCCGGGAGGTGAGGAAGACGTCCTCGTCGCCGTAGCGCCGCCCGCGGGCCGGGTAGGCCAGGTCGGTCACGTACAGCAGGCTGGGCCGCTCGGGCACGGGCGCGCTCCCTCGGTCGGTGGTGGGGGAGCGAATCTACCGTTCGGCCGGGAGGCGGCGTGCGACGGCCGACGGCCGCGGTGCGCGGACGGGCGCGGCGCCGCACGGCGCGGGGGACGGTGCGGACCGGGGCGGGAGCGTCCAGTCCGGGTGGCGCTCTACGACTGAACGCGGTCCCGCGGCGGTCGGGGTGCGCGGTGAACGGTGGCGAGGGCACCGCGGCCGGCTGGAGAGCCGGGCACCGCGGTGCGCCGCGTCCAAGCTGATCGCACGGACCGCGCGGTGAGGGGCATGGAGCAGGGGATCGGGGTAGCCGGTGGTCGTGGGCGGGGCGGCACCGCTGACGGCGCGCCCGGTGGGTCGTGGGAGGTGGGCACCGAGTGCTGCCCCGTCCTCACGCTGGGCCGGTGGGGGTGCTACTCGCTGCGTGTGGTGAGGCGTCCGGCGGCGTCGAGTCGTGCGAGGCGGTCGTGTTCCTTCTCGGCCCACCGTCGCACCCGGCCGGGGTCGAGTGCGGTGCCGTGGCCGACGTGGAGGCTGGTCGGGTTGAGGGCGAGCATCGCGCGCAGACTGGCGAGGTTCTGCCGGGGGTCGTCATGGAAGGGCGGGTCGGCCGGCTTGCCGGGGATCAGGCCCATGAAGGAGCCCGCGATCAGGTCGCCGGCGACGAGGTCGCCGTCGTCGGTGAGGACGGAGACCGATCCGGCGGTGTGGCCGGGGGTGGGCATGATGCGCGCCGCGAGCCCGAAGTCCTCCAGGCTCGTCTCGCCGCGGATCAACACGTCGGGTTCGACGGGCTCGGCCTGGACGTGGAGGTTCTTGTTGCGGGCCATGAGGCGGCCCATCGGGCCGGTGGGCAGGTAGGGTTCGCGGACCCGGCCCGAGCGGTAGGGCCCGAGATCGGCGATGTGGCCGGCGACGGGGGCGCCGGTGAGCCGGTGCAGTTCGGCGGCGGAGCCGAAGTGGTCGATGTGGCCGTGGGTGATGACGATCAGCGACACGTCGGCGGGGTCGACGCCGTGGGCGGTGACCTGCTCGTGGATCTTCCGGCCGCTACCTGGGGTTCCCGCGTCGACGATGACGGGCCGCCGGCCGAGCAGCAGGTAAGCGTTGATGTTATGCCGGCCGATGACCGGGATCGGTACGACCTTCGTGCGGGACATGGTTTCTCCAAGGTGTGCTGGTCGATGCCGTGCGGGCATGGCGAAGCCCGGCCGTGGGCGGACGCAGGCCGGCGGGTGGTGTGGTCTACGGGTCAGAAGCGGCGGCGGTACTCGGCCGGGGTGGTGCCCAGGCGCCGCCGGAAGACGCGGTGCAGGGTCTCCACGGAGCCGAGGCCGCTGGCCGCGGCGACCTCGGGCAGGCTCCGGTCGGTGTCCTGCAGCAGTCGCCGGGCGGCCTCCAGCCTCGCCGCCTCCACGTAGGCGGCCGGTGTGGTGGAGGTGCGCTGATGGAACAGCCGGGTGAAGTGGCGCACGCTCAGGTGGGTCCGGGCCGCCAGGGCTTCGAGGGACAGGTCCTCGGTGAGGTGCTCGGCGATCCACATCCGCAGCTCGTCGATCCGGTCGTCCTCGGAGCTCTGCACGGACAGCGGCACGCTGAACTGGCTCTGGCCGCCGGAGCGTTTGACGTACATCACCATCATCCGGGCGGTCGTGAGCGCGAGGTCCTGGCCGTGGTCCTCGGCGACCATGGCCAGCGCCATGTCCATTCCGGAGGTGACGCCGGCGCACGTCCACACCTGCCCGTCACGGATGAAGATCGGATCGGGATCGACCCGGACGCCGGGGTGTTCGGCGGCCAGCCGGGCCGCGGTGAGCCAGTGCGTGGTGGCCGGCCGGCCCTCCAACAGCCCGGCCGCGGCCAGCAGATGCGCTCCCGCACAGATCGAGCCGACCCGCCGGGCCAGGGGTGCCGCACGGCGCAGCCAGCGGGTGACCTCGTGGTCGATCACCGGCTCCACACCACCGTCGACGATCTCGATTGCCCCCGCCACCAGCAGGGTGTCGACCGGGCCGGCCACCTCCGCGAGGGTCAGGTCGGCCATCAGCCGGACCCCGCTGGAGGTGACCGCCGGGCCGCCGTCCACCGTGGCGATCTGCACGAGGTAGCCGGGCCGGCCGGCTTCGGCGACCCGGGAGGCGACCGCGAACACCTCGGCCGGGCCGGTGGCGTCCAGCAGCTCGATGCCGGGGAAGGCGACGATCACGACGCGGTGCGGTGGGGGCATGCCCTGATCATTCCGCCCGGCCGGACATGACCGCAATGACCAGAATCTGCCAGATCAGGCCATGGAGGAGGAGATGACCGGCCCCTGCGGGCGCGCGGACACCATGGGTGGCAGGGCCAGGCGGAGGAGCGGCTGCGCCTGGGCCGGTGAGTGGTGCTGGGGAAGGAACCGGCCAGGGATGGCGCGCAGGCCACGACACTGATGGGCGCGGACTTCGGGGTGCGCCTCGCTCGGGAGCAGGGACAGAGGGAAGCCGAGCGGGTGTGACCGCCGGCTCCCCGCCGGGGCGAAAGTCGCTGGTCAGAGGGCTCGTCCGCGCGGTTTCAGCGGGATGGTGGGGAGTTCGAAGGGGCGGGCAGGCGGTCGCCGGGGTAGTCCTGGACGGCGCCGAAGCGGTCGGAGGCGGCCTGCCACTCGGTGCGGGCCCGGACGATGTCCTCCTGGGGTGCGCCCGATGAAGTTTTACCACATACCACATGGTTCACCCTCCTCCCAGGTCAGCGGCTTGGTGAACCATCCGCGGTCAGCAAATTCGTCAGCATTGGACGGGATGGAGACCGACGTCGATGGCACCGAGGACCTTGCCCCACGGCATGGGCACCTTCCTCAAGGACCGCGAGCACCCGCAGACGCGGTGGTCGAAGTGCCCACACGACTACACGATCCGTTACCGCAACGCTGCGGGGAAGCAGACCGAGGAGACCGGCTTCGCCACCCAGGACAAGGCGATCGACCGGCTCACAGAGATCTACCGGTCGAAGCGCGGCCGGCCGGTCGGACCTCAGGGCGGGGATCCGGGACCACGACCTGTTCTTCTTCGACGAGGACACCTTGTGGGAGGCGGAGGGCGTGGTGACCCAGCGGTGCCTGTCTGCCCCCTGAGACCTGGGCGTCGAGCTGGAGCCGCGCAATCAGGCACGGGTGCACCTCTGGTGCCCGGAGAAGTAGGGCAAGGAGATCGTCCCGTACCGGGATCTGCCGCACGCGATCAGCTCGTTCGCCGCGACCAGCTGCTGCGTCGGCTGAGCCTCGATGCCACGGGCAAGCTGGACGTGCACTCCACACACGGTTTAGAGGATCTGTCGGTTGTGGCGGCTGCGGCTATCGGTGACGGCGTTCGCCACGAGCGCGCGGGCCTCGTCGGGCGCACCGCTCCCGCCAGGGCCTGAACCACCGGGCCGAGAATTCACGCCACCCCACCCGTCGGCGCGAACGCGCGGTGAATGGCCTCGGTTTGACAAGCCGGACACGAACGAGAGAACCGGCAGCCCGCGGATAGATTCCTGCCGGACATCTGTTCTATTGTCATGAGCATAGACTGGCAAGCGGTATGACGCTGCACCAGATGACCAACAGGAGATCCGCACATGAAGCTTTCCCGCGCATGAAGCCTTCCACCCGAAACCGCTCGCGCCATCTCAGCAGCGACTTCGCCGCCGCGGTGACGCCCGTCGGCGGCCCGCTCGTCAACAGTCCCGCTCCACCGATATCGTGCCTGCCCGTTTTTGGCCGCCCACCGCGGAAGGCGGGCTCGTGAAGGCGTACTCGGCATTACTCCACAGGGTGTTTCAGGCCTGGCGGGCGACCGTGCGGCCACGGGTGCTGCTGACGGTGGCGGCGCTGTTGAGCACCTCGCTGGCCGCGGTCGGCGTCAGCGTGGGCACCGCCGTGCCCGCCGTCGCCGCGCCGCTGTCGCAGACCTCGGTCATCACCAACAACATCCAGGGTGCGAGCGCCACCTCGCGGGGCGGCGCGAACACGGACAGCAAGTGGACCACGACGGTGGCCGGGTTCTTCCAGACGGCCGACGTCGTGCTGATCCAGGAGGCGGGCCCCTCGGGGCCGCCCGGCTCGTACGAGCAGAGCGCCATCACCGACCCCGTCAACCGGAACACGGTCCGGCACTTCTTGTGGCCGGTCAGGCGCGGTCTCGCCCAGGTGTACTTCCTGCAGACCGACGACAACGGCGGTACCGCCGTGGGCGGCCGGGTCAACATCGCGGTCGTCACCAGGGCAGTGCCTGACGAGGTGCGCGTCGTGACGAATCCGGTCAACGCCGGCCGGGCAGCGCTCGGCGTCCGCTTCGGCGGCAACTGGTACTTCAGCGTCCACGGCCTGTCCGGAGGCGGCAACGACTCCGCCACGCTCCTCGCCGCGATCGACACCGCGGTCGGTAGCTGGGCCGCCGGCCGGAACACCCGCTACACCTACACCGTCGGCGGCGACTTCAACCGGGATCCCTCCACCCTCGCGCGCCCGGCCGGCGCCAGGCCCCTGGCCAGCGGTCAGGCCACCCACCAGTCGGGCGGCGAACTCGACTACTTCATCACCAACGACCCGACCTCCCCCGCGTCCCGGGCCCTACGGATGAACGGACGCCAGGCGGACCACTATCCGGTCATGATCGGCGGGTACCGGGCCGCCGCGCAGCCGGCGAACCTCACCGTCATGGACGAAGGCGACTCGATCTACGGCGCCGTCCCCAAGGACTCGCTGCTCGGGATGACGAGCTGGTACGCCCCGACCCTTGACGGCTTCATGAAGAGGTCCGTCGGATTCGTGGGTGATGACAGGTCGAGCGACGGCACTCCCGACGAGGGGGCGCCCGGCGAGCAGGTCAGCGGTCTCGCGTCACAGGACGCGACGGCCGTCAAGAAGTACATGCCGAACATGGTGCTGCTCCAGGCGGGCACCTGGGACATCCAGGACGGCAACGCCTCCGGCGCGGCGGACCGGCTCTCGGCGCTGGTCGACCAGATCCGGGCGGCCGACCCCACCACCGTGGTGGCGGTCGCGACGCTCGGCCCCACCACCAATGCCGCGAACGAGCCCCTGGTCACCGCGTTCAACGCCGCGGTCGAGCAGTCGGTCGCCACCCGGGTGGCCAACGGGCAGCGGGTGGTGCTCGCCGACATGAGCGCGCTGACCACGGCCGACCTGAACGCCGACGGGGTGACGCCGAACGCCTCGGGGCAGCAGATCATCGCCGACTCGTTCACCGGTGCGCTGATGTGGGCCGTGGTCATGGGCTGGATCACCTCGCCGGTCCCGGCGACGGCGCCCAGCGGTTCCGTCTGCGACATCTACGCCTACTACGGCACGGCCTGCGTGGGTGCCTACAGCACGACCCGGGCGATGTACGCGGGCTACGACGGCCCGCTCTACCAGGTCCGGCGGACCTCGGACGGCACGACGGCCGACATCGGCCCGCTGACGACCGGCGGTGACGCCAACGCGGCCCAGCAGGACTCGTTCTGCGCCGGCACCACCTGCACCGTCACCATGCTCTACGACCAGTCGCCCCAGGCGAACAACCTGACCATCGCGCCGGGCGGCGGCGCCGCTCCCGCGGCGGACAAGGGCGCCGACGCCACAGCGCTGCCGATCACGGTCGGCGGCAACAAGGCGTACGGCCTCGACATCACCCCGGGCACCGGCTACCGGAACAACAACACGCGCGGGGTCGCGGTCCACGGCGAGCCCGAGGGCATGTACATGGTGGCCAGCGGCACCAACGTCAACGCCGGGTGCTGTTTCGACTTCGGCAACGCCGAGACCAACAGCGACGACACCGGCAACGGCCACATGGACGCCGTCAACCTCAGCACCACCTGCTACTTCCAGAACATCCAGCCGTGCTCGGGCGCCGCTCCCTGGGTCGAAGCCGACCTGGAGAACGGCCTGTTCATGGGCGGGGACGGGCCGAACCCCGCCAACACGGGCAACGGCACCAACTTCGTCACGGCGATGCTGAAGAACGACGGGCAGACGACGTACGCGCTCAAGGGCGGCGACTCGCAATCCGGCGGCCTATCCACCTGGTGGAACGGCGCGCTGCCGACCAATGCCGCCGGCTACAAGCCGATGCAGCAAGAGGGCGCGATCATCCTCGGCACCGGCGGCGACAACAGCAACTGGGACACCGGCTCGTTCTTCGAGGGCGTGATGACGGCGGGCTACCCGTCCGACGCCGCCGACGCCGCCGTCCAGGCCAACATCGTCTCGGCGGGCTACGCGGGCAACTCGGGCGGCATCGTGGCCCCGCCCTCCGCCGCCGGGCAGGCGGTGGTCCACGACGGGTATGCCAGCGTGTACACGGTGAACTCGGCCAACGGGCACCTGCAGGAGAGCTACCTGCCGGCGATGGGCAACCCCTGGTCCACCCAGGACCTGACCGCGAAGTACGGCACCCCGACGGTGCTGGCGGGCACCAAGCCGGTCACCCTGGTACACGACGGCTACACCAGCGTGTACACGGTCGACGCGTCCAACGGGCACCTGCAGGAGACCTACCTGCCGGCGATGGGCAACCCCTGGTCCACCCAGGACCTGACCGCGAAATACGGCACCCCGGCGACGAGTTGGACGCCGACCGCCGTGCTGCACGACCGGTACGCCAGCGTGTACACGGTCGACGCGTCCAACGGACACCTACAGGAGACCTACCTGCCGGCCATGGGCGACCCCTGGTCCACCCAGGACCTCTCGGCGAAGTACGGCACCCCGCAGGTGGACGCGGGAACATCGCCGGTCGCCGTCGTGCACACCGGATACACCAGCGTCTACACCGTCGACGCCAACCACGACCTGCAGGAGACCTACCTGCCGGCCATGGGCGACCCCTGGTCCACCCAGGACCTGTCCGCAAAGTACGGCACCCCGCCCACCACGGTGACGCCGACCGCGGTGGTGCACTCGGGCTACACCAGCGTGTGGACCGTCGACGCCGGCAGCGAGCACCTGCAGGAGACGTACCTGCCGGCGATGGGCGACCCGTGGTCCACCCAGGACCTGTCCGCGAAGTACGGCACCCCGCAGGTGGCGCCGGGCACCCAGCCGGAGGCGCTCGTCCACGCCGGGTACACCAGCCTCTACACGGTGGACCAGGCCAGCCTGCACCTGCAGGAGACGTACCTGCCGGCGATGGGCGACCCGTGGACCACCCAGGACCTGTCCGCGAAGTACGGCACCCCGCCCACCGCGGAAAGCCCGATCGTACTCGCGCACCCCGGCGAGAACAGCGGCATCACCTACAGCAGCGTGTACACGGTCGACCAGTTCGACGACCACCTGCAGGAGACCTACCTGCCGGCCCTCGGCGACCCGTGGACCACGCAGGACCTGTCCGCCAAGTACGGCACGCCGCCCGTCGCGGCGGCGGACTTCCCCACGTCGCAGTCGGCGGTGATCCACGACGGGTACACCAGCCTCTACGTGGCGTACACCGACGACCGCGACCTGATGGAGGCCTACCTGCCCGCCATGGGCGCCAAGTGGTCCGCCCAGGACCTGTCGACGAAATACCGTGCTCCCTCGATCATGCAGGGAACGGCGGCGGTGCCGGTGACCCACGACGGCTACACCAGCGTGTTCACGGTGGACCCCGACGGCGACCTGCACGAGACGTACCTGCCCGCGATGGGTGACGCCTGGTCGACCCAGGACCTCTCGGCGAAGTACAAGACCCCGAAGGTCCGTCCCGGCACCACGCCCACCGCCGTCTTCCACGACGGCTACACCAGCGTGTTCACAGTGGACACCGACGGCGACCTGCAAGAGACCTACCTGCCCGCCATGGGCGCCGCCTGGTCGACCCAGGACCTCTCGGCGAACTACAAGACTCCTCGAGTCCGTCCGGGCACCCACCCAGTGGCCGTCATGCACTCGGGATGGACCAGCGTGTACTTCACCGACGGCAACGGCGACCTGCAGGAGACCTACCTGCCGGCCCTCGGCGACCCGTGGACCAACCAGGACCTGTCCGCCAAGTACCACGCCCCGACGACGTACACGACGCCGTCCGCCGTCGTCCACTCCGGATACATCAGCGTGTTCACGGTCGACACCGACCACGACCTGCAGGAGACCTACCTCCCGGCGATCGGCGACGACTGGTCCACCCAGGACCTGTCGGTCAAGTACCACACCCCGGCACTGGCGCCGGGCTCCCTTCCTGCCCCGCTGTACCACACCGGATACACCAGCGTGTACACGCTCGACTCAGCCGGCCACATCCACGAGACCTACCTGCCGGCCATGAGCGATGCCTGGTCCACCCAGGACCTGTCCGCCACGTACAACATCCCGGCCGCGGTCCCCACCGACCTGGACGCGCTGCTCCACTACGACACCAGCGGCGGCCTCACCTGGACCAGCGTCTTCACCCGCGACTCCTCGAACAGCCACCTGCGGGAGACCTACCTGCCCGCCATCGGCGACCCGTGGTCCACCCATGACGTGACCGCGCTGTACGGCACGGTCTCCCAGTAGCGGAGGCGAGCCAGGAGAGGCGGGCGAGTCAAGGGAGAGACCAATCAGCGAGACCAGCAAGCGAGGGGCCGGAGGGAACTCCGGCCCCTCGCCGTCACGTCAGACCCCACGACCTGCGGCACAGGGCCCCTACTGGTTCACCAGCACGCTGAAGTGCGCCACCTCCGGCGGGTGCTCCAGGTAGTCCAGCTCGTCCTCCGACCAGACCGGTCGGCATCGCCCATATCGGCCCGGCTGCGAAGCGGGATACCGACGCAGCCTGATCGCCGAAGAGCCGCGGGTCAGCAACCGTTTCACGCACTCGGGCAGTACTCGTCCCAGAAGGCTTCCCTGGCCTGTTCGACCTCGTCGGCCGAGGTGAACCAGTGGGTCTCGAAGTAGTCCGCGAGGGAGTAGGGACGAGCCACCTCCCGCAGCGTCGGCCCCGGGGGCTGGCCGTATGCAGGCGGAACGGTCCGCCGCCTGAGGAGCCGCCCGTAGCGACCGGACGCGGGGAGGTCCAAACTGGCAGACTGGTGATCATGACCGAACATCGACCACTGTGGCAGCCCTTCTCCGAGCCCGCCGCAGACCTCCCCGCAGCAGTCGAAGAAGATCGTCGGCTCACACTGGTGGAACGCTCCCCGTTCCAGGAGGCCACACCCGTCCTTCCGCGCCCCGCCCCGGTTCCCGGAAGCCGTCGGCCGCTAGGCCCCGGAGGCCGGTTGTTCTCAGCCCCCGTCGCTCCGGACACCGAGGCCGACTGAACGGGCTGCTCGAACAAGACCGAGCCGTGCCCGCGCCGGCTGCGGCTGGCTGGCCGGTGGGGCATTGCTCAGCTGACGCAAGGCTGGGGGTGGTAGACCATCACCCCCTCCGACGGCGGCCACGCACCGGGTGCTGGCTGGGAGGCGGCGCAGACGGAACGGTGTCAGGGTGAGCGTGCCGAACAGCACACCGCCGCCGCGTCGGCTCCCTTCCCCGCCGCCCCCAAAACGTCCCCGGGACGAAACCGCCGGCACGGTGGCCGATGCGGACGAGCGCGCACCGCTACGCGCCGCGCTCGCCCAGAACCTCGCCGCGCCGTAGGACGGGCGCGGGTCCGTGCACTCGTGCCGCCGGGCGGCGAGGCTGAGGCCGTGAGCATCATGAGCGAGGACCCGGTGAGCCCTGAGCAGGTGTACGCGGCGCTGGTGGCGTTGAGGAGGGAGCCGGTCCTCGACCCCGAACTGTGGCCGAACGGCCCCCAGCAGGACGACCTGCGGCGTCTGCTGGGCATGCTGCTGGCCGTGGTGGAGCTGGAGATCAGCGCCAACACCCGGCTGGGCATCGACCAGGACACGGACGTCGCCGAAGTGCTCCTCGGGTGGGCCGAACAAGTGGGGACGACTCCTGGCCTCTTCGCCAACGTGCTGGCCAACCGCCTGCAGCGCACCGCTGTCCAGCTCATGGGCCTCGACCACGACGACGACCAGGCGCCGCCGGGCCGTATGGCGTCGTCGATGGCCGTGGTCGCCGCCGCGGACACCCTTGACGCCGACCTGAACTTCCAGTCCGGTGACATCGACGGTGTCCGGCAGGCCCTGGGCCGGGCGGAGGCGTCCGTCATCGAGATCCAGCAGAGCATGCACGACCTGCGAGTGGCCATCGGCGACGCGCAGGAGAACTGATCCCGGTCCTGGACAACCGTGCCGACCACCGGTTGGTGCTCCGTACGGGCGGTGGCCAGGTTCGGCGCGGTGGCGGGATGGCAGAGCCTTCGGCATGACGACTCCCACCCGGCGCCGTCCCCCCGTCCGGATGCCTCCACCGGCCCCGTTGCTGCGGTCCGTTCCGCGCTGCCGGTTCCTGTCCGGCCGAGCATGGGCGACGTCGGGGGCTGCCGGACCTGGTCCAGCGAGCACGGATCGTGGCGGCCGGCCACGAGACCGACCAGACCGTTCGTGGTCGGCCGGACGCAGAGGCGGTACTCCGCCGGGAACCGCGGCAGGGCGCCTCCGCGCAGTGGCCAAGGCGCTCCGCACCGCGTTGTGATCGTCAGTGGCCGGCCGCGAGTTCTCCGCTGAGACGGCCGTGGAGCTCGGCGCTCGGGCTGTTGAGGCCGGTGATCTCGACCGTCTTGCCGCGCCGGGCGTACCTGGTCTCGATGGCGTCGAGGGTGGCGACGGAGGACGCGTCCCAGATGTGGGCCCGGCTGAGGTCGATGACGACCTTGTCGGGGTCGTTCGCGTAGTTGAACCGGCCGACGAGGTCGTTGCTGGAGGCGAAGAAGAGCTCGCCGGTCACGGAATAGACGACTTGGTCGCCGTCGGGATCGGTGACGGAGGTGACGTCGGCAAGGTGGGCGACCCGCTTGGCGAAGACGACCATCGCGGTGATCGAGCCGACGACGACGCCGATGGCGAGGTTGTGGGTGGCGACGACACAGGCGACGGTGATCACCATGACGGCGATCTCGCCGGTCGGCATCCGCTTGAGTGTCGTGGGGGAGACGGAGTGCCAGTCGAAGGTCGCGAAGGAGACCATCACCATGACGGCGACCAGGGCAGCCATCGGGATGCCGGAGACGACCGGGCCGAAGACGATGCACAGCACCATCAGGAACGCGCCGGCGAGGAAAGTGGAGAGGCGGGTGCGGGCTCCGGACACCCTTACGTTGATCATGGTCTGGCCGATCATCGCGCAGCCGCCCATGCCGCCGAAGAAGCCGGTGACGATGTTGGCGATGCCCTGACCGATGGTCTCGCGGGTCTTGTTGGACCGGGTGTCGGTGATCTCGTCGACGAGCTTGGCCGTCATCAGCGACTCCATCAGACCGACCAGCGCCATCGCGAGGGCGTAGGGAGCGATGGTGGTCAGGGTGTCCAGGGTGAACGGCACGTCCGGCAGGCCCGGCACCGGCAGGGAGGACGGCAGCGCGCCCTTGTCGCCGACGGTCGGTACCGCGATCCCGGCCCCGACGGTGATGGTGGTCAGGGTCACGATGGACACCAGCGGTGCGGGCACGACGGTGGTGATCTTCGGGAAGAGCACCATCAGGGCCAGGCCGCCCACGATCAGCGGGTAGACGGCCCAGGGGACGTGGCTCATCTCGGGAATCTGGGCCATGAAGATCAGGATCGCCAGGGCGTTGACGAAGCCGACCATCACGCTGCGGGGCACGAAGCGCATCAGCTTCGCGACGCCGAGCGCGCCGAGCCCGATCTGGAAGACGCCGGCGAGGATGACCGCGGTGACCAGGTATCCGAGGCCGTGTTCGCGGTTCAGCGGGCCGATCACCAGGGCGACGGCGCCGGTGGCTGCGGAGATCATCGCGCGGCGGCCGCCCACGACGGCGATGGTGACGGCCATGGTGAACGAGGCGAACAAGCCGATCCTGGGGTCGACCCCGGCGATGATCGAGAACGAGATCGCCTCGGGGATCAGCGCGAGCGCGACGACCAGGCCCGCGAGGACCTCGGTGCGCCAGAGCTTCGGGTCGGACAACCAGTCGGGCTTGAGGCCGCGCAAGGGGGCGGTCCGCGAAGCAGCAGAAGAGGGCAAGAAACGTACCTGTCGTACTCGGGCGCACCTCTGCGGCGGGCCGAGGTGCGAGGGAAGACGCGGATGGACCGGGGCGGTACCCCGCGGGCAGCTCCGTGAGCGTGGGGCCGTAAGCCGAGACGGAACGGGGCGGGGCTTGCGCGCGAGCGCGGCCGAGCTTACGTCCCGGGTTGAAGCGTCACGGCGGGCAGGTGGCGGCGCCGGGCATCCAGGGCTCGCGCACGCTTCTCTCCTGCAAGAATCGGATCTTCGCCGAGGGCGGCACTCACCCCGACAGGGCACTGCGCGGCGGCAGGCAGCCCGCCGACCTCTGCGGAAACCCTACCCTAACGTTAGGGTAGAGATCGCCGGTGCCCGGACGGGCGTCGACCAGAGGCGACGAGAAGGGCCAGAGGATCACGGGCGTGGACGGCAAGCACATGCAGATCGGCGAGGTCGCCGCACGAACCGAGCTGTCCCTGCGCACCATCCGCCACTACGAGGAGACCGGCCTGGTCGTTCCCTCGGCCCGCTCCCAGGGCGGCTTCCGCCTCTACACCGAGAACGACGTCGCCCGCCTGATGGTCATCCGCCGCATGAAGCCGCTCGGGTTCACCCTCGATCAGATGCGCGACCTCCTCGAGGCCACCGATCGCCTGGACACCGACGAGCAACTCGATGGCGACGAGCGTGCCGAGCTGATCGAGCGGGTGCGCGGCTACGAGCTCGACGCGCAGGACCGGATCACCGACCTGCGGGTCCAACTTTCCCGAGCCGAGGACTTCGCCGCCACCCTCCGCCTGAGGATCGAGGCCGTCGGCCGCTGACGACGAGTGGGGACTCCGCCGAGGCGCCGAAGGCCCTCATCGTCGAGAGGCCCCGGGCGTCGGACGTGGTGATCACCGTGGGCTTGGACGACGCCTCAGGTCAGGCGGAGCCGCGTGGGAGCTCCTGACGCAGGCAGGCGGTGTGGTGCACCCCGGAGCAGTGCCTGAGCCGATGGCAGCAGTAGGAGAGTACCGGCCACCGCAGGGGTTTTGTGGGCGGATGCCAGCCGTCCACGCCGTCGATGTCGCGCTCGGTCCAGCCGCAGGCGAGGCCGGCGCCCTCGGACCTGACGGCCGCCGACCTGCGGGCCATGGTGATGAGCACCGCCACGGGCGGGCAGTGGGCAACTCGGCGCGCCCGGGATCGCGTGGGGGTACTGGCTGAGCCCGCGTCGTGCGCGTCCTACGGGAAGCCGGCTCCCCATCCCGGCCTGGAACAGGAGGGCTAGCCTGTTCCCGACGGCGGGCGGCAGCGGCGTTCGTGTCGGCTGGAACCCGGATGCGAGCCTGTTGCGCCCGGCGTTCGAGTTGCGCAGGCAGCTGACCGACTGCGAGGTGTATGAGCGGTCAGAGGGTATCCGCCAGGCGTCGGTGACCGCGCTGTCCGTGGTGCTAGTCCTGGCTGGCTACGCCTCCGCCCCGCATGAGTGCGCACTGCTGGCTGGTCCGGGCGCGGTGTAAGCGGGGACTCAGTCCGAGGCGGGAAGGGCCCATCGCGGGCAGCCGGACTGATGGCGGTGAATCATGAATACCGTCCCGCCGAGGCCGACGGTGCGTTCCGTACGAACGCGGCAGCACGGCTCATCCCGCGTTCGAGCCGGCGCAGGCACGCCCGGGGCGGGTAGGTCCGGGGCGGGGATGTCCGGGGACGGCTGGTCGGCTGCCGGCCTGGCCGGTGCGGGCGGGGCTGGAACCGCGCGCGGGCGCTGCGCGTCGAGGGCGGCCAGCGGCACACCAAGGGCCTTGGCGCGTGACAGCCTCCGGCTGCGGCGAGGACACCGTTTCGTCATGAGCGACAGCTTGCCCCCGCACACGACGGCCATGCGGGCCGCGACACGGGACCCGCGAGAACCGGCCTCGCTGCGCGGGGGCTCGGGCCGAAGAGCAGGCAGAGGGCCTGTCAGCGCCCCCCGTGCCGTGCCGGTTTCGAGCTCCTCCGAGCCAGACGGGGCGTCCGCCGGCTCTGCGGCCTTCAGCGGAGGGCTGGATGACGATGACGTTGGCCTGCTCGCAGGCATCCAGGCAGTCGGTGGGCCGGACGTCGGCGACCCGGCCAGGGCCTCGCGCAGGTCGGTGAGTTGGGCGCGATGGTCCAGGCCGGGGATCTTGGGGGTGCCGCAGCAGCAGCCGCGGCAGACCGAGACGGTGCAGCGGGCCGCCGCCGGCGCAGGGGCGGCGGCTTTGCGCTGGTTGCGGGGGCTCACGTAGCGGACCTCGGCGCCGGCGCGGTTCCAAGCGGCCTCGCGCAGCAGGCGCAGACCATTGAGGCCGACGATGACGGTGGAGCCTTCGTGCCCGAGGGCACCGAGCGGCAGCGGCAGCGTGAACGCCAGGTCCCAGATGACCAGGCCGGTGATGAACACGGAGGCGATCACCAGGTTCTGTACGACGAAGCTGCGGGCCCGGCGGGAGAGGGCGACGACGGTGGGGACGGTGGCGAGTTCGTCGCGCACGATGACCGCGTCGGCGGTCTCCAGCGCGAGGTCGGAGCCGGCGCGGCCCGCGGCGATGCCGGTGTGGGCGGCGGCCAGGGCTTGGGCGTCGTTGACACCGTCGCCGATCACCAGCACCTTCCGGCCGCGGGCCTCGAGGTGGCGCACGGCCTCGACCTTGTCCTGCGGCAACAGCCCCGCGTGGACCTCGTCGGCGACGATGCCGACCTCTGCGGCGAGGCGGCCAGCGGCACGCGGGTTGTCGCCGGTGACGAGCAGCGGCGGGTTTCCGGTGAGCGTGGTCAACGAGGCGCGGCGGACTTCACCAGCACACTGTGCCGCCCGGCGTTGGCGATCGCCGACAGGAGCGGCGGCATGGTCGCCAGCACCACGGCGCACGGCGGAGCGACGATCATGAACGTCATCGCTCGCAGCAGCGAGCCGGTCAGCGCCGCGCCGAAGGCCAACGGCACCAGGAACACGGCCAGGGTGGCGACCACCATGCCGATCGAGTAGCGCTGTTCGACCTTCTCGATGAACATGAACCCGGCGCCGACTCGGCTGCCGCCACCAGCGCTCAACTCCGCTGCAGGATAGGCGCATTGTCCGCCGCTCGGCAGCCCGCCGCCCCGCCCGTCCGGGAGGGTGCCCGGCGCTCGTGGACGCGGGAGTGTGACCGGTCTGACAGACATGGCGCGGTCCGGACGGGTTACCGGCTGGGGGTGGAGATTGCCGGCATGGACGTGGTCGCGCGCGGAGCGAGCGTGCGCGGGCCCCGGGGAGCGGTGTTCGAGAATCTGGACCTGGGCGTGGATCCCGGCGGGCTGCTGGTGCTCCACGGGCCGGGCGGCTCGGGCCGGACGACGGCGCTGCTCGCGCTCGCGGGGCGAATGCGGCTGGACGGCGGAGCGGTTCAGGTGGGCGGGCACGTCCTGCCCCGCGACGGCCGTCGTGTCAGGGAGCTGGTGGCGGTGGCCCGTGCGGAGCCCGCCCTCGGCCTGGACCCGGACCTGCGGGTGGGGGAGCTGGTGGCCGAGCGCCGCTCGTTGAGCCGTCGGCTGGGCAGGGCGCAGCTCGAGGAGGCGTTCTCGGTCCTCGGCGTCGACGTGGACCGCCGGGCGCTGGTCCGGGACCTGCCGCCGGTGGAGGCACTGGGCGTGGCCCTCGCGCTCGCTCTGGCCACGCGCCCCGCCGTGATCGTCGTGGACAACGTGGACCGCGGGTGCCCGGCGGAGGAGCGCACGCGGGCCTGGCAGCTCGTGGGCCGGGTCTGCCGGGTGGGCTGCACGGTCGTGGCGGGCGCCCTCGACCCTCCCGCACCCGATGCCGGCCTCGACCCGGCGCCGGTGCTGGTGGCCCTGCCCCGACGCAGCCGCCTGCCCGAGCGCCCGGCGCCGGCAGACGAGGCGGATCGGTCGGCGCGACGTCCGTGGAGGGGGCTCGGGCGGCGGGTGCTCGGGCGGCGGGAACCGGACGGCGGGCGCGCCGACGCGCCCCGGGGCGAGGAGGACGCATGACCGCGATCAGGCTGGCCGTGTTGGAGCTGCGCGGCTTCCGGGGCCCGCTGAGGCGCTTCGTCCCGCTCGTGCTCTGTCTGGTCCCCCTGCTGTACGGCGCGATGTACCTGTGGGCGAACTGGGACCCGTACGGGAAGACGAGGCACATCCCCGTGGCGGTGGTCAACGAGGACCGCCCAGCCGACACCCGGCAGGGACAGCGGGTGGACGCGGGCGCCCAGGTCGTGACGGAGCTCAAGGCCTCACGGGAGTTCGACTGGGCGTTCCTCGACGAGGCCGCGGCCCGCGCCGGCCTGGAGCACGGGCGTTACGCGTTCACGGTCCGGATCCCCGCCGACTTCAGCGCCCGCCTCGCCACCGGCCCCGACACCCAACCGGAACAGGCCAGGATCCACATCCTGCTCAACGACGCGAACAACTACATCGCGGGCGTCATGACCGAGGTCGTCCAGGCGAAGCTGCAGGAACAGGTGAACTCCGCCGCTCACGAGGCCTACGTCCGCGGCGTCTACGGCCGGCTCGCGGACATCGGCGGGAAGCTGGACACGGCGGCGCAGGCGGCCCAGGGGCTCGTGAACGCCACCACCGTGGCCCAACAGGGGAGTTCCGCCGCCGCGGGCGCGAGCGCCACGCTGCAGTCCGGCTCCACCCAGCTCGCCGACGGCGCCCAGAAGCTCAGCCAGGCCACGACCCAGGTGCACACGGCGGCCACCGCCCTCACCGAGGCCGCGCCGCAACTGAGCACGGCCGCCGGCGCCGTGGTCAGCGCGGCCACCCTCGTGACCCAGGGCGTGGACGCCGTCCACACCGCGACGTCGGCAGTGAAGCAGGGAACCGCCAAGGCGGTGGCCGGTCTGGACCACCTGGCCGAGGCGCACCCGGGACTGGGCGACGACCCCTTGTTCCAGCGCCTCAAACAGGACATGACGGCAGCCGACACCGCGGCCGGCCAGATCGACGGTCACGCCGCCACCGCCAGTGGCAACGCTCACGCGGCGCTCCAGCAGGCCGTCAGTCTCCAGAAGACGGCCGCAGCCGTCCAGCAGTCGGCCCAGAACGCGCAGACCCCGCTGGCCCTGGTCGACTCCGGCGCCCAGAGCATCGCGGCCGGGACCGCCACCGTGTCCACGGGACTGTCCGCCCTCCAGCAGGGATCCGCGGCGCTGAAGAACGCCGCCGACCAGTCCCACACCGGCGCCACGACGCTGGCCACCCTGATCGACGACGGGAAGAAACAGGTGCCCGTCCTGGATGCCGGACAACTGGACCACGCCTCGCGGGTGTTGGGGACACCCGTCGACATCGACCGGTCGAACCTCCATCCCGCCGGCGTCTACGGCCGCGGACTGGCCCCGTTCTTCTTCGGCATCGCGCTGTGGGTGTTCGGCCTCTTCGCCTACCTCTTCCTGCGGCCGGTCAACACCAGGGCGCTGGCTGCCCGCACCCGGGCCTCCACCCTCGCCGTGGCGGGCTGGCTCCCGGCCGCTGCGCTGGGCGTGCTCGGGGCCGTGATCCTCTACGGCGTCGTCAGCGCCGGCCTCGGGCTGCACGCGGCGGCCCCGTGGAAGACCGTCCTACTCCTCTCGGTCGGCGCCGCCGCGTTCGTCGCCGTCGACCACTGCCTGCGGACCGCGTTCGGTACGGTGGGCGACGTCCTGTCACTGGTCCTGCTCATCCTGCAACTCACCGCCTCCGGCGGCCTGTACCCGATGGAGACCACCCCGGCACCGTTCCAGGCCGTCCACCCCTTCCTGCCGATGACCTACCTGGTCGACGGGCTGCGCGTGACGATCAGCGGTGGCCTGGCCTCCAACCTCACCCGGGACCTCGCCGTCCTGGCGGGTTTCGGTGTCCTGTTCCTGGTCCTCACCTCGCTGGCCCTGCGCCGTCGGCGCGTGTGGACGGTCGCCCGCCTCCACCCCGACCTGGACCTGTGACGGACAGACCCGACCGCCGCCCCGCCCGGGGATGCCGTGCCTGGCGTGGTGCCGACTGCGGCGGCGAGTGGTCAGCGGGTGATGTGCAGCACGCAGATGTCGTCGCGGCGTGCTTCCGGGTGGACGAGGGTGGTGAGGAGCCCGTCCAGGAAACCGGATGGGCCGGCGTGGCTCAGGGCGGTGCGGGGGAGGCGGGCCAGGCCATCGTCGAGGGGCTCGCCCGGATTCTCGACCAGGCCGTCTGTGTAGAGCAGGAGGTGGTCGCCGGGCAGCAGTTGCAGGGTCGCTGCCTCGTAGTGGGGCGCGGCGGTCGCCCCGAGCAGAATGCCTTCGGGGGCTGTCAGGAAGCGGCTGTTGCCCGCCGGCTGTTCGACCTCGCCGAGTGCATGCCCACCGTGCCGGGTGCGGTCGGCGCCTTCCGCCGCTCCGCGCTGCTGGCTGTCGGAGGCGTGGGCGAGGAGACCCTCGCTGAGGACACCGACCTGACCATGGCCATGTGCCGCGCCGGGTGGCGGGTGGTGTACGAGGAGCGGGCCAAGGCCTGGACGGAGGCGCCCGCCTCGCTGGGCGCCCTGTGGCGGCAGCGCTACCGCTGGTGCTACGGCACCCTGCAGGCGATGTGGAAGCACCGCGGCGCGCTCGTCCAGGGCGGGCAGGCCGGCAAGCTGGGCCGGCGCGGGCTGCTCTACCTGCTGATGTTCCAGGTGCTGCTGCCCCTGCTTGCCCCGGTCGTGGACGTCTTCGCGCTCTACGGGCTGGTCTTCCTCGACCCGGTCCGGATCATCGGCCTGTGGGCGGCCTTCCTGCTGGTGCAGATGCTGATGGGCGCGTACGCGTTCCGGCTGGACAAGGAGAAGCTCGGGCCGCTGTGGAGTCTGCCGTTCCAGCAGTTCGTCTACCGGCAATTGATGTACCTGGTGGTGATCCAGTCGGTTGTCACCGTGCTCGCGGGCTCCCGGCTGCGCTGGCAGCGGATGCAGCGCTACGGCACGCTCCGGGTGCCGGCGGGCGGCTGAGCCGGACGACCGACGGGTGGGCGGGAGTCGCGCCGGTGCTTGCGCGGCCCCCGCCGCCGTCCGTCAGCTGTGCTTCCGAGTCACCGAGAAAGAGCTGCCGCCGCTCAGCCCCGAGCTGGTGGCCTTGGTGGTGCCGCCGAAGGCCGTGGTGATGTTGTCCGGGTTGAAGCTGCCCAGGGCCTGCCCGTTGACGGTGGAGCCGCTGCACCCAGGGGCGGGCCGGGAGGGCCGCGTAGGTCGCCGGATGCGGCTCGCGCCGGCCGGCCTGCTGGACACGGTCACTACGGTGAGCCACATGAATATGCAGACAGCGGTCGCGCAGCTGGCCGAGGAAGCCGAGCGGCAGATGCGCTACGGCGTATGGGAACTGACCCCGGGCGACCGCGGCCTCGCGGTCCAGGTCGAGGCCGGGCTGCGCGAGGCTGTCGGCCCGCCGGACGCCCAGGAGATCCTGCCGGAGAAGGACCGGCTGGAACACCTGCGGGAAGTCCTCGCCGCCCTCGCAATCGCCCTTGCCCGCACCCACGGCCGCCTGGCCTGGTTCCTCTCCGGCGCCATCACCGCACTCGAACCCGTCCTGCGCTGGCGCGCCCTGCCCGCCGAAGACGCCTACGCCTTCGGCACCGTCCCTCCGGCCCCCGAGCAGTACACAGAAGCCGAAGACGCCGTCCGCCATCTCCAGACCACCCTCGCCCGCATCACCGCCACCTGACATCGCGTCCGGACAGCGCCGACCGCTCGCGCCAAGGGCAGCCGGCCCGCCGGCAAGCCACCGAATGCGAGCTGCTGCGCCTGCTCGGCTCCGGCCTCACCGACGCCGCCGCCAGCCAGCGACTCGGCATCTCCTCCCGCACCGTCGGCCGCCACATGTCCTCGGTCATGGAACGCCTCGGCGCAACCAGCCGTTTCGAAGCCGGGATCAAAGCCGCCCACGAGGGCTGGATCTGACCCGGACCGCGGTCTGGTCCGCCTCACCTGGCCGAGCGACCCCGCGTCCAGGCCCTCGAGCGGCGCGGCCGCCTGGCCGGCTGGATCGAGGTCTACGACGACCTCGGGAGCTGGCTCGCCCTCGTAGCAGGGAGCCCCGTCGCGGACGCTGCTGACGGCGAACTGCTGCTGTCGGCCAACCCCGCCGACGCGTGTGGCTGCCGGTGGCCGACGCGGCCGGCCTCCACCTCTACCCGGACATCGCAGACGCCCTCGACCGGGCGTCCAACCCAGCGCCGCCGCAGGCCCGGTGCTGCTGCTTCCCCTGACCCGCCGTCACACCTTCGATCGGACTCCCCGGCCCCGTCACCAGGCTCGCGGTACGCGCATCGCCATGCCGAGCGTGATGGCCTGGGCTGCCTTGAGTTGCGCGTCGGACAGGCGCTCAAGGCCCTGGCGCAGTTCGTCTGGGCGGGGGGGATCAGACCGGTGACGCAGTGCATGACCAGACGGGCCCGCAGGAGCCACACCTGGTAGTAGGCGGTGTCGAAGCGGGTGCCCTGGAGCGAGACCTCGGCGACGCCTTCCGCGCACATGGCCTGGGGTGCGTCGGTGAAGGCGGTCACAGCCTTGAGCTGCGTCGTGTTGCCTTCGTGCCAGTTCTGCCAGGTGCCCTGCACGATGGCGTCCGCGCCCCGGATGACCCCGCCGACGACGGTCTGGGCGGCGTCGGGGGCGTACCCGGCGCGCAGCGCCGCCACGTCCCGGGCGTCGATGGCGGCCCAGATCCGTCGGTGGAGGTTCTGCCCCGGGGTGGGGACGGTGTGTTGCGGGGGAGCCGGCGCCGCCGGACGGGGCCTGATGGACCCGGTGACGTGGACCCGGGTCCGCCCGTCGTCCAAGGCGAAGACGTCATAGGCCAGCATCGGGGCGAAGGTGGTCGAGCGGACGGACTCCACGCGGATCACGTCACCCAGGTCGGTGAACTCTTCCACGGCCGTCGTCGTCATCGCGCCGACCGTACGGAACAACTGCGCGTAGCCGGCCAGGATCTGCTCGGCGCCGGCCTGGACCGAGCCCGTCGTCGACGACAGCATCACGGCATCGGGGTGGTAGAGCCTCTCAAGAGCCGCGACGTCCTGCGCGGCCACCGCCGCGCACCACCGGTGGTGAAAGACCTGGCGCGTCACATGCATGGCCCACCCCCGCAACCGAGCGCCCCGCTCCGGCACCACGCTACCGTCAGGCGACCGGAAGCTGGAGGGGTTGAGCCCGCTGGTGCTGCCCCTTCCGACCAAGCGCGAGCTGGCGGCCACGCCGCCGCGCCGCTTCGGGTTCGGCCGGCTGGAGGTGCACCCGGAGTCGGGAGCCGGTCCGCTCGGCTGCGCCGAATGCGCGCGGGTGCTGCTGCTGTTCCAGGTGTTGGCCGGTCCGGGGCTGTCGGCCGCGCCGGGAGCGTGCCCGAGGTGCGGAACGCTGACGAGCGACGTCGCCGCCCTGGTCGACCTGCCCCCGCCCGCAGGCCGCGCCCGGCCCACCGGACGCCACCGACGGCCATGAGCCGAGGGCCCGTCGGCGGCACTTGGATGGCGTGACGGGGAGGCTCGGAGATCGTTACCCGGCCATGAACGTTCGTACAGCTACCTCTTGCTTCGTGTTGATGGGCGTGGTCGCCACAAGCGGGATCCTCGCCGCCGTGCCCGCGTTCGCCGGAGGCATCGGCGTCATCGCCAGCCCGGCCTTCGACAACACCTGCATCACCGTCAACCACCTCAACCAAGCCGTCGGCCATACCACCCACGCAGGCGGAGTCGCCTCCAACCTGGTCCAACTGCCCCTGGACCTCCCCTACCAACACTGCGGCGGAGCAGACTGGCCAGAGTTTCTTGGTCTACTCAGGGCGTAAACCTTCTGCGGAGGCGCAGCCAACCAAGCCAGCAAGGCTTCTATAGCTGCGCTCACGCCCGGCGTGTCGCTGGGTAGTCCGGTCAACAACTCGGTGACGGCCGCCCCACACCACGTCACCTCGACGCGCCGCCCGTCCCGCGCCACGGAGCTTGTCTGCGAGTGATCACCGACGCTGTCTTCCCGCTGGAGGACGCCGCCGCCCACACGCTGGGCGAGACCGGCCGTACCACCGGAAAGATCGTCCTTTCCGTCACGTCGTGACCGGCCGTCCCCGCCTCCCCTGCGTACGTCGCGCGCCGCACCCTCACGCTCTCCACCGCGATCCGCGGCGAAGGCGTCGTCGGCCGCATTGTCGACGAGTCGCTCAGCGTTCGGCGGCCTCCGTGCGGCCACCAGCGGCGCACGGAGGCCATCTCGATCACCGGATCGGGGTGCGGTCGACCTGGCCGCCGCAGGTGAACACGGGCACGGCGACCGAGTGCGGCTGCTGTTAGGCGCAGGCGGCGGAGCACGTGTCGGACCTGCAGCGCGTGAAGGCCGAGGACGCAACTACCGCAGGCGGATGAACGAGATCATCTCGTGGCAGCAGGGACGTAGCCCTAGCTTGGTGGCTCCAGCGATAGCGCCGAGCCGAGCCGTCGTGGTCATTCCGGGGGCGCGACCGGGTGCGCCTGCGGTCATGAGACGGCGGGGCCGGGCGGGCTGGCTCGTGCCCCGATGCGTCGTTCTTAAAGCGACACAGGTTATTGTCATCCGATAGACGACATGCTACAAAGTTGGTGAACGAAGCGTTCCTGTCCTCCGGGACGCTGGAGTGTGGAGGTGACAGTGATGCTGATGCGCACCGACCCGTTCCGGGAACTCGACCGGCTCACCCAGCAGGTGCTGGGCACCACCGGTACGTGGTCGCGGCCGACCGCGATGCCGATGGACGCCTACCGTGCGGGTGACGAGTTCGTCGTCGTCTTCGACCTGCCCGGCGTCGATCCGCAGGCTCTTGACGTCGATGTCGAGCAGAACGTGCTGACCGTGCGCGCGGAACGACGCCCGCAGAACAAGGGCGACGACATCGAGATGGAGATCTCCGAGCGCCCGCTCGGCGTGTTCTCGCGCCAGCTGTTCCTCGGCGACACCCTGGACGCCGACAACATCCGTGCCGAGTACGACGCCGGTGTGCTGACCCTGCACATCCCGGTCCTGGCGAAGGCCCAGCCCCGCAAGATCGAGATCAAGGCAGGGGAGGGTGAGGGTGACCGCAAGGAGATCGAGTCCTGATTCCGGGAGGACGCCATGGCCGCCACGTTCACTTCCACGTGGCCGCCGCCGGCCAACGACCCGTCTCCGCCCACTCCGGTGCGCGGAGACGGGTCGGTCGCGCCACGGCCGCCCCGCGGTGACCGTGAGGTCGCGGTGGTGAAGCTCCACGGCGAGATCGACCTCGGGACCGCCGAGGGCTTGCGCCGGCACCTGATCGCCGTGCTCGAACAGAATCCGGCGGTGACAGTCGACCTGTCCGGCGTGACGTTCATCGACTGCTCCGGGCTGCGGTCCCTCACCGCCGTCCGTCGGCACGCCCTCCGCACCGGCCGCCGCTTCACTGTCCGCAGTCCGAGCCCCGCGGTCGCCCGTCTCCTGGCGCTGCCCACGTGGACGGGGAGCTTCCAGTCGAACCGCGGCCCTCCTGCGACGAGCAAGGAAAGCTGTGACAGCCGGGTGCTGCACCCGCATCCGCACCCCCACGGAGGCGACAGCCATGGGTCTGTCGATGCACGAACGGCGCGTCCTGGCTGAGATGGAGCGGGACCTCACCGCCCGCTACCCAGGCCTCGCCCGCCGCCTCACCTCGTTCCCGAAAACCAGAGCGCTGCTGGTCAAGACGGTGAGTCGGCTGAGACGCCATCCTCGTCTCGCCGTGCTCGCGGCGACCTCACTGACCGCGGTCACTGTTTTGGCCGTGCTCGCCGCCGTGCGGCACTCCGGCGACTACGCGGCCTGGAGCGCCACCATCGCAGCCCTCGCCGCCGCGGCGCTCGCGTTCAGCGCGGCCGGCGTCGACCGTTGAGCCATCCGGTCGCCGGCAGTGCCGGGCCCGCGACCCGAAGGAGGCAGACATGCCAACCGACATCACCAAGCGCAAGGTACCCTTCGCCACGCGCCTTCCTGACCTGGCCGATTGGCTCAATCAGTTGCCGTTCACCCGGCACCTGCGCACCGAACCGCACTCCATCCGGCTTGAGCGGTTTGAAAGGGACGGAACGCTGATCATCCAGGCCGAACTGCCCGGCCTCGACCCGGCCACGACATAGAAGTCGCCCTGGACGACGGGAACCTCACCATCAGGGCCGAACGCAAGGAGGAGCACAACGACAAGCAGCACTCCGAGTTCCGCTACGGGTATTTCACCCGCACCGTCGAACTGCCCGCCGCGGCTCAGGAGGACGACGTCACGGCGTCCTACGACGCCGGCATCCTCACCGTCAGCGTGCCGCTCGACACCGCCCGCCGCGTCGCACGCCGGATCAAGGTCGCCGGCGAGCACTGATGCGGCTGCCGCCACCGAAGTGCTGAGCCAGCGGCAGGCGGTCCCGCCGTCGGCCTTCGCCGGTCAGAGACGAAGGCCGGCGGGAAGGTGCATGCTGGATGTGGCGGGCTTCGGCCGGTGCCCGGTTTCGTGTCCGGGCCCGGCCGTCGTGTCATCATCGGTTTTCGGCCGCCGGTCAGGTTTCTGTGGCGGGTCCGGTGTAGATGAGTTCGGCGGCGGTGTCTGGGCGTGGCGCAGGTGGGCGGCCGCGGACTGGATGGCGGCGATCGCCTCGCCGAGTTCGGTGGCGACGTCGGCCTGCCACTGCCGGGGGTGGGCGGGTCGTCGTAGACGGCGAGATGTGCCGGGTCGATGGCGTTCAATGCGACGGCGAACTGGCGCAGCGGGGGGCAGGCCGTGGGCGGTTCAGGCGTGGGCCGGGATGCGGCGCGGACGTGGCCGAGCGACCCCTCCGCGCCGCACGGGCGGCGCGGAGGGGTCGTCCGGGGGCTGGGCCGGTGAAGCCGGTTTCGCGTCCCGTGCCGCGGCGACGGTCGCCTCGCTCATCGTGGTGCGCAGGTCGGCGACGATCTGCGGCGACCGGTCCGTGTGGACGGCGATGCGGGCGAACGGCGCGGGCGGGCGCAGGTCGATGCTCACCGCGCCGTCGCCGAAGGGGCGCAGGGCTACGAGGTCTCGGCCGCGCGGGTGGCGCCAGATGCCCAGGCACAGCCGGCCGGGGAGCAACAAGCCCCGTTCCCGGGTGCCGCGCAGCAGGCGCCAGGGCTGCCGGGTCTGGGTGATCTGCTGGATTGCCTCCGCGGGTATCCGCACGGTCCGGGTGCCGGTCACGAGGCGTTCCCACCAGGACAGGCCGACCACGAGCTGGCCGCTTTCGACTGTCAGCGTCGCCATCACCTCACACCTCCTCGTGTCCTGCGCCGTCGTGCCGGGCCGCGGGACCGGTCGGGTTGTGGGACGGCTGGGGGTGGGCGCGGGCGGCGAGCAGTGGCGCGGTGTGCCGCTCGGTCCGGTGGGTCGCGGTGTCGGCGATGCCCTGGCGGGGCGTGCCGGGCGATCCGGGCGGCGTGGGGATGGGCCGGAGGGCTGTAGGGCGAGTTCACGGCGGTGCCGTCGAGCCAGAAGTACTTCCAGTCGTGGCCGTTGCGGTCGCGGTAGTTCTGCACGTCGTAGTCGACGCTTCACTGCTGCCAGCAGTGGCCGCAGGTGAACTCCACGCGTTCCAGGGCCAGTTCGGTGATCATGTGGCAGGCACCTCCTCCGCTCGTCTTCGCCCACCAGGCTGGCTCGGCGGGCGGCCCTCTCTGAGTCGTATACCTCCCGTGCCGGGGTCGGAACAAGCGCGGATCATCGGAACAACCGCGGATAAGGGGTTTTCTCCCCTCCACGCCGCATTGGTTGCCGCGACGGCGCACGCGGCCGTCAGCGGCGCCGCCGGTTGCTGTCGCGGCGCAGCCGGTCGGTGTGCGTCGTCAAGGCGGCCTGCCAGCTGTGGGTGGTGGGTGCTGACGTGGGGGCGTACAGCTGCCAGCGGTGCCAGGAGCTCGGCGGCGTCCGGTGCGCCGAGCGCCGCGCGCAGGTCGGAGAGTGCGGGGCGGGCGCTGCGCGGCAGCTCGGTCAGGGCGGTGATCTGCGCGGCGAGCTGGCGCAGATCGGCCGCGCTGCCCCGGGCCCAGGCCGTGACGGCGCGATCGGCGGCCCGTTCGGCGCGGATCGCCTTGACGCGCCCGGCGCCCGTCGCTCCCGCGGCGGCGGTGCCGGGTTTGAGGCGCAGATAGCGGTTCTCGGCGGCCTGGCGGCTGGTCACCCCCATGGGGTGGGCGAGGTCGGCCCAGGTGGCCCCCGAGGCGCGGGCCGCTTCCACCAGCGGCGCTTCCCAGCCTGCGAGTTCGGCGCGCAGCTGGCGCAGCAGCAGGAGCGCGGCCAGTGCCTGTTCGGATCCGCTCGTCCCGGCGGGCGGGGCGGATGGGCGCGGGTTGCGGGCGGTGCGCACTGCCTTGTCGATGGCGTTCAGGGCCGCGGCGGCGGCGAGGAACGAGACGGGCTCGGTGGGCTGGGTGCCGTCGGTGGCGGGCGGGTCGGGTGTCGTAGGCATCGCGTCACTCTCTCGACGACTCCAATATTTGTCATCCGATGGATGACATGTTAGAACATTTTCAGGTGAAGCGCACTGGCAGCCCTTTGATCCCACTGGAGGTGTTCGCGATGCTGATGCGCACCGACCCGTTCCGCGAGCTGGACCGTCTGACCCAGCAGCTGTTCGGCACGACCGGCACGTGGTCGCGTCCGGCGCCGATGCCGCTGGATGCCTACCGCGCCGGCGACGAGTACGTGGTCTGCTTCGACCTGCCCGGTGTGGATCCGGAGGCGATCGACATCGACGTCGAGCGGAACATGCTGACCGTCAAGGCCGAACGCCGCTCCCGCCGCGAGGGCGCCGACGTGAAGTGGGAGCTGTCCGAGCGCCCGGCCGGCGTCTTCTCCCGCCAGATCGTGCTCTCTGACACTCTCGACCCCGAGGGCATCAGTGCCGACTACGACGCCGGCGTCCTGACCCTCACGATCCCGGTCGCCGAGAAGGCCAGGCCCCGGAAGATCGCGATCAGCCACGGCGGCGACCGCAAGCAGTTGAAGGCCTGACCTCGCACACCAGGGCGCCGCTCCTGCTCGGGGGCGGCGTCTGCCGCGTGCCCGGGCGGCGCGACGCGTTATTCGAGCTCACGGACGCGGTCCTGTGCACCGACGGGCCGGTGAGGACCCTGGTGGACCTGGCATGGCGCCCGAGCACTGGCGTGGGCACGGCGCCCTGTACGGCGCGCTGAACAGGGGCCGCCTGGACGCCGACCGGCTGCGGACCGTGCTGGCCGGTCTGCCGCTGCCGCACGCGACCGGCGGCCGCCTGGTGCTGGCGGTGGACGTCTCGCCGTGGCTGCGGCCGGACGCCGGGAGCTGCCCGGACCGCTCGTTCTGCCACACCTACGGCCGCGGCGACGCCAAGCACCAAATGATCCACGGCTGGCCGTACTCGTTCGTTGTTGCACTGGAGACCGGCCGCACGTCCTGGACGGCGGTACTGGACGCGGTTCGGCTGAAGCCCGGTACCGACCTGGCTGCCGTCACTGCCGTCACTGCCGTCCAGCTCCGCGACGTGGCGATCCAGTTGATCGAGGCCTGGCAGTGGAAGGCGGGTGATCCGGAGGTCCAGGTGGTGATGGACGCCTGTTACGACGCCCCGCGCATCGCCCACTTGCTGGCCGATCTGCCAGTACAGGTCGTTGGCCGGCTCCGCTCGGACCGGGTGATGCGCCGCCCGGCACCGACCCGGGCGGAGTTCGCTGCGGCGAACCCGGCCGGGGGCCGGCCGCCCAAGCACGGGGCTGAGTTCGTCTTCGGTGCCCCCGCCAGGTTGGGGCGGCGCGCAGACCGTCACCACCACCGTCACTCGCCGCTACGGCACCACCGTCGCCCAGGCCTGGGACCGGTTCCACCTGCGGCTCACCCGCCGCGCTGCCTGGCTGGACTACGACGGCGAGCTGCCGGTCATCGAGGGCACCGTGATCCGCCTGGCGGTGGAGAAGCTCCCCAGCGGCGGCGTGAACCGGCCGGTCTTGCTCTGGTGGTCACGCACCGATGCCTCATCGGCCGACGTCGACCGCTGCTGGCAATCGTTCCTGCAAAGGTTCGATCTGGAGCACACGTTCCGCCTGCTCAAGCAGACCCTCGGCTGGACCAGGCCCCGCCTGCGCGACTCCGCAGCCGCCGACCGCTGGACCTGGCTGGTCATCGCCGCCCACACCCGACTTCGCCTTGCCCGTCCGCTCGTCGCCGACCTCCGCCGACCCTGGGAACGTCCGGCGGAACCGAACAAGCTCACTCCAGCCCGTGTCCGGCGCGGGTTCAGGAACCTCCACGCGAAGGCCCCCACGCCAGCGCGAGCACCGAAACCAACTCGCCCCGGCCCGGGCCGACCGCCCGGCTCGAAGAACCAGCGGCCGACTGCCCGACACGAGGTGGGCAGAGTCCTCGCCACTGGTGAGGCATACGCCCGACCCGCCAACCATCAGAAGGGCACCAATCCCAGACGAACGGGAGGAGGGCCCGCCTGATAGCGGTGCACTTCGACCGGTTCAGTTGAATGAGCGCATGAAGAGAGACCGGGAACGGAAGCGAGCTCCGTTCGGCATACCGAAGGGCATCGTCCTGCTGGCGACCGCACGCGGTTGGCGCCACAGCCTCATCACGGCAGATGGCGGGCTCGTCTGCGGACACCTACCTGACGTCCCCATAGAGGCTGACGCCGAGCAGACCAAGGAACGCGCCGCCGCGATGGTGAGTGAACTGGGACGCGAATTCCACGGCGCTGTCCTCGAAGTCAGGTGGGAAGAAGCCAAATCGCCCGATTCCTGGACCGGCCGTATCCATCACTCCCCTGGACCACAGCCTGACGAAGCTGACCAGCTCAGGACAGGACGTTAAACGACAAGGTCAGCGTTACCGCGCAGCGCGTGGATTCGGTCCACTGCAGTCTGCGGAATTCGTGTGAGGCACGCGCGCAAGCGGTGCACCGTTGCCAGCTGGACGCTGCCTGGGCCGACAGTGACTGGATCGGGCGCCAGAGGAGCCGTTGAAGCCGCCGCAAGGGCGTGCGTTTGAGAGCCGCCGCAGCAGGCCCGGTGTCCGCTGCGGCGGCCGCGAGAGCACGAGTGTCTGCTTGGAGGGCGCGATGGGGCATCTCCGTACGCGACGGAGAGCCGGTCCTCGGCGGCTTCCCCCAGCTAATCGCCGCACCCGACCGGCCACCCGGCAGGTCGAGCAGGGCTTCGGTCCCGTCGAGGCCGGGCCGGTGCGCCCGTGGGCGTTTGTGCGCCGCAAGCCGGGTAGGCGCATTGGGAGGTCCCCGGTTCACCGGCTCAGTCGGCCCTTCCGCGGTCCGGTGACGGCCCCGGCTGGGGTTGTCGTCGCGCCCGCCCGGACGCAACGGTCCGTACGCCGGAGGACGCTCCTGGGGGACCCGCGATGGAGGTGAGCGGCATGAGTGACATCCGACCCGACGAGCACGCGGACCGGGAGGACCCGCCGATGGGCCCGGGCGGCCCGGGCGGATCCAGCGGCAGGGAAGAACGAGCCGGTGACCACACCGTCCCCGGCACCGCCTCCACGCGGGAGGGTTACCAGCCGGAGCGCGGGACGGGGTCCGGATCGCCGCTGGAGGGCGTCGAGATGGACACGGACGAAGAACAGGAGATCCAGTCCTCCGACACCGAGGACCGCCCTGACGCCGGCCCTGTGCACCGCGCGTCTCGCTGAGTCCCCGCTACCTCCGCTGAGTTCCCGCTCCAGGGCACCCGCCCCATCCTCGTGGCCTGCTCGCCGTGGCAGGCGCGCATGAACAAGGACGCCGGTGTTGCGGGCGGAAGCGGCGCCAGTCGGGGGTGACGGCCAGCTGGCCGGTGTACCACTGGCCGCCCGGGCCGGTGACGGTGAGCTGTCGGCCGTCCGGGACAGCCGACCAGAGCGGGTGCGGCTCGGTCCAGCCCTCGGGCTGGCGCTGGCCGGACCAGCCGTCGCTGCCGCGCGCCGGGCGGGCGGCGAGCTGCTGCGGGTAGACGACGGCGGCCCGGCCGTGGATCAGCTCCGCCCAGGCGGCCCGGCCGCGGTAGGCGGCGAGGGTGCTGTCCACGAGCTCTACTTCTTCGTGGCCCTGGTGCGCAGCCACGGCGATATCACTGCTCCGGAGGACGTCCTGCTGTTGCGCGGCCTGCTCGCGCCCGCCGGCCACATGGCCTGGACCGGCGCCACCGCCGCCGCCCTGTGGTCCGCCCGCGCCGACGGCGGCTGGCGGCGCTTCGTCCTGATCTTCGTGACCGCCGTGACCCTGCACACCGCTTGGGACAGCACCGGGACCTTGCTCGGGTACGTGGCCGTCGGCGCGGCCAGCCTGCTGTTGCTGGGCGCGTTGACCCACCATACGGCGGGGCGCGGCACGACGGAGTTGTAGCCGCGCGCGGTGCGTGTTGGCCGGGGGCTGCCGGGTCGCCGGATCGCCTGGCGGGATCCAGAGGTGGGGTCGGCGTTGTGCATGCAGAACATCCCGGAGGTGGGATCAGCCTCAGCCATCGGCCCGCTGGCGTGCGGATCCGTTTGCGGTGGGCTGTGCCGGTCACCCGCACCACGGGGCATGTGGATCCGCTGACTGTCGTCCTGCGGAGTTGCTGTCTCGGTGGACTGTCTACGGAAGGAACGGGAGTATGCATACCAGTCACGGCTTCGCTGTCATTTTCGCCGCTGGCGCCGTGGCGCTGACGGCGGTGGCCTGCAGCGGCACGTCCACCGGCGGGCAAGGAAGCGGAAGTGCATCGCCCGCAGCATCACTGTCCGTGACCCGGCACCCGACCGAGGTCGCGGGGATTCCCGCGCGTCCGACGGGCACGGAGTTGTCCAGTCTGGAGACGGCCCTTCATCGCATCGACCCCCAGGTCTTCACAGACGGCACCGCCCAGAAACGCTTCTCCACCGCGGGTCACCAGCTGACGCTTGACCAGGCCCGCCAGATCAACGCCGTGCTGCGGCAAAAGCTCTGCTGACCTCCGCTGCATGGCGGAAGCCGCTTCCCCGAGGGGCAGGCGGCCCTGCCGCCACTACCTGCCCGGCGGAGCAGCGGTCGAGCTGTCCCGTGGGCAAAACGGTGCCCTGACCGACCGATGGCTCGCGCGCTGACGAGGCCGGTCGACACACCCGTTCGGCAGATTCCAGTGAGTGCTCCCGGGCACCGCGCAAGGGATTTCCGCGATCTGGGGTAGCTGCGCGAGCAGTGGGTACGCGCGCGGGCATGATGAAGCGGGCACTGTGGCAAGGCCTTCTCGCCGGCTTGGCCGGAGGCGTGGCGATGACGCTGGGGGAGAAGGTGGAGCAGCACTTCACCGGGCGACCGGATTCCCATGTGCCGGCTCGTGTCCTGGAGCGGCTGACCGGTATGAGGGAGCGGCCGGGCCGGCAGCCGTTGGCGTTGAACTGGGCCATGCACTTCGGCCAGGCCGCGCTGTTGGGCACCGTGCGCTCGGCCATGTCCCACGCCGGGCTGCGTGGGGCTGTGTCCTCGGCACAGTTCGCGGTGGTGCGGCTGACCAACGACCAGTTGCTGGAGAACGCGACCGGTGTCGGCGCCCCGCCGGCCACCTGGCCCCGCAAGGAGCTTCTGGTGGACGTCTTCCACAAGGCCGTCTACGCCTTCACGACCGGAGCTGTCGCCGACGCGCTGGCAGCCCGCACTGGCCCCGGCCCCGGCCAGCGCCACGCCGCCGCCCGGCCTGGTCGGCAGTCCGGGGCCGGACCCGTGCCCGCCTAAGGACCGGTGTCGACGGTGAGCGACTTTCCCGGTCTGCCCGACCTTTCCTCGCAGGGCGGCGACTCGTGTACGCCCGCAAGGGCGGCGCGCCAACCTCGACGCTGCCACCGCTCTCGCACGCGCAAGACTGGGCGCGTAGAGGCTTAGCTGCTGAAGCCCACACTGCGGGCGGGCAGCGTCGGATCCCCTGAGGCCCAGGTGGCTCCGACGCCCACAACCGATAGAAGCTGTTGGCAGCTGCTGTCGGCGTACACGAAGGCGGTGGCATCCGTGTCGTTGGCCGCGGAGACCGCTCCGCCGGGCAGTGGCAAGCAACGGTCGTTGGGCGGGTTGAAAAGCGCGTCCTGGCTGCCGGTGTCGTACCTGATGTACGTGAACTGTCCGCCCGCGGCGGAGGCAATACCTGTCGTCATCGTGAGCAGGGCAACGGCGCAACCGACGGCCGTTGCGGCCCTGCGGATTGAATGGATTGTGGTCATAAGCAGCTAACGACCTGGGCGCCCGATGGTGACGCATGGCCAGGAGCGTGTGACGGCGGCATGGCTGACCGACCAGCTCTGGGACCAATTCGCGGTACTGCTGCCCGAGCGCCCGACGGTCGATCCGTCCCGCCCGCTGGGCTGCCACCGGCCTCGCATCGGTGACCGGATCGTGTTCGACAAGTTGCTGCAGCTACCGCGGTTCGGCTGCTCCTACCAGGCGATCGCCGACACGAACTGCTCGGTGACCACCGTCCGCAACCACCGCGACGAGTGGGTCCGGCTCGGCCTCTTCGCCGAGCCTGAAACGCTCTGGCATGACCGATGGTTACGGAATTCCGCTCGGCCGGGTCCTGGCCGGAGCGAACCGCCACGATTCGCCGCTGCTCGCGCCGACTCTGGACCTGTTGGACGACCTCGGGCCGCTGCCCGACGACATCACCGCGCACCTGGACGCCGGCTATGACTCCGACAGGACCCGCGCCGAACTCGCCGCCCGCAACATGCACGGTCGCATCGCGCACAAGGGCGAGAAGGCGCCGATCCAGGCGGTCGACGGTGGCACGTCGAGCGCACGCACGCCTGGCAGAACGCCTTCCACCGCCTCGCTCGCTGCTACGAGCGCCGCACCACCGTCATCGACGCCTTCTTCGACCTCGCAGACACCATCATCACCGTCCGTAACCTGATTCCGACGAGTCTGGACCACCCACCGCTGAGACGACCGTCCCAAGCGACGCCCATGACCGATCACGCATCACCAGGGCACGGGCGTTCCGTCCCAGGAGAAGAAACCACCGGTCGGGCCGTCGTCCGGCAGCAGGGCCAGGCGCAGGGCACCGTGAGCGGCCTCGGCGGGGTCGCCGCCGGCAGCGGCGGCCCCGGGGGTGAGATCGGTTGCCCGCGCGCCGGGGGCGAGCGCGTTCACCTTGAAGCCCTCCTCGGCCAGCGTCTGGGCGTAAAGGACGGTGAGGGCGTTGAGGGCAGCCTTGGAGGAGCGGTAGGCGGCGGCGCGACCGCTTCCCGGGGTGAACTGGGGGTTGGGGTTCTGGCTCCAGGCCAGCGACGCGGTGCCGCTGGAGACGTTGACGATGCGCGGGTGCGGGGACCGGCGCAGGGCGGGCAGGAAGGCGTTGGTCACCGCCACCACTCCGAACACGTTGGTCTCATACGTGCGCCGGAACTCCTCGACACCGGTATCTACCGGTGGGGCGAGTGAGAGTGCGACCCCGGCGTTGTTGACCAGCACGTCCACGTGGTCCACTTGGGCCGCGGCCTTTGTGATGCCGTCGGGATCTGTCACGTCGAGGACCAGCGGGAGGGCGCCGGCGCCGATCTCCCCGACGGCCCGCTGCCCGCGACCGCCGTCACGGGCGCCCACGTACACGGTGAAGCCCTCGGCGACGAGCAACCGGGCGATGTGCTTACCGATGCCCTTGTTGGCACCGGTGACCAGAGCTGTGCGATCGTTCATGGCAACTACGGTTCCCTGGTCGTGGGCGCGCTGCCAGGGACAGCCTGTACCAGGCAGCGGAGGAGGCGGCATGGCGCGGCAGGAGCTGGCCCACTACCTGCGGGACCGCCGGGCGGCCCTGCGTCCGCACGAAGTCGGCCTGACGGAGACGGGCACCGCTCGCCGTACACCGGGCCTGCGCCGCGAAGAGGTGGCCGAACTCGCCCACATGTCGGTCGACTACTACACACGGCTGGAGCAGGCCCGGGGGCCGCGGCCATCGGCCCGGATCCTGGACGCGCTGGCCCAAGCACTGCGGCTCACCCCGGCCGAGCGCAGCCACCTGTTCCGCCTGGCGGGATCGAGCGCGCCGTTCGCCACCAGCGCCGTGCGACGGGTACGCCCGCACGTGGCCCGGATGCTGGACCGGCTGCCGCAGACCGCTGCCATCGTCACCGACGCGGCCTACGGCGTCATCGCCTGGAACCCCCTGGCCCAGGCACTGCTGGGCGACAACCTCACAGACGGGACCACGAACCTCGCCCGGCGCCGCTTCCTGGGCCAGGGCCGGATGCACGAGAGCTCCAGCGCGGAGGAGTTCGGGCACATCGTGGTGGCACGGCTGCGCCGGGCCGCCGACCGCTACCCGCACGACCCGCAGTTGACCACCCTGCTGGCCGAACTGCACGCCGACAGCGAGGAGTTCCGGCAGATCTGGGCAACGCGTCCCATCCACGCCCCCGGCCACCGCACCAAGACTCTCCACCACCCCCAGACCGGCACACTGCGGTTGAACTGCGACGTCCTGCTCGTACCCGAGGACGACCAAGAAGTCGTCTTGATCACGGCCGACCCTGGATCACCTACCGCACGAACTCTGCACAGGCTGGCCAGGCAGACGGCCTGAAACAGAGGACTGGCGCGGCTCTCTCCAGCCGTCACAGCGTGGCAGCTAACGTCATCACCGGGACCTGTACCCGCCGTGTCGGCAGGAGCTGCTCCCCACGCCCCACTGCGAGGTCGGCCTCGTCCATCCGCTGTCACCGCTGCTCGCGCAGCGCGGCCAGTACTCCTCGGTGCGGCGCAGGGCGGCCAGCAGCGGCTCTGGGGTGGTGCCGAAGACCGGCGCGGCCCAGTCGTCCCAGGCCAGCCACTCGTCCCGCGCAGGTTCGTAGGGGGCACGGGCGCCGCCTGGCCCGGTGGTCTCCAGCTGCCGGTAGGTCTCCTCGGCGATGCCTAGGCGCCTGCCACCGCCGGCCTGAGGCAAGGGCGGGGACCGGGGTCGCATCACGCCCGCTACGCCCCTCTGACCTTCTTCGACTTCCCGGCCAAGCACTGGATCCACCTGCGGACCACTGCTCCGACGAGTTCACACGAGCCAACGTCACCCGAGTGCTGGCTCGTGCGCCGCCGCCCTGGCTATCGTCTTCAAGCTCGTCGAGTTCGCCAGGCAGCGGTGGCGGGCCGTGAACCCATCCCACCTCGTTGCCCTTGCCCGCGCCGGAGGCCGCTGCGAACGCGGGGCAGCTCATTCAACGTCCTGGAGGGATGCCGCATGAGCGTTGTTCACCTTCGGCCGGCCGCTCCGGCCGACAGTGAGCTCTGCTTCCAACTCCACAAAGCCGCTATGGGCGACTACGTCGCGGCCATCTGGGGCTGGGACGAGGCGGACCAACGCGCCCATCACGAGCGCGGGTTCGATCCCAGTCGTTGGCAGATCATCACCGTCGACGGGGCCGACGCGGGCGTTTTGATCGTGGTGTACGGCGCGAGCGAGGTCTACCTGTCACGTATCGAACTCCATCCCGACTATCAAGGGCGAGGCATCGGTGCTCAGCTGCTCCAGTCCCTGATCGATACCGCCGGTCAGCGGGACCAGGCCCTCGTTCTTGACGTACTCGATATCAACACCCGTGCTCTGGCCTTCTACCGGTGGCACGGTTTCCGGGAGGTCGTCCGGCACGGCGAGAACAACAGGAAGATTCGCATGCGCTTCACTCACCAGCAGACCAACGAGTAATGCGTGTCCGGCCGGGCGGATCGGCCGAACGCCACGGCGGCTCCATCGTGGGCGGCCAGGCGGGCAGCTCGCGTTCCAAATCGCCGAGCATCGCGATAAGGCACCAGCTGCTGGTACGGCCCGGCCAGCCTCCTGTCGGCCCGGCCGTTGCATGGCTCTGGCGCCAGTTACGCGTGAGCAGCAGGAACCGGGCAGCAGGAACCGGAACGACCATTCGTCAGGGTGCCTCTTCAGCGTATGGCTTCCTCAGCTCCCTGAGGGATCCCAGCCCCCGCTCGGTCGCTTCGGAGTTCCATGGTCCAGGGCCACAGTGGCGTGTCCGTGGATGGAGAAGATGCCCTCGGAGTCTTGTTTCAAGTCGGGGATGCGTGATCGTCGAAATGCGGGGAAGGCGGAGAATCGTGTCATCTCCGCTTTCCGATCTGCATATGCAGGTGCGGCATGCCTTGAGGCAGGCGGGGTTTCACCTGGTTGGTGAGCATGAGGAGGACGGCAGGCCGGGGCTTTCTTTGATGGAGGTGTCGGCCGGGGTGGTGGTGCGCTGGACGGCCTCGGACGGGTTCACCTCACTAGTGAAGGACCAGCGAGCCTCCGGCGACAGCATGAAAGCGGTCGTGCAGGCCGCGGTCTCGCGCCTGCTGGTCCAGCTGGGCCACACGGTCACAGAGCCGTCCGAGCGCGGTGACCTCCTGGTCCAGACCGATCCGGGTCTGTGGTGAGGGCCGATTCAGGTCTTCGGCGATCCGGATCGGGGTGGTGAGGAGTCGAGCTGGTCGGTCGCGGCGGGCGGGCCGGAAGTCGAAGGCCCGGGTGAAGCGCCGGACGGCTTCGGCGACCTTGTCGTGCACCCGGATGTGTCCGACGGAGCGCGGGCGCTGCACGCAGCCGGGCTGCGGCTCGCGACCTTGACCAACGGCTCAACCGCCACCACCGAGCGCCTGCTGGACGGCGCCGGACTGCTGGACTGCTTCGAGGCGCTGCTCGATGTGAGCGCCCCGGCCGCCTGGAAACCGGCCGCCGCTGCCTACCGGTACGCCACCAGCACCCTGGCCGCCGCACCGGAGGAGACCCTGCTCGTCGCGGTCCACCCTTGGGACATCGACGGCGCCCGCCGCGCGGGGCTGCAGGCCGCTTGGCTCCAGCGAGCGGCGACCGGCTATCCGGCGATCATGACGGCCCCGCACTACACGGCGAGCGATCTGCCGGACCTTGCCCGCACGCTTACCCGGGCTACTTCCTAGCCCCCGCCTGGGCCCCGGCGGAGTACGTGGTCGACGAAGAGCCGACGGCTGGTGAGCCGTCGGCTCTTCACGGTCGGGCCGCAGTCCGTTCGCCAGCTACGGACTGGGTGGGGCGGAGCCGTTACGCGGCGACGGCGGCGTCGGAGGTGGAGCGGCCCTGGCGAAGCGTGGCGAGGACGTGGTCGAGGGCGAGCGCGCCGGGGCCGGTGAAGGCCAGGAGCAGGAAGGCCCAGCAGTACATCACGGAGGGCTCGCCGTGGTTCTGCAGCGGCAGCAGTGCGTCGGCCTGGTGCTCCACGAAGTAGGCGTAGGCCATCGAACCCGACGAGACCAGGGCCGCGCTCCGGGTGAACAGGCCGGACATGACGAGGACCCCGCCGACCAGCTGGATGGCCGCCGCGTACCAGTAGGGCCAGGTGCCGGTGGGGACGGTGGCTCCGGTGCCCATGGACCCGCCGAAGACGCCGAAGAGCGAGGAGGCACCGTGGCAGGCGAAGAGGAAGCCGATGACGATCCGGAAGAGGCCGAGCGCGTACGGACGGGCCTTGTCGATGGAGTCGGTGAGAGGCATGGGTTCGGTCGTTCCTTCGATGGGGGACGGGAAGGGCCGACGCCAGAGGTTAGGTGAGGCTTGCCATAGCTGTAAAGCCGTGCGGGCTGAGAGTCGCTCACGGATCGGGTCGCACGAATTTGGTTTGCCGACGATCGATCAGCCGCCGCGCGCTCTCACTGGTAGGTGATGGCGCCTTTGGCCGCCTCATCGAGCCGTGGGTGTCGGGAGGGCGCGCGGTGGGCGCAGATGCCGATCGCCGGCTCGCTTTCACCTGCCCCGCGCCGGCCCTGGGCCACCAGGTCGGCTTCGACGACCTCACGCATCGGCCCGTCGGGCGGGGAGGCGGTCAGTGCGGATCCGTCGGTCCGGTGGGCTGGGCCGGGCGCAGTTGCACGCAGCATTCGCCGGGGCTGGGGGCTAGGACGGCTTCGATGCCGCCGATGTCGAGGCCGTCGACGTAGCCGCTGAGGAAGGCGTGGTTCATGCCGCACACCAGGCCGGGTGCCTTGGCAGCCAACGGGTGGAAGGGGCAGTTGCGCAGGCGCACTTCGGTGGGGGCCTCGCGGACCGGTTCGAAGCCGTACGCCTCCAGCATCCGCTCGCACAGGTTGAGTCCGCGTTCGGCGCCGAGGCGGCCCGGGCGGCTCAGTTCGCGTTCCGTCCGGCCGAGGTCCTGCCCGCGGCGTCCGGCCGCCTCGATCGCCGCGTCGGCCGCGCTCCGGTCGCCGGTCTCGGTGAGGATGGCCTCGAGCAGGAGGTCGGCCAGGAGTTCGTGGCGGCGTTCGGGGATGGAGACGGTGATCTGGGTGTCGGTCGGCTCGTACACCTTGGGTTGGCGTCCGACCTTTCGTACGCCGTTAGGCGTGCCGTAGCGGGCTCGCAGCAGGCCGGCGTCGACGAGTTTGTCGAGGTGGAAGGCGGCGAGTTTGCGGGAGATGCCGACGCTGGCGGCGGCCTCGTCCCGGGTCACGGGGTGGCCGGCGCGCCGGATGAAGGCGAACATGCGGCGCCGGGACTCCTCCCCGAGGACGCTCACGGACTCGATCGCCTCGGTCGGGTCCGTCGTCGCTTCGTCACTGGACACGCGACCACGATAACTCCCACGAGTGATGCCAGGGGCCTTCTCGGGGTGTCCTGACCTGCCCGGCTTGACGACCTGCCTGAATAACGACAAGACTTATTGGCGAAATTACGGAAGGGGCAGCGTCATGGCCAGCGAGCAGCAGCTGCAGGCGAAGCAACCGGTCAGCGCGGTGATGGCGGGCCCGTACGGGCACCCGTTCCACCCGATCCTGGTGACCGTGCCGATCGGCGCCTGGGTGGCGAGCCTGGTGTTCGACATCGCCTCGCACGCGGTAGACGACCCGGGCTTCCTGACCCGCAGCTCGATGTGGCTTATCGCGGTCGGCGTCCTGGGCGCGCTGGCGGCGGCGACGGTCGGCTTCCTCGACCTGCTGGCCATCCCGACCGGCACCCGCGCGTTCCGCACCGGACTGATCCACATGACCCTCAACCTGCTGGTGACCGGCGCCTATACCGGAGCCTTCTTCTGGCGGCACTCCGCAGGCACCTCCGGCAGCGTCGGCGCCGGGATGCTCGCCCTGTCCGCCGTGAGCATCGCGGCGCTGGGCGTCTCCGGCTTCCTCGGCGGCAAGCTCGCCTACCGCTACGGCGTGCGGGTCGCCGACGAAACCACCCAGGCCGAGGGCTACACCACGCGCACCCCGCCGGGCCCCGGCGCCGCCGGCTCCTCCCACTGAACCGACCCTCACCACCCGGAGCAGCTCATGGACATCGCAGCACTCATCACCTGGCTGGTCACCGCACTCGGCGGCTTCTACATGCTGGGAGTCTGGATCCAGCGCGGGGGCGTACGCCAGCAGCGCACCGGCACCAGCCGCCTGCCCGCGCCGGTACTGTTCGGGCACTTCGCGCTGGCCGCCGCCGGCCTGGTGGTGTGGATCGTCTACCTCGCCGCCGACAAGACGGCGCTCGCCTGGACGGCCTTCGGACTGCTGGTCCCGGTCGCACTGCTGGGCTTCGTCATGCTGCTGCGCTGGATCCCGGTCTACCGCGCCCGCACCGCCCCCGTCGCTGCCGGTGCTGGCGCCGGTGCTGATGCCGATGCCGATGCTCCGGCCGAGCGCCACTTCCCCATCGCGGTCGTCCTCGGCCACGGCCTGTTCGCGGTGGTGACCGTTGTCCTGGTCCTGCTCACCGCCCTGGGCATCGGAGGCAGCTGAGATGAACCAGCACTCCGCCCTCGGTGTCGACGTGATCGACGACCGGGACCTGCCGCCCCGGCTCCCGGCCCAGGCCCTGCGGGTCGTCCACGACGCCGACCGGGTCGATCTGGCGGCGGCCGAGCACGCCGCCGCGCGGTTCCTGCACGCCCTGGGCATATCCACCGACTCGGAGAGCCTGCGCGGCACGCCGGGCAGGATGGCCCGCGCCTACGCCGAGCTGTTCAGCCCCCGCGCGTTCGACCTGACCACCTTCCCCAATGACGAAGGCTACGACGAACTCGTTCTCGCCCGCTCCATACCGCTGCGGTCGGTGTGCGAGCACCACCTGCTGCCGTTCGTCGGCACCGCCCACGTCGGCTATCTGCCCGGCCGCCGGATCCTGGGCCTGTCCAAACTCGCCCGCGTCGTCGAGTACTTCGCCTGCCGCCCGCAGGTCCAGGAACGCCTGACCAAGCAGGTCGCGGACTGGCTTCAGGAGCACCTCGAGCCCAAGGGGGTCGGCATCGTCATCCAGGCCGAGCACACCTGCATGACCCTGCGCGGCGTCCAGGCCACCGGCGCCACCACCCTCACCTCCACCCTCCTCGGCACCCTGCGCGAGGACGCCCGCTCGCGCAGCGAGTTCCTCGCCCTGGCCGGGCTCCCGAGCTGAAACCCCCGCACCCCCCACACCTGCACGGAAAGACCGACTTCGTGGAAATCTGGATCAACCCGGCCTGCAGCAAGTGCGCCTCCGCACTGTCGCTGCTGGACTCCGGCGGCGCCTCGTACACGGTGCGGCATTACCTCGAAGAACCGCCCACCGCCCAGGAGATCGACGACGTGCTGCAGCGCCTCGCTCTGGAACCCTGGGACATCGCCCGCACCGGCGAACCCGTAGCGGCCGAGCTGGGCCTGGGCTCGTGGCCGCGCGAAGAGAGCCACCGCACCCGCTGGATCGAGGTGCTGGCCGCACACCCGGTCCTCATCCAGCGGCCGATCATCACCGCGGACGACGGCACCACCGTGATCGGCCGCTCGCCCGAGGCGGTCCGCTCCATGCTCGCCTCGTCCCCGGTTCGCTCCGGTCCGTGACAGCCGAGCACGGGCCGCACCCGCTGGTGCACGCCGCCCGCTGAGGTCGTGCCGCGAATCCACCAGGGCTGCCTCGGTGAGAAACCCGGGCGGGTGCGCGGCGCGACCCGGGAACCGACCCAGGTAACGATCGGGGCATCGAGGAGACGAAGCCATCCCTTCCGCCGGCGATGGCGCTCGACCGTGCTCGCTCGCGGCCTGCGCACCGACGACGGAGCAGGGCACCTACGACGACGTGATCGTCCGCGGCGACCCGGCCGGCCGGGAGTTCATCGTCTTCCGGACGGCTCAGGGGGGCCGTACGGGTGTCGCTACCTTCGGTGCGCCGCCCCGTGCCACCGTCCAGCACACGGATGCGCTGACGACCGCCGACACGGTCGTGACCCCCGAGGGCGCCGAAGCCGCGGTCTGGGCCGCCGCGATCGACGTGATCCGCAGGCCCGCGCCGCGCTACGAAGGGCGCCTCCTGCACCGGGATTTCCAGCCCGGAAACGTGCTGTTCAACCTGCCGCCCGAGGACCCGGCCGGTGCCGCCAGTGCCCGGATCACCGTCGTCGACTGGGCAGCGGCCTCCTGGGGCCCGGCGGACCTCGACGTTGCGCACTGCTCCACCAATCTCGCGCCAGGGTCCGGCACCAGGTCAAGATGGACGCGGTCCGGCACGGTCTTCACGTCGGGCGAGCGGAGGAACTCAAGATACGGGCCGACACCCTTGCCGAGCGCCACACCGCATGGTCGTCCGTCACCTCGTGCAGGGCCCAGTCCATCGCCTCGTCCCAAAACCGGGCCATGGCCCGCGGATCCGTGCAGTCGACCACCACCCGGGCGATCGGCCCGGTGTCGCGGTACATCTCCCGAGGCTCCAGCACGCAGAACTCGTTGCCCTCCGGGTCGGCGAGGACCGTCCACGGCACGTCGCCCTGGCCCAGGTCGACGGGCGTCGCACCGAGAACTTCAAGGCGCGCGACCAACTCCGCTTGATGGGCCGCAGAGGTGGTGGCGAGATCGACGTGCACACGGTTCTTCGTTGCCGTCTTGGGTTCCGGGACGGCAACGACGTCGATGCATATGCCGACCGGGTCCAGCCAATTGAAACCAGCTGGTTTGGCGGCGGTCGCGCCAGATCCCTCGCCGGCAACACTCCAGCCGAGCGCCTCCGCCCAGAACCGGCCGACCGCCGAGTCATCAAGAGCCTTTATGTTCACCAGGACAGGTCGCAGTGTCATGCTGGCGATCCTATGTACCCTCTCTGCAACGACATCTAGAAGTCGTTGCAGAATGACGTCTCTGAGGGAGAATCTGTCACGCTCGGCTTCGCCCGTACGACCGCTCCATGCCTGCCGGGTCGCCCAGTCGGTCACGGTGCCCACCCCGCCCGCGGCCCCGGGGGCGGTGCCGCCCAGGACGAACGCGGCAATCGTCTCGTTGACCGCCATCGCGTTGCTGCGCGCCGGAGCGTCCGGCGCCCCGGGCCGTGGGGCCCATCTCGGAGCGAGACAGGCCGAGAATCTGCCCGGCCGCCTCCAGTCCGGCCGTGCCCTCCAACCGCCAGGTCTTGTGCCGCGTCCTGGTGTTGCCGTCGGAGGCGACCAGGCCGTGCAGCGCGAGGTCGCGCAGCGACTGCCGGATCACGGTGTTCGACGCGGCCCTCGGGCGCAGCAGTCGCTGGAGCTGGTCGGCGGTGGCGACCTTGAGGACACCGAGGGCGGTGAGGGTGTCGGGCGGCACGCAGGGAGTTGGTCGAGCCGTTCGGGTTGGCCGCGCCGCGTACGAACGCGGTCCGGCCCGGCCGGGACGGCGGCAGCGGTTCGACGGTGCCCTGGTCGTCGTTGTCCTCGGGCCGGGCTGGGCGCTGACGGGTGCTCATCGGCGTCTCCCGGTGGTCGTGGTCCGCTGCTGCCTCTGAGGGATACCCGGCGTTCCTGACAGTGGGTCATTCGGCGTTGCCCCCCGTGCAACCGGTGGATTTCCGCCTGGGCACGGTCCCCTGCTCGCGGTACGGTCGGGGTCACGGTTGTCGACAAGGGGGGTGGGCGCATGCTGTCCGAGGTGCTGAGCGCGCTGGCCATGTCCGGTGGGACGGCGGTGATCACCGCGGCCGGGACCGAGGCGTGGGAGGGGTTCCGAGGCCGGGTGGCCGCCTGGTTCGGGCGGGGCAACGCCCAGCGTGAGAACGCCGAGCTGGAGCGGCTGGGCCGCACTGCCGCCGAGCTCGCTGCGGCTGAGGGCGGGCAGTTGGAGCGGCTCCGGATCCGCCAGGAGGCCTCCTGGCAGGCCCGGTTCGAGGCGTTCCTGGAAGACCTGCCGGAGGATGAGCGCGAGCGCGCCGGCGAGGCGCTGCGCGAACTGCTGGCTGAGAGCGGGGCCCAGGCCCAGGTGTCGGCCGGGGACGGCGGGATGGCGGTCGGCGGAAACGTGCACATCAGCGCCCAGGAAGGCTCGGTCGCCGCCGGTGTGATCCACGGGGGCGTGCGGATCGGCCACCCTCAGGTGCCGGATCCGTCCCAGGGCTGAACGGACCGGCCACGCCAAGCCCGTCACCGGCCTCGTCACCGCCGCCGTTCACAGGGGTGCGGGCGAGCAACCACAGCTTCGCCGTCGGCCACGCCGACCAGGTGGCCTACTACGCCGGCCGACATGCCCCGGCCGCCTGGCCGCACCAGGTCGGGGCGGTCCCGAACACCGCGCACTGCTTCCAACGCCGGGCCGTTCCCGATACTCCCGGCGTCCCCGCTGGCTGCCGGATACTGGTCGGCACCGCCGGGACCGGCAAGACCCAGCTGGCAGTGAACGAGGCCCGCACCGCCTGGCAGGCCGGGCAACTCGACCTGCTGGTCTGGCTCACCGCCGACAGCCGCGCGGCGATCACGACCGCCTACGCCCAGGCCATCGCCGAGATCACCGGTCGGGACCCGGCCGATCCGGAACAGGGCGCGCGGGAATTCCTGGCCTGGCTCCGGCCGGGCGGGGCCGGGGAGGCGGTTCGCCGACTGATCGTCCTGGACGGGCTGGTCGACCCCGACGACTTGCGCGGACTCTGGCCGCCGGACCAGCCCGCGGGACGGACCCTGATCACCACCTGGCGCCGGGACCTGGCCCGCGAGGGGCTCGGCCGACAGGTCGTCACCGTGCCGTCGTTCAGTTCCGCCGAGGCCTTCGGCTACCTCACGGCGGTGCTCGCCGCGGCCGGCCGAGCCGAGCCGCCCAAGCAACTGGAGGCCCTCGCCCGAGAGCTGGGACACCTGCCGCTCGCGCTCGCGCAGGCGGCCGCCTACCTGGGCAGCACCGGTCTGAGCTGCGCCGACTACCTCCGCCTGCTCGGCGACGACGGTCGGCGGCTGGCCGACCTCGTACCGGACCCGGGCGGACTGCCGGACGAGCAGAGCCTGCCGCTGCCACACGCCTGGGACCTCGCGCTGGAGCGCGCCGACGCCTCGGCACCGGTCGGGACGGCGCGGCTGCTGATGGAACTGGCGGCACCGCTGGCCTGCGACGGCATCCCGGCTGCGGTGCTGACCGCTGCGGTCAGGCACCTGGACCGGCAACGGAGCGACGGCCCGGCGCAGGACTCGGACCCGCACGAGCGCGCCGACCAGACGCTCGCGCTGCTGCACCGGTGGAGCCTGCTCGACTACGACCCGGCGGACCAGGACCGGTCCGTGCGGATCCACCCGATGGTGCAGCGGGCCGTCCGCGAGAGCGCGCCCGCGAGCCGGGCCGCAGAGCCGGCCGCCGTGGCCGCGAACCTGCTCCTCGTCGCGTCCCGGAAGTCGGCGGACGAGGCGAACGCGACGACGTTCTTCCTGGTTCCCCCGAGGGATGACGCGCCGCACCTGCGTTCGCGCGCCCTCGATTTCCCTCCGGACGTGCTGCGCTCCAACGTCGAGGCGCTGACCCGCAATGACCCGGTCTTGATGCTGGGCTCCGGCGAGCCGGGGCTCCGGTACGGGTGGAGTACCGGTCGGGGGTTGCACGACCTCGTGCTCCGGGTGGGCGACACGCTGGCGGACGACGGCCGGCCACAGGCCGCACTGGACTACTTCGAAGCGCTGCTGCCGACGACGGCCGACCGGCTGGGAGCCCGGCACGAGTCCGTGACGAAACTGCGCGGCCGGATCGCGAGGCTGCGGGCGCAATCCGGCGACCTCACCGCCGCGATCACCGAGTACCGTCGGATGATCGACGACCAACTGACGCTGCTGGCACCGGAGTACGAGCTGTACCCCTCCCAGCGGATCCGCCTGGTCGAGGAGGTCACCGAGCTGCGCTACCGCCTGGCCCACTGGCTCGAACAGGCCGGTGACCTGCCGGGTGTCGCACGCGTCTATCGCGACCTGCTCGCCGATGACGGCTACATCGCGGCCGTCGGCGGACGGACCGGCCCGCCCGACTTCACTTTGCGCCGCGACGCCGCCGAGTGGCAAGGGAAGGCGGGAGACGCGGCCGGGGCAGTGGTCGTGTACCGCCAGCTCGTCGACGAGCAGTTCCACACACGGGGGCCGGAGGACTCGGGCACCTTCGACACCCGTTTCCGCTTCGGCCACTGGCTGGGCGAGTCGGGCGACGCGCGAGGGGCCGTGACCGTCCTGACCGACCTGCTCAACGACCAACTCCGCCTCGAGTCGCGCGAGATCGCCCAGGGCACCCGGGATCCGCGGGCCAACCCCTACGCGGTAGCCACCAACATCGACCGGTCCGCAATCTTCCGCACCCGCGCCGCCCTCGCCCGCTGGCGCGGCCAGTCCGGCGACCCGCGCGGCGCAGTGGCCCTCCTCTCCGACCTGTTGAACGAGCAACTGCGCGTCCTCCGCCCGGACCACCCCGACCTCGCGACCACCCAGCAGGCACTCACGTACTGGCAGGAACGATCCCGGGGCAGGGGGTGGCTACGGGGGAAGTAGCCCCTGCCGGCGTCGAAGCGGACGCACTGGAGGAGCTCACCAAACTGTTGGCGCTAATAAGGCCCGACGACCCGTGGAGTGATGACGTGAACCGCTACCTGCCTGACCCGTCCCTCCCTGTCGCGGACCTGGGCTCGTCCGTCCACGCAGCCCTACGCGCCCCCCGTGGGGCCGGCGCCCCGCTGCTGGCCCTCGCCCACCCGTCCCCTGCGCCCGGCGGGAGCTGGCACGTCACCGTGCTGGAGACGGCGACCGATGACGTGCGCTTCGGCTTCCACACCGGCAGCGCGCAGTGGGACCGCACGGCCGTCGAGCGTGAGTTCCGCCAGCGGGGCTACGACTCGACGGCGGGCGCGCTCCGCCAGGAGTGGAGACAGCGCTGGCCGACGGGGGCCGCTGCACCCACCTGTTCTCGGACCCGCACGACCAAGACGACTGGTGGTCGTAGAACGGCGCCAAGGGCGGCACAGCCTCCAGCTGCTCTGCGGCCTCCCGCTCCAGCCGTTCCTCGCGGTCCTGGTGGCAGGGCCAGCAGCGGCGGTGTCCGTGGTCGGCGCCACGTTGCTGACGCCTATGAAGTACCGGAGCCCGTCATCCGCAGCGGGTTGACGGGCTCCAGAGTTCGCATGTCACCGAGTAGCGGCCCTGGCGGCTCGCCCGGCTCTACTTGGCCGTTACCGCCAGGTTCCCTGCGGCGGGTGCTCTGGCATGGTGCTCGGGTGTGCCAGCTGTCCGGCGGCGGCGTCGGCCAACCACTGAGCCCAGCGGTCGATGAAGGGGTCAAGGACTGCGATGCTCACCTCGGTGAAGGGCCACGCCGCCTGGCGCACGTCCATACCTGGCCCCAGCGCCGCCCAGGCTTCGGGGCCCGGTGTGAGGGCGAACGGATCAATCGTTGGAGGCGCTTGGGCCAGCAGCGGACTCATCATGAACGCTGTCTCGTACCAGTGGTACTCGCCTTCGGTCCGTGCATCGCAGTACCAGTGGGAGTGGCTGCGCCCCTGGTAGCCCCAGTTGGCATCACACTCCAGCGAGATGGTGGCGCAGGCGGGGACGTCGAACCGCGGGGTCGTGGGCTGTTGCAAGCCAAGATCCATCTCTTGAGCGGTCGACATCTTGAGCCGGCCGCGGTTCAGGGTCACCGTCCACCCGCCCAGCGAGCCTCGTTCGACCCGTACCGAGGTTGCGGCATGATGGGACTCGGGCTGGATGGCTACGCTTTTCGATCGCCTGGCCCCGGGTCCTGCCCATGGGCGCTGGCGCCGTCAACCCGGCTGGCCTCGCCTTCTACGACCGCCTCGGCGACCGCGTCCGCACCTGGATCACCCTCAACGCGCCCTTCGTCCACACTGTCTTCGGTCATATCCCCGGCCGCATACGGACGTTCGAGGCCCTCCCGGCCGCCCACCACCTGCTGCTCGCCCACGGCCTCGCCGCGTCGATCCTGCACGATCGCGGCCTGGAGGTGATGCTCTCCAACAACCTCACCCCGGTCGAGCCGGCCTCCTCTGATCCCGCCGACCTGGCTGCCGCCGAGACCTACCACGCTCTCCACAACTGGCTGTTCACCGACCCCGTCCTGCTCGGCCGCTACCCCGACCTCTCCGCCCTCGGCGTCTCCGACGACATCCACGGCGCCGTGCGCGACGGCGACCCTCGACCTCATCCATGCCCCCGGTCTGGACGATCTCGGCCTCAACTTCTACAACCCCACCCGCGTCGCCGCCCCCGCTGAATCCGGCTTGCCCTTTGACCTCGTCGACATCCCGACGTTCCCCACACCGCCTTCGGTTCGCCCGTCGTCCCCGACGCCCTCACCCCCCTGCTCCTCGGCCTCCGCGACACCTACGGCAAGGCCCTCCCACCCATCACCATCACCGAGAACGGCTGCTCCGTCACCGAGGAGACCGCCTCCGACCAGCCCCGCATCGACTTCATGTCCGCCCCCTTGGCGCCCGCGCCCGGGCCGTCGCCGAAGGAGTCGATGTCCGCGGCCACTACACCTGGTCCCTCCTCGACAACTTCGAATGGGCCGAGGGGCTGTTCAGTCAGCGCTTCGGTCTGGTTCACGTCGACTTCGAGACGCAGGTGCGCACGCCGAAGGCCTCGTACGGCTGGTACCGCGACCTGATCGCCGTCCATCGCGCGCGATTTGCGAAGTAGACGGGACCCTGGGCGGACGAGCCTAGGTCGAGCGGCAGTGGGGTCGACTTGATTCGAATATCGAGCGAAGCATCATGAAGGTGGTGGTGGCCTCTGCCGTTCCGGTCTCTCGGCCGCGTCGACCGAGCTGGTCCCTGAGGCCGTGACGTTCGCCCCTCGGCCGCTGGTGGCGAACCCGGGGCGGGCTGGGATGACGAGCCCAGATGGTCCTGGGTAAAGATCCGCCTCGGAGGTCAGTGGAGGCCCGACGCCTTGCGTGGTGGCGCATCTAGCAGGGGGACATCCAGTGGGAGGCGTTGGTTCGCTGGGGCGTTGGCGTGGATGAGGGGCTAATTCCTCTGCTCCTCGCAGGCGATCCGGCAGGTTGCCGCTCCTCGTCCTGATCGGCAGGCCATAGGGAGCCAGCCGAGAAGCCTGCGGCGAGTCCGCAACCGGGGCGCGGTGCCGCGATGGCCCTAGCGGGACGGTCCCTGGGGGCAGCCGGTGGACGGAGGCCTTCGGGTGGTGTAGCAGGAGGTGGCACGGGCCAACCTGCTGCACATGAGCAGGCAAGACACCGCAGGATGGCGTGGGGCGGCATTGCGCGCGCATAGATGTGGGATTTGCTGCTCTCGTTCACAGCCGAACCCCCTGCACTCCCTGCACTCGATGATGGTCGCGGGGTGGCCTGCTTGCTGGTCACGCTCCGTGACGCCGCTGGCATGGGATCGCGGATGCCAGGGGTCGATGATCGGGGGCAGTCCGGGACGACCATCGAGGCAGGACTTTTCTGACGGTATGTCAGCAAAGTCAGCATTGGGTCAGCATTGGTCGTGGCAAACGCTGGCACAGACGGTCAGGCGTCGGAACGCGTAGAACGCTTGGAAGGGCCGAGGCGAGCCGGATAGGCGACCAGGCCGGCCCCCCTGAGTCGGGGAGTCGAGCGGGTGTGACCGCCGGCTCCCCGCCGGAGGCAAAACCGCTGGTCAGAGTGCTCGTCCCCGCGGTTTCAGCGGGGTGGTGGGGAGTTCGGGGGCGGGCAGGCGCTCGCCCGGGTAGCCGTGGACCTCGCCGAAGCGGTCGGAGTTCACGGACTTCATCCAGTCCTCGCGGGCTCGGGTAATGTCTTCGTTCGACCGCCCGATGAAGTTCCACCACATACCACGCATTCGACGGTTCTTCCCAGGTCAGAGGCCTGATCGACCATCCGGGGTCAGCAAAAGGTCAGCAAGAGCGCCCGGGAGTCGACAACCATGGTCACCATCAACCTCATCCGCGGCATGGGCAGCTTCTTCAAGGAGTGCGAGCACCCCGAGAGTCGGTGGCCGAGGTGCCCGCACGAGTACAAGATCCGCTACCGTAACGCGGCCGGGCGCCAGGCCGAGGAGTCCGGCTTCACAACCCAGGAGAAGGCCAAGGCGCGTCTGGCCGAGCTCTACCAGGCCCGGAAGAACTCCCCGCAGAGCCAGCGCAAGGCGGAGCGGATCCAGAAGTACGGCCCGATGCAGTTCGGGGACTACGTCGCGGAGTGGAAGGCCGGCCAGCGTGACCTCAGTGCTTCGTCCCGTAGGCACCTCGAATCACTGCTGGAGCACCATCTCTTCCCGGCGTTCCGCAGTCGTCGGATGGGCACGTTCGACCACAAGGTCGTCGAGACCTTCATCCAGGCCATGGAGCGCAACGGAGTCGGCCTCGCCACGCAGTCCAACGCATTCGACAAGCTGAAGTCGATACTCCTCGATGCCCACCGGCTCGGTCTGTACGACGAGAACCCGCTAGCCGGCGTCAAGCCGCCCCAGTACGACCCCAATCGCGCCGTCCTCCCCTCGCCCACCCAGCTCCAGGGGATACGCAGGGCCGGTGACGACACCTTTCTACTCATCGCCGACCTCATGAGCGGCTGCGGCCTGCGCAACGGTGAAGCCGCGGCGGTTAACCTCAAGAACATCGTCGCCGACGACGTCTACCGCGTCACCGAACAGGTCAACCAGACGACCAGGGACTACGCGCCGCTCAAGCACCGCAAGAAGGGCGACTACCGCGACGTTCCGCTCCCGGCGCGGGTCCGGCACTCCATCGAGTGGTACGCCGACAAGTATGGAACCATCGACGGCTACCTCCTCCGCCACCCCCGGGACCTCAGCAAGCCCTTCTTCCCGTGCCACCTCCTCCAAAACCAGTGGCAGCGCGTGGTGAAGCAGTCCGACGGCGTCGACATCCCAGACGGCATGGTGCTCTACGGCCTCCGTCACTTCTTCGCCTCGAACTGCCTCAGCCACAACATCCCCATCACCGATGTCGCCGAGTGGATGGGCCACAAGAGCCTCGATGTCACGTTCAAGATCTACCGCCACCTCATGCCCGGCTCCATCGGCCGCGCTGCCCAGGCCCTCGACCTCGGCCTCGCCGCCTGAAAACACACGGAGGGCCTGCCTCTGTGGGCAGGCCCTCCGCGGGTAGTCTGTCGGGTCACACAACGGACATGCGCTGCTGCTTCACCCACGCCTGGACGTCAGACAACTTGAACTGCAGTTTCGCGTTGGGACCACGCCCGAACCTGTACGGAACCAGTCCCGACCTGGGCCCCTCCCGGTACACCCACGTAACCGACATGTTCAGATACTCGGCTGTTTGCTTGACGCTCATGAACTGCGGCTGCATCGCTCCTCCACAACGGACTCTCGAACAGGTTCGACGCGGAGCACTATCAGTTCGAACACCGGATTAGCTCAGGCCGGGCCACCATGGTAGGTATCGGCGCCGACTGATGTTCGAGTCTGCAGGCGTCCGGCGATGCTCGCAACGTCTTGATCGGTTAGATCCCGGACGATCCCGAGCTGGTCTGCCTGATGCTGACCTCCTTCGACGACGACGACGCCCTGCTCGACGCGATCATGGCCGGAGCGGCTGGCTACGTCCTCAAGCAGCTCAAGGGCGCCGACCTGGTCAGCGCTGTCCGCACGGTGGCCTCCGGCCAGTCCATGCTCGACCCGGCCACCACACACAAGCTGATGGAGAGCCTGCGTCACCACGAGGAGAGCGAGACGGACGCCGCGCTCGCCGGGCTCACCCCGCGCGAGCGGGAGATCCTCGCCCTGGTGGGGGAGGGCAAGACGAACTGGCAGATCGGCCAGGAGCTCTACCTCGCCGAGAAGACGGTGAAGAACCACGTCTCGCGCCTGCTCGCCAAGCTGGGCGTCGAGCGCCGCCTCCAGGCCGCCGTCCTCGCCGGCCGGCTGGCTGAACGCGCCGACGGGCTCCGCGGCCAGCAAGCGTCCCTCCGTCTCGGGCGGCTCCGGCTCACGCCCCGTCAGAGTCTCGCTCACCAGCTCACCAGCTCACCAGCTCACCAGCTCACCGGCCTCGCCCGACTCCGTGATCCGGCACGGGGTGGCGGCCACCAGCTGACCGCGTGTGTCGAACACGGCCTTGCAATCCCCGTTCTTCGCCGCCTCGGCGATGTCGGCCTTCATCGCGGTCGCCGGCTCCCGGTCCGACAGGTACTCCTCCGCGGAGGCGGCGATCACCCGGGCCGCAGCCTGGGACTTGTCACGGAAGGCGATGTGCTCACGCTCGGTGATGGCCAGCCCGAGCGGCACCGCCGTTGCGGCCACCGGCACGACGGCCAGCGCGAGCAAGGCCAGCACGATCCGGCGGGTCACGGCGCGTCCGCCACCTCACCGAGGCGAAAGCCCCTGCCGTAGGCGGTCTCGATCAGTCCCGGGACGCCGAGCTTGCGTCGCAGCGCGGCAATATGGACGTCCACCACCTTCGTGGGCCCGTACCAGTGCGCGTCCCAGGCGCTCTGCAGGATCTCCTGGCGGGTGACCACCCGGCCCGGATCCGCGACGAGGCAGGCCAGGACGTCGAACTCCTTCGGCGTGAGGGCGACTTCGCGGCCACTCACGGTCACCCGACGGGCACGACGGTCGACCGAGACGGGGCCGTGGCGGACGGGTTCCTGCTCCGACGTGGTATTTCGAGAGCGGACGACGGCTATGGGTGGGCGGGAAGCGCGAGGCGTTCGATGCGGGCGGCCAGGTCGGGGTCGCTCTCGGTGCGGCCGAGCCGGCACATGGTGGTGGTGCGCACCGTGGTTGCCTTGACGCCGCGCATGCTCATGCACAGGTGCTCGCCGATGGTGAAGACCGCGACGTCGTCGGTGCCGGCGGACTTGGCGAGGTCGTGGGCGACATCGTGGGTGATGCGTTCCTGGAGCTGGAGGGCGTGGGTGTGGGCCTCCAAGTGCCGCACCAGCTTGGACAGGCCGAGGACGGCGGTGTCGGGGACGTAGGCGATGGAGACGTCGAGGCGGAAGGGGAGCAGGTGGTGCTCGCAGACGCTCCACGCCACGATGCCGGTCAGCAGCACGAAGTCGCCGTACTGCCTCTCCTGGGCGAAGCTGGTGTCGAGCCTGCCGGGGTCGTGGTCGAGGAACTCGGCCCACCAGTCGGCGACTCGGCGGGGCGTGTCCGTGAGGCCGTCGCGGTCGGGGTCCTCGCCGAGGGCGAGCAGCAGCTCGCGGGTCAGCTCCTGGACGCGCGGGCGGTCGACGGGGCGACGGCGCTGGGCCTGTACGGATATGGACGTCATGGGTCATCCCCTAGGGGTGAGTTGGCGGGGTGGCCGCGAGACACGGCAGGTCAGAGGTGGGTGGCGCCGGGCAGGCAGCCGAGGATCGGCACCGCAGTGAACGCCTCCGCGTACCGGGTGCCGATGCGGGCTCCCCAGAGCCGGCCGAGGTTCTCGGCCATGGGACCGAAATGCTGCTCGATCGGCTGGCTCGTGTGCTCGCGCAGCGCGGCCATCTTGGTGTCGAAGGACGCGGTGGCGTCCACGATCACGTCAGCGCGCACCGGGCCGTCGAGAGTGAGCGAGTTGTAGGTGTCGCAGGTGAAGAACCGGCTCGGACGGCCAGTGGCGATCCGGGGCTCGGGGACGGCCGCCAGCACGGTGGTGGCCACCACCCGGTGCCCGGGGTGGACGTCGTCCAGCGGGTGGGTGATGACGATGTCCGGCTGCGTCTCCAGCAACAACTGCCGCACGGTGGCGTGGTCGAGCCGGGGGACCTGCCACAGCTTGGTGCCGAGGACGGCGGAGCCCTTGCGGGCCTCGGCGTCGCGGACTTCGTCGCGGTGCGGGATGACGACGGTGACGACGGCGCTCCGGGCGTGGAGGGCGAGGGTGGCGCCGGCCCACAGCTCGGCGTCGTCGGGGTGCGCGAAGGCGGCCAGGACCGAGCCCGGCATGGCACCGCTCACCACAGCCCGAGCTTTTCGACGACGTCGGCGGGCTTCGGCAGCTGGGGGCTCGCGTCGCCGTGGGGGGCCAGGGGCACGTCCAGGTCGCGGTGCACCCTGATCATCGCCTCCCAGCGCAGCACCTCGGCCCAGGCGGTGGTGATCGCGTGACCCTTGGCGCCGGTCAGCCGCCCGGAGTTGCGCAGGTCGTGAAGTCGCATGCCGTCGCGCAGCAGGGTGGCGGCGACCTTCGGGCCGACGCCTCGGACGCCTGGGATGTTGTCGGACTTGTCGCCGGTCAGGGCACGGAAGGCCGGCCACTGGGCGGGGGTGACACCGAAGCGGGCGTGGACCTCGTCGGCGGTGATGATGCGCTGGGAGGTCTTGCGGGAGCGGTTGAGGATGCGCACGCGGTCGTCGAGGAGCTGGTAGAAGTCCATGTCCCGCGACATGACCAGGACCGCCCGGGATGCGGCGGCCCGGGTGGCGAGGGTGGCGATGACGTCGTCGGCTTCGGCGTCCTCGACCTCGACCCACCGGATCCCGTACGCGTCCAGGCCGTCCTTCACCGGAGCGAGGAACTGCAGAGGCTTGAGTGCCTCCGGTGTCGCCTCCCGGTTCGCCTTGTACTCCTGGTCGGCGGCCACGCGCTCGGTCGTGCCGTGCTCGCCGTCGAAGACGACCAGGACCTCGGGCGGCGCGACGTCGAGGTCGTCGCGGATCGTGGCGCGCAGCAGGGCGAAGAAGGCGAACAGGCCGGTCAACTCACGGGCCTTGTCGCGGGAGAAGATTGGGGCGGGGAAGCCGAAGGTGCCAGCCCACAGGAGGTTGAACCCGTCGACGAGCAGCAACGGCGCAGGCGTTGTGGGGGTTTCGGGCATCACGACACCGCCTCCAGGAAGAAGTCAGCGATTCGGCGGGGCTCGAATTGGGCTGCCCGCCGATACACGGTCTGTGTAGTCGCGGCGTACAGTATGTCATCTTCCAGCAGGGTTTGTGCCGCCCTGTGAAGAGCGGCCGGGCCGTCGTCGTGGTCGACGAGCAGGTGCTCGACGTCGCCGGTCGGGCTGATCAGGGCTGGCAGGTTGCCGACCCGGTAGGCGATGACCGGGGTGCCGACGCTCATCGCCTCCAGCGCCACCAGGCCGAAGGTCTCCTTGTGGCTGGGGACGATCACCACGGCGGCACCCGCGAGCCAGGGCAGCACCTCATCCCAGGCCAATGCCCCGTGCAGCCGGACCCCCGAAGTCCGGGCCGCTGCACGGCAATTGTCGAGGAGCTCGGATTGCGAGCCCGCGCTGGCCTCGAACCCGGCTTCGGCGAGCGCGACCTCGGCCGGCCGGCCCCGACCGGAGGCGGCCTCCAGCAGGTCGAGTACGCCTTTCTCCCGCCCGAGCCGCGCGAGGACGCGCACCGGACCGCTGCGCCGCAGCTCCTCGCGCACCTCCGGCGCGGGCGGGGCCACGGCGGGGTCGGGCAGGAGCGCGTTGGGGACGACGCGGAGGTTGCGCGGACCCCAGCCGGTCAGCTCGTCGCGGACGACCGCGGAGGGGACGAGGACGCGTGTGGCGCGGGCGAGCGCGGGCCCGGCGTCGAGGGTGTGCGGCTTGACGTGGGCGGCGAGCGCCCGGCGGACATGGCCGGGGATCTCACCGCGCAGGCGGCCCAGGCCCCACAGCGCGTCGGTGAACAACACGGTGTCGATGCGGTGCTCGGTGATCAGGTCCCGGATCTGACGCGTCAGCCTGGTGTCCTGGTAGGTGACGGCGCGGCGCAGCACGTCGTCGTCGCACGGGAACCGGACGTCGTCGAGGCGCAGTCGGGCGATGGTGACGCCGGGGAGGCCGGGGGCTTCGGGCTGGGGCGCGGCGGTGGCGATGACGGGTCGGTGGCCGTTCTGGGCGAGGCCGAGGGCCAGAGCTGCCGTCGCCCGTTCGATGCCGGCCGGGGCGTTTGGAGCCCAGGAGGCGAGGACCAGCAGGACGCCGCGGGAGGAGGGGCGGCCGATCACCGGGCGCTCACCTGCTTCAGGGCGGGCACGGGCCGGGTCTGGCCGGGGTGCGAGGCCTCCCATGGGAAGACGACCCAGTCGTCGACGGTCCAGGCCCACCGGTCCGGAGTCTGCGCGCAGCCGCGGTTGCGGAACAGCGCCGCCGTCATGATCTCGGCGCTGTGGTCGAGCCGGTTGTTCAGCGCGTCTGAGACTGCGGCGTACGTCGCTCCGGTGCCGACGATGTCGTCGACGAGAAGCACCGTCCCGGAGAGGCGCCCGGGCAGGGAGTCGGCGAGCTGGACCTCGACGTCGCCGGTGGCCTGCTGGAACGGAGCGTCGCTCTTGTTGTGCCTGGCCGCGACGGTGTGGAAGGGCACCTTGAGGTAGTCGGCCATGAGACGGGCCGGGTTGATCCCGCCGGAGGCGATGCCGACCACGCAGGTCACGTCCGGCTCGATCCCGACGACGGACTCGGCGATCAGTCGGGCCGCGTCGAAGCACTGGTAGTGCGTCGGCGCGAACGGGACACGCTGCGTGAAGACCCGCCTGCCGGTGCGCGAGGAGCCGGTCACGAGGAACTCCCGGAAGTGGGCAGGCGCAGGTCGGCCGGGCCGGTGACGGGGATGAATGCGGCGATGCCGGTGGCACCCCGGGTGTTGCGCCAGGCGTAGCCGTCGGCACGCAGGACGGTGAAGCCGCCTGCGCTGGTGCGGGTGCGCAGCCGGATCCGGACGCCGTCGGGGACGGTGAGCGGGCCGACGATCTCCTGGGCCTGCTCGTCGGTGAGCATCTGCTCGGCGGCGAGCGCGGCGCCGGAACCGATGGGGAGCATCTGGAGGAACGTCACCCCGCCGGCGCCGAGTTGGGCGGCGCGCTCCAGCAGCTCCTGGGCCTCGTGCCGGTTCGACTGCATGAGGACCATCTGGAGCTGCACGAATAGGCCCTCGTCCACGGCGGCGCGGATGCCCGCGATGGCGCGCCGGTAGCTTCCCTTGCCGCGCCAACGGTCGTGGGTGGCCTCGGTGGCGCCGTCGAGGGACACCCGGATGGCGTCGAGGGCGTCTACGAGTTCCTCGGCGCGGCGGGCGAGGTGCCAGCCGTTGGTGGTGCAGCTGACCACGCTGGTGCCCTGGCGGCGGATCGCGCGGGCGAGGTCGGGCAGGTCGCACAGCAGCAGTGGCTCGCCGCCGGAGAGGTCCACGCCCAGCACCCCCGAGGCGGCGATGTGGCCGGCGAGGATGCGCCGTTCAGCGGCGGTGGATTCGCGCACGCTCTTGTCGTCGAGGCACTGTGGGCAGTCCAGGTTGCAGCGCACGATCGGGGACCAGCACATGCTCAGCGGGAAGTCGAACGAGAGGTCGGAGGGGTCGGCCTCCGGCCAGCCGGCCACCTGCTGGTCGTCCAGGGCGACGCAGCCGGCGGGCAGCGGCTGGGGCGGCAGGTGGTTGGTGCCCACCGCCGGGTCGTGCACCACGGTGGTGGCGCCGAACGTGGCGGCGGCGAAAGCGCGGATCATCGGGTGATCACCTCGGCATCGGTCAGGTGCCTGTCAGCGGCGGCAACAAAAGCGTCGCCGCGGTCGGAGGGAGTGGGAAGGGACAGCAGGTGCCGGTAGTGGGCGAGCGTCGCGGGCCAGGAGGCGAGCTTGGCCTGCCACTGGGCGGCGGCGTCCGGCGGGTCGAGGTGGAAGCCGACAGCCTGTCGCAACGGGATGACGAGGCAGCCGGAGGCGATCAGGGCCGCGCCGAGGTGGGTGTCCTCCATTCCCCAGCCCAGCGCCCCGAACTCCTCGTCGAAGCCGCCGACGTCCAGCAGGTGCTCGCGCGGAACGGAAAGGAGCGCGGTGACGGCCATCCTGGGCAGGTCCCAGTCGTAGTAGAACCGCCCGTGGCCGAGGTTCTGGAAGTCCTCGGTGGCATCCAACGGGCGCCCGTCCAGTTCCTCGGTGAGCGTGATGCCCGAGTACGGCAGGACCTTGCCCGCCGGAGGCGTCCAGGTGACGCGGTGGTCGGCCGCGAGGAGCGCGGGCCCCTTGGGCAGCAGCGGCCCGCCGCAGGGCGAGGGCCGGTAGGTGACGTTGTGCCGGAACCCGGTCAGCACGGTGTCGGTCGCGGCGCGGGCGGCGACATCGGCGAACACGTGCGGGGGCAGCACCATGTCCGCGTCGACGAACAGGATGGTCGGCGCCTGGGCAAGGCGGGCACCGGTGTTGCGCGCCGCCGCCGAGCCGCGCCGCTCGGCCAGGCGCACCGCGGTGGTGACTACCGGGTGCCGGCGGCCGATCTCGAACGTCGCGTCCGTGGAGGCGTCGTCCACGAGGATCACCTCGACGTCGGCCGCGTGTTGCTGGGCGCCGAGGGCGTTCAACACCGTCGGCAGGGCGTAGGCGGTGTTGCGGGCCGGGATCACGACCGACATCGTCCGGCCTGCGGCGGCCTGCGCGGCGGTGGGCTGGTGCCAGTTCAGGCCGGTGCGCGTGGTGAACTCGGTCGTGAAGTACCGGTGGGTGTTGGGCCAGGCCTTGAGCGCCTCCGCAAGGCTGCGCATCACGGCCACCTCCATTCGTCGAGCACGGCGGCGGCCTGGGGCCAGCCGCGGGGGTCGGAGATCCAGTGCAGGACCGGGCGCTCCGGCAGGGCCAGGATGTCTGTGAGCAGGACCAGGTAGTCGGGTTCGAGGACCAGCAGCACCCGCTGCGGGACGCCGTTGGCGGCGAAGTCGCGCCGCAGTTGCCCGTTGACGATCAGGCGCAGCCCCTCGACCCGGTTGGTGCCGAGGCGCTGGTCGTACGAGGCGATCAGGTCGTCCGCGTGCACTAGACCGTAGGCCGCGGACAGGAAGCGGATCCGGCTGCGGGCGTGAGGGTGATCGCCGAAGCGGGCGTGCAGCTGCGGGGCGATTCCTCCGGTGTACCGCTCCAGGGCGGGCAGGAGGCGGACATCGGGGGCCTTGCGGCGCGAGCAGCCCGCGATCACGAGGTCGCCGATCACGCCGCTCGCACCACCCGGAAGCCGATGCCCGGTGAGCTGAGCTCGGCCGGAGCGGCGTTCAGGAACGTGCACCGGGCGTACAACGGCAGGGAATTGTAGGAGCCGCCGCGTAGCACGAAGCCGTCGCCGATCGTCTTCGAGGCGGTCCACTCCCAGCAGTTGCCGGCCATGTCCCACAGCCCGGTCGGAGTCCGCCCGCGGGGGTGGGAGCTGACCGGGGTGAGCCGTCCGCACGAGTCGCGCAGGTTCGCCCGCCCCTCGTTCGGCTCGTCCTCGCCCCACGGGTACCGGCGGCGTTCGGGCCCGGAGGCCGCCCACTCCCACTCCTTGGACAGCGGCAGCCGACCGCCCAGGTCGGCCGCGATCCGGGCCACCTGCGCGTGGGCCAACCCGACCAGCGGCCGGTGGTCAGGGGCGAGACCGAGTTGGGCGGGCGTGACCGGCGTCGCGGTCCACTCCAGGTCGATCACCCGCAACGGCTTCTGCCGGTCGCCGAACAGGCAAACACCGCCCGGCACCGGCACCCAGGAGAGCGGGTGGCCGGCAAGGTTTGGTGTCATCGCTTCCCCCTTCATCCGGCGATCAGGAACAGGTCTTCGGTGTTCACACCGGCCCACACCTTGGACTTCGCGAGGTTGGGACGCAGCCCACAGCACGCCAGCGCCCCGGTGACGGCGTCGAGGGCCTCGCCGGCCTTCTCGGCGCCGTCGCAGAAGACGCAGTAGTTGTCCGCGAACCGCACCGTGCGTAGCCCCGCAAGCCGCGCGTCCGCGCGGGACAGACGCAGGTTGATCAGCAGCGGCGACAGCGCAGTGCCCGGGACGAGTGGACACGGCAACGGCTCCAGCACCCGTTCGAACAGGCTCAAGAACGAGCCGTCCGCCACGTGCTCGGCCAGCCAGTCGGTGACCTCGGCCGCGCACGACCCCTCCGACACCCGCCTCACGTCCACGTCCGCCACCCACCGGAAGCCCTCCCGCAGGTGCCGGTCGGAGTCGCGCAGCGCGGTGATCCGGTTCCGCCCGGCTCGGTAGCCCGACACCCAGTCGGCGAACGCCCGTTGCTCCAGCACGGGCTCTACGGCTGCCCGCATCGCCCGCTGGACGACCCGGTCGGCCACCGTCGGGATCACCGAGGGCATGACCTTGCCGGTGTACGTGGTGATCGCCACCTCGCGCAGCGGACCGGGCCTCCAGGAGCCCGTCCGAAGCTCCTCGGCCAGGGCCTCCAGCCGACCGTCCAGGCCCTGCCGGAACTGCGCCCAGCTCATCCCGTCGGCGCCCGGCGAACCCGCGCGGCGCATGCAGGCCCGCGCGGCGGCCTTGAGATGCCGGGGCTCGACGAGGAACGACATCATCGAATGGGCGCGCGGAGGGCGGGAGTTGGCTATAGTGGGCTGTGCCTGGACGGCATGCAGGATCCCGCTCTCCTCCGCACCGCATACTTGGCCGCTACCCAACACGCGCGGCCTCGGGGAGCCGGAACGACCGCGCCGTCCAGGCACCTTGCTGTCATCACCGGCCACGCTCGTCCTCCCAGAGCAACGTGTGCAGCCGCGGGGTGAGATTCCAGCCCCGCTCCAGCACCTCGTCCGCCAACGCCCGCATCCCGCCGAGGATCGCCTCGCTGCTCGTTCCCTCCGGCATGACCCAGACGTCGGGAAGCGAGAACTCCTCCACCAGAGAAGCGACTTCGTCAAGCTGGGCGGCATCGTGGACGACGAACTTGAACCGGGCCTTGCCGCAGGCCGCCAGCACCTCCAGCGCTTCCGGGACGGTCCGTCGGTCCCCGAGCGCGGCGAAGGCCTCCAGCTTCGGCGACACGTTGAACGCCGCGACCAACTCGACCAGCTCCGGCTGCGGAACGACGGTGCCATTCGTCTCCACCTCCACCCGCCGACCCGACAGTAGCTGCACCAGGTCGACGACCCGGGCCTGCTGGAGCAGCGGCTCGCCGCCGGTGACCACCACCAGCCGCGGCGAGCGGGCCATCACCCAAGCCGCCAGATCCTCGACGCCGTGCCGAGTGGACACCTCGCGCGGGTCGAACCGGGACCAGTCCCACGTCTCGGGGGTGTCGCACCCCGGGCAGTGGAGGTTGCACCGCGACAGCCGGACGAACAGGGACTGCTGCCCCACGCTCGGGCCCTCGCCCTGGAACGTCGGCCCGAAGCACTCCGCCACCAGCAGACCCTTGTCGGCGCCGGCCTCACCCTCGGACAAGCTCACCGCTCCTCCAGCACGAACTCGGCCCAGCTGCTCGCCGTTTCCGACACCCGCACCGACGTCAGCCGGCCCGGCAGCGACGGCTCCACGTGCTCCACGAACCAGCCGGCCAGCCAGCAGGCGAGGTTCTCCGACGTCGGCGCGACCGGCAGGACGTCGTTCAGCACCCGGTGGTCGAGCGTGCTGTCGATCAGCTTCTTGACCGGGACGAGATCACCAAAGTCCGTGACGAATCCGGGCGCCACCAGCCGGTCGGCGGTCAGGACGAACTCCACCGCGTAGGAGTGGCCGTGCATCCGCGCGCACTGGTGGCCCTCCGGCAGGTCGGGCAGGAAGTGGGCCGCCTCGAACCGGAACGCCTTCCCGATCCGGTGCCGACCAGACACAGCGATACCGTTCATCGGGCCACCCCCGTGGGCGCGGTGGCGTACTCCGTTGGGTCCTCGACCTCGGCGAGCACGAACGCCTCGATCCGCTCGGTGCACGTCCCGCACGTCCCGCAGTGCAGCTCGCCGCCGCGGTAGCACGACCAGGTGTCCGCGAACGGCACACCGACCTGACGGGCGACCCTCACGATGTCCGCCTTCGTCTGGTCGATGAACGGCGCCAGCAGCTGGAAGCCCTCGGCGATGAACCCCTCGTTGCCGACCCGGGCCATCTCGGCGAACACGTCGAAGAACTCGGTGCGGCAGTCCGGGTAGACGGCGTGGTCGCCGGCGTGGGCACCGAACGCCACCGCGTCCGCCCCCGCGGCGACCGCCGCGCCCACGGCAATCGACAGCATGATCGCGTTCCGGTTGGGCACCACGGTGCTGCGCATGGTGTCAGCCGTGTAGTGGCCGTCGGGCACCTTGACCGACGAGTCCGTCAGCGCCGAGCCCGACAGCAGGCGACCGAGCCTGCTCAGGTTGACCACCTCGTGGCGGGCGCCGAGGCGGCCGGCCGCCCGCTGCGCGAAGTCGAGTTCCTTCCGGTGACGCTGGCCGTAGTCGAACGAGAGCAGCGTGAGCCGGCTGCCGCTGTCGGCGAGCCAGTAGGCGACGGTGGTGCTGTCCAGCCCACCGGAGGCGATCACCACTGCGTGTTGCGGGGAAGCGTGTTCAGTCATCTCCATACGTCTTTCCTCGTAGTCCTCCGCTGTCGGAGGGCGGAGTGAGTCCGGCGTGCGCACGCTCGTAACGGCCAGCGGCGCGGTGGCGGACTCAGACCGGTGTGGACGCGAGCACCTCCCCCCTGACGATCGGGGGCGGAGTTGCTGCCGGACGGGTGGGGCAGAGGAGCCGGGCGGCTGCGGACGCGAAGCACGCACGGCGTACATGCAGAAGCCGCACGGCAGGAGCGCCTCCGCGAAGGCCGTCGGCGGCCCGCAGGGACTGCTCGCAAAGGGCGAGAGCGTCTCCGGCGATTCGGACGTCGGCCGAACGGACCAAGGTGCTACGGACCGTGCTGCAGATGTCGGCCAGTTCCCCGGCGCCGGCGTCATCGAGAGGAGCGGATCTGGTCCACCACGTGAGTTCCGCGGCGATGTAGACCAGTCCCCGTTCACGCGAGAACCGCGGGAGGCCGTCCTGTGTCACGGGCACAGGCCAGCGTGCCGGGAGGACAAACCGCACCGGTTCGGACGGAGGCAAGGCTAGGCTGCGCCGATGTCGGGGACGGTCCGGGCGACGTCCGCTCCGTGCGCAACTCCCGGTTCCCCCAGTTGGTGGCTCGCGACCACCCCCAGGAGGCCGAGAACGGCCATGTTGCCCAGGAGCCACAGCGTCCACAACACAGTGGCGAATCGGTCGTGGTCCACCTCCTCGCTTCGCGCCCAGGAGGTCCTGTCGGTGGCGAACCGGGGAGGGCGCCGCAGCGGCATGGAAGAGATGCTGAGGATGAAGGATGCGTTGCTGTGGAGGTCCAATCGGGGCCGGACGTGCGGCGCAACGAACGGTTCGGCCGGTGCGTCCGTCTGGGCGCTGGCCGGAGCCGGACGGGCGGCCGGGATAGCCGGCGGGGACAAGACCATGCTCATCAGTCGACTCCTATCACCGACGTGGCCGAGAGGGTGCTGCACGAATCGACTTGGATCAAGGGCGGAAGCAGTGTCCACGGCCGGGTCCTTTCTGGAGGTGATGCCGATCGCGCCCCGAAGCACGGTTGGGAGGGTTGGGCAGCCGTCGAGTCGCCGGAGCCCGTGAGGTGGGTCGGTCCGGCCGGGCTGCCAACTTCGGGCGGGTCATACCGAATCACCAGCCAAAGCCCCTGTGACAGTGCAGACTTGTTGCATCGTGCGGCGTTGATGTTGAAAATCTGCCCATGACCTGCGAAGTCAGCGGTCAAAATTCTCTGAAGGAGCGCAATGACGCGATGTGGACAGCTCGCCGTGTTGCGCAGGGCTGCCGGCTACACCCAGGAACAGCTGGCGGTGGCAATGGACGTGGACCGGACGACCATCCATCGGTGGGAGAACGGGAAGGCAACGCCGCGCCCGTGGCAGATGCCGAAGCTCGCCCGACTCCTTAAGGTCCCCCAGGATGAGTTGCGTGCCGTCATCTTCGGGAACCTGGATGCCGATGGCGCTCCGCAACCGGGACCAGTGGCAGGGTCGGGGGGGGGGGGGGGGGGGGGGGGGGGGGGGGGGGGGGGGGGGGGGGGGGGGGAGGAGAGGGGGGGGGGGGGGGGGGGGGGAGGGGCACGGAGCACCGCACGC
>NZ_JBVHXY010000022.1:0-28233 GCF_055569215.1 Kitasatospora sp. NPDC029312 | reverse complement strand
CCTCCCCTCTTTCGGTTGGTTTGGTTGGCCCTTCGTCCTGCGCGGTCCTTTCCGCCTCCCTCCCCCCCCCCCCCCCCCCCCCCCGCCCCTCCCCCCCCCCCCCCCCCCCCCCCCCCCCCCCCCCCAGGACCAGGAACCAGCGCGCACGGAGCCGCGTCCAACAGCGATCCCCGAGAGCGGCTCGCCATGATGGACGCCCTCATCAGCGATTGGGCATCCGTCAACTCGAACACTTCCACTCCTGCTCTGTCGCTGTGGGCCACGGAAGAAGACGTCGCTGTCGCGGCCGGCATGCTCGGCATGTTCCGCCAGCTCGACCACACCCACGGGGCCCGTCAGCACTGGCGGCAGGTCAGTTCCTACATCGACACCGAACTCGAAGGCCTGCTGCGCCGGCCTGCCGTCGACGAATACGTCGCGCGTCAACGTGCCCAGCTTACGGTTGGGTTCTGCGAGCTGGCCGGATACCAGGCCGTCGACATCGGCAACCCCGACCGGGCTCAGGAGTACTACCAGCGCGCCTTGGCCCTGACGATGGCAACCGGCGACAAGGCGTACGGCGCCTACCTCGTGGCGGTGAACCTCGGGCACCTCGCTCTGCACCGCGGTAACCCAGAAACCGCTCTGCGGTGGGCCTCCTCCGCCCGGGCTGCGGCTGGCACCGCTGCGAGCCCGGCCACGCGGGCGGCCATCACCGCCGTCGTCGCCCGAGCGAACGCCAGAATGCTCAGGGAGAGCGAGGCGACCCGGCTGATTCTCGAAGCCGAGAAGCTCCTCGACGCCGCCAGCGAGGAAGACGAACCTGCCTGGATCCGCTACTTCACCCACGCCTACCTCGCGGACGAGGCCGCGCACTGCCTCCAGGACCTCGGCCGCGCGCCGGACGCCAGAGTCCAGCTTGCCGACGCCCTGGACGGCATCGGCAAGGACAGGGTCCGCCGGCGCGCAATCGACGCGGCTCTGCTCGCCGCGACCTGGCTGCGCAGCGGGGACGTCGACCAGGCGTGCGCGGTCGGTCACGATGCTGTCGGTTATGCCGCCAGGACAGGATCAGGCCGGTGCGTCGAACGGGTGGCCAGCGTCCTGGCGGCCTTGCAGGCGCACGCCGACTACGGCGCAGTCCGAGAGCTCTGCGAGTTTGCGCGGGCTGTGCTCCCGGAGGCCGACAGGCTGGCGGTCATGCTGACAGGCGGCTCATGACGCTCCGATAGAAGTCGAGTTCGGCGCGGAGCGCCCGCTCCCGCGCAGAGGGCGCCGACAGGTAATGGTCGCCGTCCTCCAACAGCAGGCCGGCATGGCCAACGCCGCGGCTGGTCAGCTCCTCGGCGAAGCGCATGGCCTCTTCCGCAGACGTGATCGTGTCGGCCGAGCCGTGGACCACCAGCACAGGGCAGCGGATCCGATCAGGTCTCACCGCACCCGCCGGGGATCGCAGCACAGCTGCGTGCGGACGCTGGAATGCCGGCACGGACAGCTCCCATTGTGCGGGGTCGATGATCGCCGAGATGGCTGTCGCGGCAGTGAACGGGCCCGGACGGCAGGCGGCCCGGAGCGCCGTGTACCCGCCCGCGCTCGCTCCGCCGATGAACACCGCTCCGGGCATCGCTTGGCCAGCCGCCAGGAGATGTTCCGCGACGGCCGCGCAGTCGTCGACGTCGAAGTCACCCCAGTGCCCGTGCAGCGACTGGCGGAAGGCGCGCCCCCAACCGGTGCTGCCTCGGTAGAGGACTTCGGCAACGGCGAAGCCGTGGCTGACGAAGTACTGAACCGACCAGTCCAGTCGAAGCGGTACATCGTCGGTCGGACCTGGGTGCGCCCGCACGAGGAGTGGAGTCGGTTGCGTTTTCCCAGGAGGCAGGTGCAGTAGGTACCGCACCGGGCCGCCAGGACCCGCGATGGTCTCGACCGAGGGAGGCACCGGTGTCCAGGGCGCAGGGAGCTCGGCCGTCCTGCCTGTCGGGAGGGCCAGGGCGTCCGTCCGTGCTGCCAGGTCGACCGACCAGATGGTCGGCGGACTCTCCGCGGTGGAGCCGACCACGGCCAGAAGTCCGTCCTCGATGACGAGGTACGGCTTCACTGACGTGAGATTCGAGCCGACCTGTCGCCGACCGCCCTCGGCGTCGACGACGAGCAACTCGGTGGTGAACCCGTTCATCACCGTCAGCACGACGGTGCCGTCGTTGGCGAACCCGTACGACTCGTAGCCACCCTCCCAGGGTGCCGGCGCACAGTCCGCGTCGACCGGCGCGACCGCCTCCACTACGCCGTCGCGTAGCCGGTACAGGTTCCACCACCCAGTCCGGTCTGAGATGAAGTACAGCAGGCCGTCAGGTCCCCACGACGGCTGCACCACCGACTCACTCGGGCCGCCCGCGACGACCCTGCTTGTCCCGACGCCGTCCGATCGAACGCCGGCCAGTAGCAGGCGCGTGCTGTCCCACGGCATCTGGTCGCGCGGCCACTCAACGTACGCCAGAGTGTCCGCGGTGAGCCGAGGGCTGGCGAGGAAGCCGTGGGAGCGAACCAGCACCCGGGCGTGCCCGGTCCGGGACACGGCGATGATCTCGTCCGCGGTGTCGTTTCCGCGAACCGCGAGCAGACCGCCATCGGGGGCCGGAGTGAGGTCTCCGTACTGCGCGGACCCGACGACCGAGCCGATCCGCTCCGGCGCGCGGCCAGCGGTCTGCCGGAGGAGGGAACCGTCGTCACCGACAAACCAGACGTCCTCCGATGTCACGGCGAAGTCGCCGCCGCCGTAGGCATGAAGCTGACCTCCGACCGAGACCTCGGGGGGCGTCACCGCGACGGCTACACCCGACCAGCTGGCGCGCATGACCCGCCGGCAGCCGCCGTTATCAGGATCGGACTGCAGCCACCACAGTGAGCCTGACGCCGAGCGAAGCTCGTCGAACGCCACTACTTTGCGGGCCACCCACTCGGGCGAGAGCCCGGTGCCGTCGGTCATACGGTCGTGGTCCTCTCAGCGTGCGCTACCAGCTGCCGATAGGCTATCCGCTGACCGGAGAACCACCGAACCCGGCCGTAGATCGAAAAGGCCTTCGAGGCAAACAACGGTGGTTTTCTGCCCTTGCCCGTTCCTCTCACGGCACGACTGGCAGGGACTCCAGTCCTCGCATCAACCGTGTGTGCCGCCAGTGCAGTTCGCTGTGGGGGATGGCGAGGAGGAGCTGCGGAAGCGCGTGATGAGTGCCCGAAGCGCGATCTCACCCTCCGCCCGCGCCAACGGAGCCCCGAGGCATCGGTGAATGCCGTGCCCGAACGCGAGGTGCCCTTTGGTGTCTCGGCCGAGGTCGAGCCGGTCCGGCTCGGGGAAGCGTGCAGGGTCGCGGTTGGCAGCGCCAGGGGTGATCAGCACCGGTCAGCCTGCCGGGATCTCCGCGCCACCGAGGGTGGTCGCTTCGGTGGTGAACCGGAAGGTGGCCGTGCTCAGCGGGGAGTCGAGCCGCAGGAGTTCATCGACGGCCGGCTCGACCAGGCTGGGTGTCTCGCGCAGGTGGTGAAGTGCGTCCGGGGCTTGGAGCAGTGCGAGGAGGCCGTTGCCGATCAGGTGGGTGGTGGTCTCGTGGCCGGCCACCAGCAGGAGCACCGCGAGGGAGACGAGTTCCTCCTCGCTGAGCTTGTCCTGGCCGTCGCGGCGAGGGTGCCTCCGAGGACGACGTGGTAGCCGGCGTCGAGGGCGTAGCGAGTGACAGTCTCGATCAGACCGATGTTTGCAGCCCAGGGCGGTCGCGTTCGCGCCGGACCCTGCGGAGGTTGTCCTGACCGACCAAGGCAAGACCGCGGCCGAACAGTCGGCGGAGCTCAGCTGCTGTGGCCGGCTTCCCCGAAGCGGAGTTGCCACGTAGAACGCTCAGGCGGGTCGCCGGGGGTTCCAGTCCTCGTCTGGGCCACGCCACCGGCGCTCGCCGACATCGCCCACTGAGCGGTCACGTTGTCGAGGGAAGGGCAAGGACCAGTGCCGGCGGGCGCCGGTCATGAGGCTCACTGCCTGACGAGACGCATCCGGAGAGACGACTGGCCGAAGTGATCCTTCGCGTGACCGTCATCACTCGACTTTCGCCGTTCCGACAGATCGGGCCGAGGAGGCGGGCAGGCAGCAGCCCATGCCCGCTGGCAGCGCAGATCTCCTCATCCGCGGGCTTGCCCGGACCTTCCGAGTCCTTGGCAAGTACGACAGCACCGAAGCCACCTTGAAGCCTCTACGCCAAGGCGTTCATGACTCCCCGGCACCCTGGATGTCCCCTGCGCCTCCGGCTGCACACCGGCCCCATCGCCGACCGCAGAATGGACAGGGCCTGCGGGGACTGATCAGAGGCCGTGGAAAGCCACGATGAACCGCAATTGCTTATTTCTCAGTGGAGCCAGGGCCATGATGCGCACGGGAACTTCTTTGGCTCCACCGTGGGGAATACGCATTTTGCGGATATCGCCGTCGGGGTGCTCGTAGAAGTCGTGCCGGTCCCACAGTTCCTGGGCCTCCGGGCAGCCCTCCAGAATATCCTTGACAAGAGACTTCAGCTGATCGTTTTCGGGATACTGGGCGGCGGCCGTCCGGATCTGGGCGAGGAAGGGGTGGGCCCAGGATTCCTTCCAATTGACAAGCTGCTCGCGCGCTTCGGGGAAAAGGAAAGCCCATCTCATGATGTTCGGCTGGTAGACCCAGGGGTACATTTCACGCGACGGGTTGTTGTGTGCAACGACATTCCATGCCAAATCTGAGATGTAGGCAGGGTCTGGCAGCACTTTGTCGAGGAGGCGCTGCATGTCGGCGTCCATAGCGGCCATTGCGTCCGGCTCCGGCCCCCTCGGGGCTGGAGCCCGGCCAGTTGCCTTGTGGTACAGGCCGATCCGTTCCGCGTCGCTCAGGCGGAGAGCGTATGCGAGGCGGTCAAGGAATTGATCGGAGAACTGGGCCGCTTCCCCATTCTCCAGCTTTCCGTACCACTTATCGCTGACGCCAGTCAGTCGAGCCAATTCGCTTTTGGAAAGTTCTCGCTTGCGGCGGGAAGGGCCTCGGTGAAGGCCGGGAATGGCATTGGGATCCATTCTTCGGCGCCACCGCTGCACCATGCTGGCGAGCTCTTCGTCGCGAGCGGCGAGACGCTCGTAGTCGGTGCGCATGGAGCGATTCTATGTCAGCCAGCGAACTGCTCCAGGGCGTCAGCGGTGTGGATCAAGGCCTGTGTGGGAAAGGCCACATCCGAGGCGCCACAGAGGGCTTGCATCGTATCGCGTTGGGGATTTCTCGAAATGATGATGAGTTAGGAGGCGTAAACCACTTACCTGGATCACCTTATGGCATGTCAAGTGCCCACTGTTCAGGTGCAGCTGACCTCGAAGCTTCCAGCGATTGAAATTCTTGATCATTCTTACTCTCTGTACTCAGCGCGGGCAGTTCGGAACTCCGACTTCCGGAACTGCCACTTCCGGAAGTCGGAGTTCTGGAAGTGCGAGTTCCCGTCCCGCCCTGGCATCGTGAGCACGTCGGGGGGCTGTAAGACGAGTTCGGCGATCTGCGCCACAGGTAAGGAGTTCCCCCATGTCCCGTTCGGCTCTGGTGGTAGGCGGAAGCCGCGGCATCGGCCTGGCCGTCGCCCGGAAGCTTGCTACGGACGGACACCATGTGGCGGTCACGTCCCGCAGTGGGCAGGCGGTGGAGGGCCTCCTGGCAGTGCAGTGCGACGTGACCTCACCGGAGTCGGTTGACCGGGCCTTTGCACAGGTTGAGGACCAGCACGGGCCGGTGGAGATCCTTGTCGTCAACGCCGGTATCACCCGGGACACCCTGCTGCTGCGGATGGCCGAAGAGGACTTCGATGCGACGCTGCAGACGAACCTCGTGGGTGCCTACCGGGCGGCAAAGCGGGCCTCGCGAGGGATGCTCCGCGGCAAGTACGGCCGACTGGTGTTCATCTCCAGTGCCGTCGCCATGACCGGTGAGACCGGGCAGGCGAACTACGCCGCGTCCAAGGCCGGTCTGATCGGGTTCGCCCGTTCCTTGGCTCGCGAACTAGGGCCGCGTGGCATCACCAGCAACGTCGTTTCCCCGGGCCTGACGGAGACGGACATGACCGCGGCCTTGACTCCGGAACAGCGCGAGACGCTCGTCCAGCGCGTTCCGCTTGGACGCATGGCCCGTCCCGAGGAGATCGCAGCCGCGGTCGCATTCGCCGCAAGCGACGCCGCCGGATACCTGACGGGTGCAGTCATTCCCGTCGACGGCGGCGCCGGAATGGGCCACTGACCCTGCCATAGACGTCATCGGTCCTGGGCGTGCGAGGGGACGTCCAGGACCGACTCGACAACCTGCGCGCTGGGGCGACCACCTTCGTCCTGCAACGACGCGGTGATCACTTTGCCGCGCCCCAAGCGTCCCCCGGCGGCTGGCAGGACCCGCTGGCAAGCATTGCACCTTGACCGACCGACCCCCATGAGGACCCGGTGTCTACCCTCCAACAATCGGCGCCTCAGCCGCCGGACGGCCAATCGTCGAGCCCGCCAGTAGCGGGCACCAGAGATGGCAGGGTCTTCTGTGCGCAACAAGCCTTGCGGTTGCTGGGGAGCTGGCCGGCATGCTGACGACGATGCGCCGGCTTCGCCGAGAGTGCGAAAGAAAGCTGGCAGACCTGCCGCTGCCGGAGCCGTTCACTATCGAGGGGCTCGTGGCCAACATGGAGGCGGTCACCAGTCGCACCATCACGATGGTGCCGCTTGATAGTCGCAGCTGCGATCTGCGCACGGCTTGCGGCCTACGCATACGAACGGACGAGTTCTCCCTGATTCTCTACCGCCCGCGCCCCACGCAGAACCAGACCAACCACGTGAAATTGCACGAGCTGGTGCACGAGTGGTTCGATCATGGCACCAGTCTCGGCGGGGAAGAACTGCGGCAGCTCGTCCCCGCGTACGTCCGTGAGGGGCTGGTCGAGCGGATGGGCAGTGGGGGCGTCGTCCAAGGCCGCGCACGCTATGACACTCGCGAGGAGAGGGAAGCGGAGTTGTCCGCCTCGTTGATCAAGCGCATCGTTCGGCGCCAGTTCCCCGCCGGGTCTGGGGGCGACATGGTCAGCCTCCTGGAGTCCACCCTGTCCCACCCCGTGGCCGCGCCTCGGCGCGGCCGAAAGTAAGAAGGAAGATCGTCCGTGCTAGCTTTCTCGGCTTATGCCGCCGCGACCACAATGACCGCTGTCGCGGTCTGGCGGCTGCCGGCCGTCCTCTACGGGGATGCGCACCGGCGCGCTCTCTGGGGCTGCTACATGGGGTTCGCTGCGGCGCTCTGGCTCAAGAGCCCCGGCGTAATCCGTTTGATGAACCACCAGCCAATCGTCGACCTGTCGGTCCTGCTCAAGCACTACGTGTCCACGGGAGCGATCCTGGCGATCCTCACGTACGTTGTTGCGAGCTACGGCAAGACCGACCAGGAAGTCATCCCCCGACACGTGGCCGTGGCGCGTTGGATCGAACGGGTCGCCTGGAAGGCTGCGATCGGGCAGCTGGCGCTGATGACGGTGCTCTTCTTCAGCGTGGTCAACCGTGGCCGGCCGAGCGTGGACTTCGTCCCCGACCACGCGGGGCAGTGGGGCGCGACCCTGTACGAGACGATCTTCTACGTCTATCTGGGTGCCTCATCTGCCGTCACCTGCTACCAGTGGTCCAGCGCAATGCGCCGAGCCGAGACCCGCCTGCTTCGTACTGGACTGGGCCTGATGGCCCTCTCCATGGCCATCGGCGTGGCGTACGTCCTGATCCGAACGACGTTCATGTGGATCACCATCATCGAGCCGCTCGACCCTGGCTTCGACCACAGGCTCGGCGTCTACACCGAGTACATGCAGATCCTGCTCTTCCTGATCTTCGCTGCCGGGGTGAGCATCCCGACCACCAACGCCGCCGTTTCGCGGTGGAGGTCCTGGCGAGCCCTGTGGCACCTCTACCCATTGTGGCACGACCTGGTCAGCGCATTCCCCGGCATCCCGTTCCAGCGCCCGGTGAGCCGCTGGCGCGAGGTCCTTCGCGCCGACCCGCCGATGGACGTGCGGCTGGACCGGTGGACCCAGGACATCGCGGACGTGGTCGAGCTACTGCGCCACCACACTTCGCCTGTCCTGCTCCCCGTGATCGAAGCGGCCGTGGACGGGAGCACCGATCCGCAAGCGGCAGCCGAGGCGATGTGGATCAAGGCGGCGCTGCTGAACGCCCGAGAGGGCCGACGCAGCGCCTCGGCGGCGCCCGCGCTGCCCAGCAAGCCGATCGCGGACCCGAACGCGGAGGTGTCCTGGCTGCTGCGCGTCGAGGAGGCGTACGCCACGGCGACCGAGCTCCAGATCCGGGAGCTGCTTGAGACCGCCGAGGCGGAAGAACAGGCCATGGCCGTAGAGGAGTTGGCCCTGTGAGCGCCACCGTTGCCCGAACCGTCACCGACGTCCTGCAGCCGCGCAACGTCCTTTTGACAGGGCTGACGGGTCTGGGCGCTGCTGCCGCCGGCAACTGGACAGGCATCGGCTGGGGCCTGTTGGCGGCACTGTGCGCCGGCATCATCCCGGCGACCTACATCGAGTGGGAGCGTAAGCGGGGGACCTGGGGCGACCGGCACGTGGTCGACCGCACCAAGAGAGCGCCCATCTTCGGCGTCATCCTCGGCTCGATCGGCGTCGGTTCCCTCGTGATGGTCCTCGGCCACGCTCCGCACGACATCCTCGTCGCCATGATCGCCCTATGGGCGATGACCGTGGCTCTGCTCGCCGTCAACACGGCCTGGAAGATCTCCGTGGACAGTGCGGTCGCCAGCGCGGTGGTCACCATGCTGGCCGTGGTCCACTCACCCTGGTGGATCGCCGCGTCTCCGCTGGTCGTTGCCGTTTGCTGGTCGCGGGTGACACTGAAGTACCACACCGTCGCGCAGACCGTGGCGGGCGCCGCGCTCGGCGCCGCGACCGCCACAGCCTGGCTCTGGTGAAGAACTGACCGAAGCGGGCCCTCGCCTCAGCGGCGGGGGTCCGCGTTCTTCTGTACCTCCGCCACGATCGCGCTGATCTTGGCAAGCATCGCCGGGTCGAGGCCACCCTGGCCGCCGCGGGCTGCCAGGGCGAAGTCGTCGGCGCTTCCGCGAAGGGCCAGCAGGCGGATGGCGTCCGCGACTTGGCGCTCCAACTGCTCGTCGCTCTGGAAATAGAGCGGGGTGACCCCGAAGAACTCGGCCAAGCCTTCCAGGACGACGCCGGCCGCAAGCCCGGCAAGTACCTCGGAGGGTGGGGGCGTACCCGTACGCAGCGCTTTCACGGCGCTGGCGGAGATGACGTCAACGCCGGCGTGACCGTTGACGGCCGCCGCGATCTCGGCATCAGTCGGCTGGCCGCTTGGGAAGGTCGTCTCCAGCAGGTACGTGAGCTTCTCAGCGAGAGTCCGCGGAGCCGGCGGCGCGCCGACCGGGGCTTCAGAAATGACGCCGAACGATCGGTCCTGCGCTGCCAGGAGCTGCTTCTCAGTGACGCCGTAGGCCTCGGCGAGGCGCGGGACGTAGGAGTCGGCGAGTCGCCGCACCCCCCGCTCCGCGTTGCTGACCGGGATATGCGACTTGGCGCCGATCAGCTCGCCGGTCCTCTTCTGCGGGTAGCCGGCATCGCACCGCAAGTCGGCAAGATCTGGCTCACCGTCGCGCGGGAACAGCGTGTTCAGCGGCTCGCCGAGCGCCCGCGCGATGGCGGGCAGCCGCTCCGGCTCGGGAAACGTGGTCCCGCTCTCCCACTTCGCGACCGTGGGCTGCTCTACCCCCACACCCTCAGCGCGTCCCAGGGCCTCCTGAGAGAGTTCGCGGGCTCTGCGGGCGCGGCGGACTTCCTGTCCGTCGAAGCGGCGAGCGGGCATCCGGATACTCCTGGTGGCGGCTGGCGATTATCAATTCTGGGAAACGACCCGACCATCAGCTTGATAGCTGTAGGCATGTAGCATACTGTGCGCTATCGGAGTGCTGTTTGTCTTACCTGCAGGCAGCGCATCCTCGCCCCAATCAACCCTCGCCGGGCCTCTGGGTCCGGCTGGCTGGACCTGGCCTGGAGATTCCACGACGGGTCCGTTGTCGCCGGCAATTGGAGACGCAGGTGAGTTCGGCACCGCAGCCTGTCGCCAGGCAGCCCCGTCATGATTCTCGATACCGGAGTATCGCACACCCTTCGATAGCGCAAGGTATGAAGCTCGGTTGGGTATCGGAGGGCGTCCGGCCGGCGTCGGATCGATCCATCCCGCGAATCGAGCGCTACCACCGCTCGGGCGCGGGAGATCCGCGACAGCTGCCCAGCGGCCGGCCGGGAGTGCGCCTCAGGGAGCTGCATGTGGAAAAGCCTTCTGTGACCTGCGAGTTAAGGGGTGGATGTGTGACCCCTGGTCGCCCTATGGTTCTGGTCCCGCCGCGATAGCGGGCAGGCCGGAAGGGACGGCGGATGCCGTAGGCCACGGCCAGAAATGAGACCGGCGTCCTGGAGCTACCAACTCCTGGACGCCGGGCCAGCGCCGCAAAGGCGCCGATTCACAACCACGCGGGCGGCGGGACTTCTTTTGCACGAGAGACCGCCGCACGCGCTCCTACGAACCACGGAGTATCGCATGCCCGCCCTGCCCAGGGAAACCCGTTTCGCGGCGCCCAGCCCGAGCCAGCAGCGGCTCGGAGCACAGCTTGCGGACATGATCCCCGGAGCGGTCACCATCCGCGTCAGCCTCACTGACCCCAACCGCCAGTGGCCCCACCCCTACACGGTGGCGATCGACGAACACGGCGAGCAGCTCGCGCTGAGCCGCAACACCACCAAGGTCGCCGCCCGCTGGGTGCTGCGGACCTGGCCCGAGGCAGACTGGACGTGCCCGCACAGCCTCGACCTCACCACCGGGCAGCTCGCCCTCGCCACGGTCCGGGGCCGCTGACATGGCGCGCATTCGCTCCGTCAAGCCCGAGACCTGGGTGAGCGAGACGCTCGCCGAGGTGTCCATACCGGCGATGCTCACCTTCCTCGGCATGACCAACCACGCCGACGACCACGGCCGCCACCGCGACAACGCGGCGGTCGTCTACGGCCTCATCTGGCCGATGCGCGAGGAGATCACCCGAGCCGACGTCGAGGGCCACCTCCAGCAGCTCGCCGGTGTCGGTGCGATCTGCCGGTACACCGGGTGCGACGGCCGCCGGTACTTCCACTACCCGACCTGGCGCAACCACCAGAAGATCGACAAGCCGAGTCTCTCCCGGCTGCCCGCCTGCCCGCACTGCGAGCCGGAGCGGTGCGGCGTCTGCAAGGGCTCCTGCATCCAGCGGGCCGCCCTCGCCGACACCCCGGGAACCGCAGCCGAGGACGCCGAGAGTGCTCCTCGAGTGTTCGCCGAAACCTCGGCGAACACTCCAGTAGCCCTCGACCAGCAGCGCGAGCCCTTTCCGACGGCTCCGGCGCAGACGGCTCCCGACGCCGTCGAAACGGTGGATCCGGCGATTGACGCCGACCGCGAGCCGGTTCCGTCTCCTCGAAAATCCGCAGGTCAAACCGCATTCGCCGAAGGCTCTCGGAACGCTCGCCGAAGCCTCCCGGAGCTCTCGGCGCCTGGATCTAGGATCTTGGATCCTGGATCTTCTTTCCCTACGGGGCGCCGGGCGCCCGACGCGGACACCGTCTCGGCCAACCAGCTGATCGGCGAGTACGTCGCCACGTGCAGCCAGCGCCCGCCGGGCAGCGTGCTGAGTCACCTCGGCAAGGTCGTCAAGACACTGCTGGACGAGGGCATCGCGGCCGAGCACGTCCGCGCCGGGATGCTGCGCTTCGCCGAGATCCAGGGCCACCCCTCCCGGCTGCCGAGCCTGGTCAACGACGCCATGAACGCACGAGGCGCCGGTTTGGCGCGGCCGGGATTCCGGCCTAACGTGCCCGCCCACCAGGCGTGGACCAACCCGGTCGACGCCGTCGCCGCCTACGCCGAGGAGCTGTGATGCGCACCCACCGCGACCCGCAGACCCTCGCCGACGCCCCCTCGGTGCTCGACCGGATGGCCCGCATCCTCGCCACCCGGGGCATCACCCAGGCCACGGTCGACGCCCTCCCGGACGAGACGAAGCCGTACTCTCCGGAGGACGCGCTGTCCGCCGGGATGCCTCCGCGCTACCGCGACGCGCTCGCCACGCAGCCGCAGGTCCTGGCCTGGGCGCGGCAGGTCGGGGACCAGGCCGTCGCCCCGAGCCTTGGCGCCCGCCGCCAAGTCGCCACCGGCCCCAGCCTGCTGATGGCCGGGGTCGTCGGCGCTGGCAAGACCTACGAGGCGTACGGCGCCGTCCGCGCCCTGATACAGGCTGGCATCGGCGTGCGCTGGCGCGCCACCACCGCCGCCGACCTCTACGCGGAGCTCCGGCCGAGCTCGGACACCGACGCCGAGCGGGCACTCACCGCCTACAGCCGGGTGCCGCTGCTGCTCCTCGACGACCTCGGCGCCGCCAAGAGTTCCGAGTTCGTCGAGGAGCAGACCTACCGGCTCATCAACCGCCGCTACAACCACATGCTCCCGACCCTGATCACCACCAACCTGCCGATCAAGGACCTGCGTACCTGCCTCGGTGACCGCGTCACCTCCCGGCTTGCCCAGATGACCACCCGGGTTGCCTTCGAGCCGGTCGACCGCAGACGCCTCCAGCGCGCCGCCTGAGTCGCCGCCGCGCCCGGCCGCCCCACGGCGAACCGCCTGACCTTCACCGACCCAGCGCCCTCTCCGCCGACGCCGACCTCGCGCGCGGAGAGCGATCGGAGCAACCCCGCATGACCGTCACGACCCGTCCCGGCCGCCACCGCGCCCTCGGTGACCACACCTGGCAGGACCAGGCCGTCTGCACCCCGACCGAGTACAACCCTGTCGACCCGGAGACCTTCTTCCCCGGGCCGGAGGACACCGACAAGATCGCCACCGCCAAGGCCCTGTGCGCCCAGTGCCCCGTAGCCCGCGCCTGCCTGGACGCCGCCCTCGAAACCGGCGACACCCACGGCATCCGAGGCGGCTTCACCGAGGAGGAACGCGAACCCCTGCACGCCAAGATCAACGACCGCCTCGACTACAGCCGTGTCAACGCCACCCTCGCCGGACGCGACATCCACATCACGAAGGCGGAGCGCCGCGCCGTCGTCCTCGCCGGATACCGCCAGGACGTCCCCGTCGAACGCCTCGCCTGGCTCCTCAAGATCACCCCCGAGCACGCCCTCAAGCTCTACCGCGAAACCCGCCGCGTGATCCGCCACCGGCAGATCGCCCAAGACGTCGCCAGCACCGCCACGACCGGCGGTACCGCGGACCAGCTGAACCGGGACGATTTCGGGACGGCCGCATGAGCACCACCACCGCGACCATCCCCGCCGCCGTCCACGTCACCGGCTGGGACCGAGCCGTCGTCATCGCCCTCGGCACCGCCGGCTGCGCGCTCTCCTACGACGCGCTGCAGCAGATGGCCATCGCCATCCACGTGAGGGGCTTCCTCACCTACGTCTTCCCGGTCATCGTCGACGGCTTCATCGCCTACGGGGTGCGCGCCCTGCTCGTCCTGCGCACCGCACCACTGCGCGCCCGCGCCTACGTGTGGACGCTTTTCGGCGCGGCCACCGGGACGAGCCTGTGGGCCAACGCCCTGCACGCCGTCCGGCTGAACGAGCAGAACACCGCCGCGGGCCTTCGGCTGGGCGACACCGTGGTCGCGGTGCTGTCCACCATCGCCCCGCTCGCCCTGGCCGGTGCCGTCCACCTCTACATCCTCATCGCCCGCGGACCGGTCAGCCCCGACCGGGGCGGTCACAGCGACCGACTGGCCGAGGCCGACCCCGGCCAGGTCACCCCTGACTGCGGCCAGGTCACTACCGAGGAGGCCACACTGCCCGAGCAGCCGGTCGCGCTGACCGCCAGCCGGGACAGCGCCGGTCACCCCGCCTCCGGTCAGCCGGTCAGCCGCCCGGTCGCCGCTCCGACCCCGAAGCCGCAGCCGACCTCGGTCAGTGCGGTCAGCCTGACCAAGCCTTCCGACCTGGGCGGTCATCCGGACACCGTCCGGGCGGTCACTGGCCGACCGGCCGACCGGCCGCTAATCACCGCCCCGCAGGTCAGCCTCGTCGAGGCCACCGGTCAGCCGGTCACGGCCCCGGTCACCGCTGCGCCGGTCACTGACCTGGACGGTGACCGCCGTCCTGACGTGGACACCGAGGACCTGCTGAAGATCGCCCGGCAGGCGGTCAGGAAGGAAGACAAATTGACCCGCCGGGTGGTCGCCGAGGCGATCCGGGGTCAGCAAATACCGCTGTCCAGCGCGACCCTGACCCACCTGATGGCACAGCTGCGCGAACAGCACGGTCAGCCGGTCACCGCCGACCGGAACTGACCGCCACCCGACCGCCGGGATGGCCGACGAGGCCCCGGCGGTCACCCACCCGCGCCACAGTCGAACGGGAGCACCCACCATGCGCACCACCCCCGCCACCTGGGTTGAGGCGGACTCCTGGCTCGCCGTCCTCGCCCAGCGCGGCCACCTCCACCGCGTCGAAATTGGCCTGGACGGCGCCCGCAGCGTCCAGCGTGGCCGGCACTGTCGCCCCTGGACTCTCCACCACCCCGTCCTCGCCCTCGACTTCGTCGAGGACCTCCTCATCGACATCCGCCAGCGCGACAGCGAGGCCAGCCGATGACTGCCTCCAACCGGGACGGCACCACGCAGGGACCGGAGCGTGACCATGATCAGGCTCCTGGCGGAGCAAGTTGTGGGGTAAGGAGTCCTTACCCCGCCCCCGCCCCGAAGGGGGCGGAGGCTCCCCGGTCGGCGGCAGACCCAGGGGGGCCTGCCCCCGACCGGGGAGTCGGCCCAGGGGTGCCGACGCAGGGGGAGAAGCAGCAGACCCCGCCGACCGTCGAAGCCGTCCGCGCCCCGCCGCGTCGCCGCCTGCGCCAGAGCGTGCCGCGTACCAACCGCATCTGCCCCCGATTCAGCGACCCCGAGTGGGCTCTCCTCCAGCGCGCCGCCGCCCGAGCCGAACTCGCCCCCGGCGGCTACACCGCTGCCGCCGCCGTGGCCGCCGCCGCCAGCACCGACCCCAGCGCCGCCGTCGCCGACTACCGGCGCGGCATCCAGGAACTCATGGAGTCCAACCGCCAGCTCGGCGCCGTGGGCAACAACCTCAACCAGCTCACTCACTACGTGAACGCCGGCGGCCAGCCGAGCGCCGAGCTCCGGCAGCTCCTGGCCCGCGTCGAAGCCTCCATCGACGCGGTCGACGAGGCCGTCGACTGGCTGGTCCGCCGGTGATCCCCAAGATCCGCACCGGCACCGACCGCGCCTTCCCCCTCATCGACTACCTCTTCGGCCCCGGCAAACACGAGGAGCACACCAACCAGCACCTCGTCGCCTCCTGGAACAACTTCGCGCCCGACCCGGGCCCCAACCCGGAGCGGCACCAGGTCGCCAAACTCGCCAACCAGCTCGACCAGCCGGTCAAGGCTCTTGGAAAGCAGGCCCCCGCCACCAGGATCTGGCACTGCTCACTGCGCACCGCTCCCGGTGACCGTCACCTCGACGACGCCGAGTGGGCCACCATCGCCCGGCGCATCGTCCACGCCACCGGCATCGCCCCCGAAGGCGACACCGCCGCCTGCCGTTGGGTCGCCGTCCGCCACGCCGAGGACCACATCCACATCGCCGCGACCCTGGTCCGCCAGGACGGGCGTCTGGCCGGCCTCTCCTACGACAAGCGCAAGGCCCAGGCTGAAGCCCGCCTCATAGAGACGGAGTACGGCCTGCGACAGCTCAACCCCGGTGACGGCACCGCCGCGAAGAACCCCACCAGCCAGGAGCACTTCAAGGCCGAACGAACCGGCCGCACCGAGCCCCCGCGCGAAACCCTTCGCGAAGCCGTCCGCCAAGCCCTTGCCGGAGCCGACAGCGAGGAGGAGTTCTTCACCCGGCTTCGCGAAGCCGGCCTGCGGGTGAAGCTCCGCCATCTGCCGTCCGGCGACCTGATCGGCTACAACGTCGCCCTGCCCGGCGACCGCAACCGCGCCGGCGAGCCCATCTGGTTCCCCGGGTCCAAACTCGCTCCCGACCTCTCACTGCCCCGAATCCGCCGCCGCCTCCACACCGCACCCACCAGCCCGGAGCCGGACAACCACCCGGCCCGCACCGGCCGCTCCGCTCCAGCGCGCCGACGACGGGACGCCGCCGGCACCGCCGAGCGCGCCGCCGCCGTCCTCGACCAGGACGACGACGAAGCCGCCGCCGCCCAGCTCGTCGGCGCCGGCGAACTCCTCGACGCCCTCGCCCAGACCTCCCCGGCCGCCACCCGCGCCGAACTCCGAGACGCAGCCCGCGCCTTTGAACGCGCCACCCGCAGCCACATCCGCGCCGAGAACGCCGACATCCGCGCCCTGCGCTCCGCCGCTCGCGGCATCGTCCAGGCCGGTAGCGCGCTCGGACGGGGCGAGGACGGCGGCGCCACCGCCATGGTCCTGTCCACGCTCGTCCTGGTCACGTTGGCCGCAGCCCGATGGCACTCCGCCCGCGGCCACGCCCAGCAGGCCGCCGCCTCCCGCCAGACCGCCGACCACCTACGCGCCGCCTACCAGCAGGCCGCAGCCACCCCCATGCACACCATGCGCGAGTACGGTCGCGCCCTCCCGGAGGGCGAGCGCCGCCGCCACGACATCACCATCCGCACCGTCCTCGGCGACGCCGGTAACCCGACCGCCCCGGCCCGCGAGCACGACGCCGTGGCCGCCGTCCTCGCGGAAGCCGAGAAGGCCGGCCATGACCCCAAGGCCCTCCTGGAGAAGGCCGTCGAACGGCGGGAACTGGAAACCGCCCGCAACACCACCGACGTCCTCGTCTGGCGCATCCGCCGCCTCGCCGACCTGCCCGCAAACCCCGAACGCCCCCGCACCCGTACGGCCGCCGGCACCCAGGCCCGGACCAGGCCGGACCAGGCTCGCACCGCGCAGCCGGCACCGCCGCAGCCTGCGGCCGACCCGCGCCGCCCGGCACCACGCCGCTGAACCGACAACCTGCGGGCCCTCGCGGCCGCCGCGCAAACCCTTCGACACCCGGTTCCACCAGGCGTTACGCAAATACCCGAGCACCGCGAACGGAGAGCCCGTGACCAGAACCACCGAGCACCCCACCACCGCCCCCGCCCCGATCACCACCGCGGTCCCGGCCGCCTCCGACCCGCTCCTACAACTGGAGCATGAGACCCAGACCCCCAACGGACCGGAGATCGTCCGTGGTCTGCTGCACCCGGCCGAACTCGCGCTGCGCGGCATGCCGGTGACGTGCTCCGGCTGCCGGGCCCCCCGAGACTGGCTGCTGCTCAACCACCGCCGCAACGTGTGGGTCCGCTGCCGCTGCGGAAACGAGTGGCCGGAGCCGGAGATCACCCGCAAGGACTTCGACGCCCTGATCGCTAACCCGACCTGGACCCGCCACGCCACCACCGATGCCGCGAGGGTGGCCCTCGGCTTCGACGGCACCTTCACCGGCATCTACCTGGATTAACGAGCGGTGTTGCATCGGATGCAACATTCGGTGTGATCGGTGCAGGCTGCCGACCTGCTGATTTCTGGCGCCGGCTCCCTCGTCCAGTGTCAGGGCTGGGGCGCATAACCGATGCAACGATGTTGCGTTAAATGCAACGTGAGTCGAGCGGTGGATCTCCCCGGTGCAGCGCACCCGACGCTGACGACAGGCGTTGTCAATCTCGACCCTGAGCCTGCCGTTTTCGAGGCGATGCTGGACGGGTGGTCCCTGCAGCAGCGGGCGAGGTTCTTGGGCTGGGACCAGACCATCAAGCCGAGGCTTCGGCTGGTCCGCCGACTGGCAGAATTCACCAACCAATATCCGTGGCAGTGGATGCCGTTGGAGGCAGAGGTGTTCATGGCCGGCTCCTGGCCGAGATCGAACCCCACCACCGGCAACTCCTTCAGCCGTACGCCACCTGGCTCGTCCTGCGACGCCGGCGCCAATCCCGTACCCGAGGCGTGACCGACTCCAGCGTTTCCTACGCCCGAGACCAGGCCCGTTCGGCGCTCAACTTCCTTCGCTGGCTGGAAAAACGAGGCATCGCCCTCGGCTAGTGCTGTGACTGAGAAGGTTCGCCGGGTGGGTGCGATCAGTCGGAGCGCGCTGCTTTCCATATCCACGAGGTTTGGCGGGGAAGGCCGTCCAGTTCCTGGCGGCCGGTGCACCAGAGAAGCACCTGGACGGGGTCTCCAGGAGGGGCGTCGGGGAACAGACGACCGAGCACGGCCGCGCATAGCGGTGCGGGCGGCTGCCAGTCCACGGCCAGTCCCTGCGTGATGTCGTGTGTGTGCAGCAGAGCTTCAGCGACGCCCATTGCTGCGAAGCCCTCGGGATCACAGGGACCCCAGTGCCAGGCCCGCAAGGCCGGACTGGCTGCGGCCAGGGCGCAGCTGAGGAGGCGGCCGCAGGCGGTGACCGTCTGGAGTACCTCGGTCGGGGAGGCAGTGGGGCGGATGTTCAGGTCGAAGGGGAGGTAGGAGTCGGCGGGACGTGCTGCCACCTGCCCTGCGTAGGCCAGCAGGTCGTGCCCGATGTGCGCCGCCGTCTCCCAGCAGCTCCATTTCAGCGGACCTGCTGGCACGGTCCAATCCTTGTCGGCATGCGGTCCGAGTACCTTCAGCAACTCTGCCAAGGCCGTGTCGACGTCCCGATGGTCCATGCGGAACTCCTCGTGAGGTTCGTGCTGTGCAAGTGGGCTGTGTTCTTGGCGTCTTTCACGCCGCTCGGGTTCCGGGTCGCCCTCCCCAGCGGATGCCCTTTTCGCTGCGGATGCGGGCTCGTTCCTTGCGCTGGGCGGCTAGGACATCGGGATGGCGGGCGTTGGTATTGCGCCAGCGTAGATAGCGGTGCAGCGAGCGGGTCTGGGCCGTGTGATTCGGGTGGTCCGAGTTCGCCAGGGTGAACTGCCGCAGCGGTCCGAAGTGCGCCTCGATCGGATTGGCCCAGGACGCGTTGGTCGGGGTGAAGCACAGGTGGACGTTGTGGTTCTTCGCCCAGCGCAGGATCTTCTTGCCGTTGTGGGCGGAGAGGTTGTCCAGGATCACGTAGACCGGAGCGCCGTCCGGGCGAGCGGCTCGGATGGAGCGGAGCGCGGCCAGGGTGTTCGCGGTGCCCTTGCGACGCCTGTTCACGCCCCACAGGGTGTCGTCGCCAACTGAGTAGCAGCCGTGGAAGTAGGTCACGCCGTGGGTGCGGTGGTAGGTCGCCGGGAGCCGGTCCGGTCGCCCCTGCTCGGCCCAGCTGGTGCCCGCGGTGGGTCGGATGCCCAGCGGGCCGAACTCGTCGAATGCGAACGTGCGGTCGGGGAAGTGCTCCAGGACGTGCTCGATCCGGTCGAGTTTGGCGTCGTAGTCGGGGTCGGTGGACTCTTTCCAGGTCTTGGTGCGCTGGAAGGTGTCGCCGCGTCGGGCGAGCAGGCAGCGCAGGGCCTCGCGGCCGATGCGGATCACCCGGCCGTGGACCCGGCGGAGGTAGGCGAGCAGTTTGCGAATCGACCAGCGGGTGAAGGGCTGGCCGAGCTTGGCAGGGCGGGTCGTGGCCGTCTGGACAACGAAGTCCTCGTCGTCAGGACTGAGCAGGCGGGGACGGCCTCCCGCCCACCGAGGGTCCAAACAGGCCAGGCCGATCTCGTTGAACCGGTGGATCACGTCCCGCACCGTGTCCTCGTTCGCCTGCACGAGCTGGGCGATCACCGGGACCCTGTTCCCGCCAGCCGAGGCCAGCAGCATCATCGCCCGCCGATAGCGCACCGTGTTGGTGCTGCCTCGACGCACGATCCGCTGTAACTGCTGGGCTTCCTGGTCCGTGAGCCTTCGGACCCTGACCGGCTCTGCCACTGGCCTCGCTCCTCCGAGTTGAGACGTCTCGCGACATCCAACCGGCTCAAGACCTGCCAGCGCCAACCCGGTGAACCTTCTCGGTCACAGCACTAGGCAGGCCAGCACGGTGTCGACCAGTGGCTCACCGAGGGCAGCACCACCCGCCGACGACCTACAGTCTCAGAGGAAATTGAGCTTCGGGCGTGCCGGCCTGGCGGCTCGGCTGGTGGGTGATCAGCGGGCGGTATAGCGGACGAGGACGAGCTCGGTGCTCGTCCGGCGGTGGGTGGCCCGCTGTGCGGATCGGTCGGAGACGAGTGAGGCGATCGCGCGATGGGTCTCGGCATAGGGATCGCGACGTCTGTACAGCCCCCTTCTCGCGGCCCGGCCGGGACGATCACCATGTCTGCCGAGGCGTAAAACAGTGGACAGCCCTCCGACGTTGGGCGAGCATCCCATGATGAATGATGAACCTCTCTCCATCCCTAAACGCGTGCGCTTCGTCGAGCTCAGCGCAAAGGCGCTGCGGGCGCTTGCCGACGGTGACCTCGCCGGCGGCAGCACCGAGGCCGGAGTCGCGCTTGACGAACACTTCGTCAGTGACCGGGCCCGCTGGATCTTCGGCTACCGCGCCGACCAGCTCGCCAAGGACCCGTCTGCCGCGCCCTGGATCACGCGGGCGGCGGTGTCCGAGCGGGACGGGGTCGTCGTCGGCGACGCCGGGTTCCACGGGCCACCGGACGAGGCCGGCATGGTCGAGGTCGGCTACACCGTCGTGCCCGGGTACCGCCGCCAGGGCTATGCCCGCGCCATGCTGAGGGCGTTGCTCGTCAGGGCCGCCGCCGACCCCGGTGTCAGGACCGTGCGCGCCAGGATCGGATCCGACAACACCGCCTCCCTGGCCACCATCGCGGGCTTCGGCTTCACGCGCGTCGGCGAGCAGGGCAACGAGCGCGACGGACTCACGATCATCTTCGAGGTCCCGGCAGACGCGATTCAGGCCGAGTACTCTACGGCCTCGGCGGACATGGTGATCGTCCCGGTCGGGCCGTGACATGAGAAGGGCCGCACGGGTTGGGTGAGTTGTGAAGCTGAGCACCTGGGCCCGTGCAGTCTGTTCCCATCCTGCCCTCTCCGGTGTCTCACGCGCACATTTCGGCAAGTTGCTCGCCGAGCTCGCCAGTGCGTGGGAGGCCACGCGGCAGTCCGCGCTCCGCGAGGCCCGGGGCGAGGAGCGTCGGCGGGCGGAGGGTGCCGGCCGGAAGCCCAAGCTGGTTCTTCCTCGATCGGCTGCTGGTCACCCTGGTTCATCTGCGCCATCAGTTTGCCGCACCTGGTGCTCGCCGAGCTCTTCGAGGGGGATCGCTCCTCCGTTTCCGCGGCCATCCCATCGGAGGCCGTGGATGAGGACGATGAAGCGCCCGGCTTGGCGTCAGGCCCCGGCCAAGGCGGAGTGCGGCGGGGTGCCGTGCTGGACGTCGGCCGCGGGGGCGTGTGGGTGTACTTCGGCGCCTTGGTGGAACGGGTAGTCGGTGTAGCCGGCTTCCCCGCCGCCGTAGAACGTGGTCGGGTCGGCCGCGGCCAGCGGCAGGTTCTCCCGGTAGCGGCGGACTAGGTCCGGGTTGGCCAGGAACGGTGTGCCGAAGGCGACCAGGTCGGCGTACCCGGCGTGCACCGCTGCCTGGGCGCGCGCGAGGTCGTAGCCGTTGTTGGCGATGTACGCGCCAGCAAACCGCTCCCGCAGCTCGCGATAGTCGACGGATGCGGTCGTCGTCGCCATCTCGCCCTCCAAGACGTGCGCGTAGGCGAGGCCGCGCGGGCTCAGCTGCCCGAGGACGTACGCGAAGTGGCTCTGCGGGTCGGAGTCCGACATCGAGTTGAAGCCGTTCTCGGGGGTGAGGCGCACGCCCACCCGCGCGGCGGGCCACTGCTCGCAGACGGCGTCGAGGACCTCGTTCAGCAGGCGCATGCGGTTGGCCGCGCTGCCCCCGTACGCGTCCGTGCGGTGGTTGGTCCCATCGCGCAGGAACTGGTCGATCAGGTAGCCGTTGCCGGCGTGGACCTCGATGCCGTCGAACCCCGCCTGCTTCGCGAGCTCGGCGGCGCGGCGGAACTGGTCGACGATTCCCGGCAGCTCGTCGGTGTCGAGTGCGCGGGGCGTCACGAAGTCCTGCGGGCCGGTGTAGGTAACGGCCTGGCCGGCGGGCGCGAGTGCGGAGGGGGCGACGGGTGCCTGCCCGTCCAGCAGGCTCGGGTGGGAGACGCGGCCGCAGTGCTGCAGCTGGACGAAGATGCGCCCGCCCTCCTCGTGGACCGCGTCGGTCAGCTGCCGCCAGCCGGCTATGTGAGCGTCGGCGTGCAGGCCGGGGGTGAAGGGATAGCCCACCGCCAGCGGCGAGACCGTGGTGGATTCCGCGATGATCAGACCCGCGGTGGCGCGCTGCCGGTAGTGGGCGGCCATCAGCGGGGGAACGCACCCGTCGGCGTCAGCGCGGTTGCGGGTCATCGGCGCCATCACCATCCGGTTGGCGAGCGTGAGGCCGCCGAGGTCGAACGGCGCGAACAGGTCGAGGTGCATGCGGGGCTCCAGCGTTGCGGCGAACGTCGTAGGACGGCTGTCCTAGAGCGCCGTCACGCTAGGCCGCTGGCCTCGGCGGTGTCAACGGCTTGACGATCTAGGACGACTGACCTACGTTGTGCCCCTAGGTCGATTGTCCTACAGCCTCGGGAGGGGATCACCATGACTGCTGTGGCGACCCGCGAACAGATCGTTGCGGCGGCCGACAGGCTCTTCTACCACCACGGCTACGAGCACACCTCGTTCGCGGACATCGCCGGAGCCGTCGGCCTGTCGCGGGGCAACTTCTACTACCACTTCAAGTCCAAGGACGCGATCCTCGACGCGGTGATCGACGCCCGCCTCGCCGACACCCGCCGGATGCTGGAGCAGTGGGAGGCCCAAGCGCCAACCCCCGCCGGCCGCATCATGCGGTACATCGAGATCGTGCTGACCAACCGCGCCGACATCCAGGACTACGGCTGCCCCGTGGGCACCTTGACCACGGAGCTGGCCAAGCTGGAGCACGCCATGCTCGGCCAGGCCGGCCGCCTGTTCACCCTCTTCCGCACCTGGCTACGCGAGCAGTTCACGCTGCTCGGACCGGCCGAGCAGGCCGACGAGCTGGCGATGCACGTGCTCGCCTTCAGCCAGGGCGTCGCCGTCATGGCCAACGCCTTCCACGACGAAGCGTTCATCCAGCGCGAAGTCGACCGGATGCGCGACTGGCTGCACACCTACGAGAAATGAGAGATCGCATGTTCGTGGTCCTGCTCCGGTTCTCCGACAACAAGGCCGCCGCCGCCCAGCACATGGCCGGCCACCAGGAGTGGATCAAGCGCGGCCTGGACGACGGGGTCTTCCTCCTGGTCGGTAGCATCGAGCCGGGCCTCGGGGGCGCAGTCCTCGCCCACTGCACCTCGCCCGAGGACCTGCACAAGCGCGTCAACGAGGACCCGTTCGTCGCCCAGGACATCGTCACCGCGGAGATCATCGAAATCGCGCCGGGCATGGCGGACGAGCGGCTGAGCTTCCTGCTGTGACGACACCGTTCCCCGGACCCGACGGCGCACCGCGCTGTGCGTGGAGCGGATCTGGCCCGGAGTTCCTCGCCTACCACGACACCGATGGGGCTTCCCGGGCGACGGCCAGCGCCTGTTCGAGAAACTGAGCCTGGAGAGCTTCCAATCGGGGCTCAGCTGGCGCACGCACGATCCTGGCCAAGCGCGAGAACTCCCGCGCCGCCTTCGCGGCCTTCGACATTCCGGCCGTCGCCCGATTCGACCAGCACGAGATCGAGCGCCTCCTGGGCGACGCGAGTATCGTCCGGCACCGCGGCAAGATCGAGGCAGTGATCAACAGCGCCCGCCGGGCCGAGGAACTGGTCGAGAGCGGGGGTCCCTGGCGGCGTTCGTCTGGCACTAGGAACCCGACGCAGCCGACCTGGCTGAACCGCCGCCGCGGGGGCCGCGGTCAGGGGGAGGACAGACCGTGCAGGGCATCACCGCCCCTCCGGGCGAGGGCGGTCGGCGGCGGGGCGTAGCCGAGCTGAGCCGCCTGGAACTGGCCGTCCGGGCTCACGCGTGTTGTCGGGCGGGTGGGCGTATGGCGAGGCCGCCCCGGCCTGGTGGGCGCGGGGCGGCCTTGTGCGGCGGCGTTCAGGGGTCAGCGAGGCGGTTGGCGAGTTCGAGGGCCGCGGTGGCGACAGTGAGGGCGGAGCACAGACCGGTGACCTCGTCTAGGGTGGGACGCACCAGGTGGGGCCAGTCGTCGGGGGCGGCGGGCCAGGTGGCGAGGTGGACGTCGGATGTGGCGAGGCCGAGGCGGGCGGTGACGTCCCAGCCGGCTTCGGGGATCTTCTCCCACCGGAGCAGGATGCGACCGAAGGGCAGTCTCGGTGCGGTGGTCGGGAGCCAGATGACCTCGATCGGCTGGCCGGGGTCGGCGGGGACGCGGCGGACGAGCGCTCCGCTTGCCCACGGCGGCATGGGGTGCAGCGCGAAGTGGTCGAGCGGCTGTGGGCGGGTCAGGCGGCGGGTGGTCGGGATACAGGCCTCCTTGGGGGGCGGTGGTTCAGGTCCAGGCGAGTTCGTCGCGGACGGCGGCGGGCAGGTAGCTGTCCTGGCCGTCCTCGGCGAGGTAGGCGATGCCGTCGTGGACGACGACGTCGGTGCCGATGTAGTGGGCGAAGGCCCAGTCCGGGTTGACGGCGAGGCGGACGCGCAGGTTCGGGTCGACGGTCTGGAGCTGGGCGATCAGGTGGGCGACGGTCAGGTACTGGGGCAGGGTGGTCTCCTGGGTGCGGTGGCCGTTCGGGTGTTCGGGGTGGCAAGGGCGTTGCGGGTCGAGCCGGGAACGTTATGCGGGTGAGCGTGGTGTCCGGCGCTGGGGAAGAACGAGCCCTTCGTGGCAGGCCACGGGTCGCAGGACTCCCACGGGTAGTTCCGGGCGAGGACGACGATGCCCTGCGGGCCCTCGACCTCGGGCAGGCCGCAGACGCCGTATCCGCACGTCGGGTCGGCCCGGGGTCTGCCGGGTAGGGGCCGGACGAAGTAGTCGGTGCGGTGGTGGCGCCCCGGGCCGACGGGGGTGAAGGCGGAGTCGATGAGGTCCCCGGGGCGGAGCTCGTCGGCGCGGACACTCCGAAGGACTGGGCCGACGAGGACGCGGCGGGAGGCTCGGTGTTCGGTGGCGGCGGTGACGATGAGCGGGTGGAAGGCGACGCGGTGGGTGTCCCTCGTGATGGGGTGCCCCGGGCCGGGCCGGGCCGGGCCGGGGCGTCGGCGGTGGTTCAGTCGGCCAGGCGGTAGCAGCGCAGGGGCAGTGGTTCGCCCTCGGCGGCGAGGAGCACCAGGCTGTCGTCGGCCAGGCGGGCGAGGGATCTGGCGCCCGCACCGTCGGGCAGGCCGCGGGCGGTGCCGATCTGGCGAACCCGTGCGCCATCGGTCGATTTGGCGAGCTGGGCGACGACACGGGCGTCCCGGCGCAGGCCGCTGTGGTGGACGTCGTCGAAGGCCAGCAGCAGGCCGCTCGCGCCGAGGGCGAGGCCGAGGGCGAAGGCGGCGGACTGCGGTGGGACGGAGAAGGCGTTGGCCAGGCCGAGTGCGGCGATGGCCGGGCCGGGGGATACGGGCGGGGTCGATGGTGATCGTCAGGGTGGTCTCCTTCTCGAAGTCGGGTGTCGAGACGGTTGGTTAGGAGCGCGGCGAGGAAAGCGGCGACGGCTTCGGAGGGGCTGTGGACGCCGAACTCCTGGGTCCACGGAGCGGCGTCGGCGGGCTGGACGCGGATGCGCCAGACGATGCCGCGCTTCCAGGCGCCAGGTCCTCGGGCAGCCAGGCGACGTGGACGCGCCCGTCCGGGCTGGTGTAGTGGATATCGGCCTGAGGAGGGCGAGGATGGGCTCCGTGCTGTGGCCGCTGGAGAGCCAGGAGTGGTCTTCGGCGGTCGGGTTGACGGGGGCGGGCAGGAGGCTACTGGGGGTGTTCACGGGGCCGGGTCCCTTCGTTGACCTGCGGCTTCGGCGACGCGAGTACTTTGACATGCAGCGTCCCGAAGTTCGTAGTCGTTTCCCCGGGTACGGCGGTCTGCCGTGGGCGAACTGGAAGGGAATGGATCGCGGCCCTGGGGTGCTGAACCGGGGTTACGGCGCGGAGCCGTACGGGTCGAAGGGGGACGACGGCGTTGGTGCCGAGCAGAGGCCAGGACATGGCGGCGCTGGAGCGCAAGATCCGCAGCGCGGGCCGGGCGTGGACGATGGGCGACGTCACGTTGATCGCCAAAGGCCAGTGGGCCGTGCGCACCGCGAGCCGGACCGAGCGGGAGGAGGACAAGCCGGTGGAGGCGCGGCCGGTGGACGGGCGTCGGGTAGAGCTGACCGTGGAGGAGCTGGCCCGCGTGGTCGGCGCCACCGATCCGGGCGCCCGCCACGGCCGGGAGGCGAACTGACCGGAGGCTAGCGCCGGCTCGCCACGTGTGGGGCTGCGGCGGCGGCGGCCGGCGGGGGTGGTGAAGGCAGCGGTGATCTCGGCGGGCGTGCCGGAGCCGAACACCGCACGCCACAGCGGCTCCGGACCGGAGGCGGTAGCCGTGGATACTCCATGTTCCCGGGCGGTCCGGCGGGCCGGAGCTGGTGATAACGGTGGTGCGGCAGGGGCTGGTGAAGCGCATGCCGCCGTTCGGCGTGCGGGCGTGGCTCGAGCCGGGTGCTGCGGCCAGTGGGCCGGTGGCGAGGTGCTGGTCGCCGGGGCGGGCGAGCCGCAGCGGCGGAACGGAAGGGTTGGCGGAGGGCACGGGGGCTCCTGGCGTGGCGGGGAGCGGGACCGGACACCGCCATGGGCGGTGAGGCGGTGCGCGGGCCTGGGTCGCTGAGGTCGCGGAGCCGGTCTGCGGCGGGTGTTCACGGTGGTCACCGCCCGCGCGCGGGGCGGGAGGCCGAGACGGCGGCGGGAACCTGCGACTGCGGTACCGAGGCGTGGCTGAACAGCGCGGAGGGGGCGGGACTTCGGCGCAGCGCGGCAGCGGTGCGCGCGGACTGAGCGGGTGGTCCACTTCGGGGCGAGCCGGCGCAGCACGCTCTCGGCACGCTGCGCGTCGGCGGCGCTCATGGGGGTGGTCGGCTGGGAGGACACAGCGGGGAGTTCCTTGGTCAACGGGTACGGGAGGAGAGGGAGGGCCGGGTCGCCGCTGCCGGAGGCGCTGCCTGGGCGGGGCCGGCCGTCGCGGGGAGGGTGCCGCGGTAGAGGGCGGCGACCTGGCGAAGCCGCTCGGCGCGGGCGGCGGCGTTGGCCGCTACGCCCTCCGGGGTGAGGGAGAGCATGTGCCCCATCCGTTCGGAGGAGGTGTTGGTGTCGGCGGTGACGAGACCGGCGTAGATCAGCCGCTCGACGGTCTCGGGCTCGATCGGGGCACCGAGCCCGGAGCCCCAGATCACGTACTTGTCGCCGTGCACGTTCTCGCGCAGCCACAGGTCCCCATGCGCCATCGCCTTCAACGCCGCCCGGGCGGAGCCTTGTTCGTCGTCCCAGGCGGCCGTGGCGGGCCGCGCTTGCTCGTCGGCCGGGGCCGCGGCGCCGTTGGTGCGCGCGGAGTCGTGCTGGATTAGCGAGGTGGCGGTCGGCCGGCCGGCCTCGGCCCCGCGTTCGTAGGCGCTGAGGACCTTGTCGAGCTGCTCGTAGGCCGCTCCCCTGCGGGCGGTGAGCAACTCGACCTGGAGCCCCGCGGACTGGATGATGCCGTTGACGCCGCGCATGCTCGCGTGGTCACCGCGGGCGATCGGCTGCAGGCGCTCGATCACCGTCTGCGCGCGCTGGGTGAGGTCGTGGTGAAGCTCGTCGACGTCCCGGGCACACGAGGCGACCATGGAGGCGAGCCGGGCCAGCGGGCTCTGGTGCGCGTGCCGGTCGGACAGTTGCTAGGCATCGTCGGCACCGAGCCGCTCGTGGACGAGGTGGGCGCCGGGGCGTTTCAGGGGGTCGTGCGGGTTCACGGGGACGCCTCCATCCGGGAGAGGAGGGAGCGGACCAGAGTGGGCAGGCTGTCGGGGCCCTCGCCGCCGAGGCGTACGAAGCTGACCGACTCGTCCAGGAGGCGGTGGGCGTCCTCGGCCAGGGCGCCGATGATCTCCGTGCACGCCTCCGTGAACTCCGCGCAGGCGAGCAGGGTCTGGCCCAGCGTCCGCAGCTAGGGCGTTTCTTTCCGATCATCGGATCGTTGGTCCGGATGTGTCGTTGACTGACGCGCAGTGGGCGCGAATAGAGCCGTTGTTGCCGGACCGG
>NZ_JBVHXY010000021.1:0-124658 GCF_055569215.1 Kitasatospora sp. NPDC029312 | reverse complement strand
TGGCAGCGCGGCTGCCAGGCGCAGTAGCCGACCGCGACGACGGCGCACCGGCGGGGGGGGGGGGGGGGGGGGAGGGCCTCCCCCCCCCCCCCCCCCCCCCCCCCCAAGCCCCCCCCCCCCCCCCCCCCCCCCCCCCCCCGGTACGCCGACCGGGTGAGGATTGTCAGTGCCGCCGTTCACGATGGGGGAGCACGGACCACCCGGTCCGCGCGCTGCCTCGGAACGGGGGAGACCATGACCATCAGCCGTCCTGAGCCCGTCACCGCCCGCCTCCACTCCGCCGCCCAGCCGCATGCCCCGGGCCCCGCCGGAGGGCGCCCCGCGGGGTGGGACGTCCATCCGGTGCTGCGCCGGATCACCGCGCCGCCCGCCGCCCTGGACCTGCTCTCCGACGCCCACCGGACGCTCGCCCGGGCCCGCGCCCTGGAGGATCCGCTGGAGCGCTACGCCACCGCCCACCTCGCCGCGCTGCGCACGGTGGCCGCCGTGCTGGCCGTGCGCGGCCGGCCGGAGAAGAACCCGCGAAGGCGCAAGGCCATCCGCAGCGCCTGGGAGGTGCTGCCCGAGGTGGCCCCCGAACTGGCCGAGTGGGCGGTCTACTACGGCGCCGGCGCCCGCCGCCGGGCCGCCGCCGAGGCCGGGATCCGGGGCGCCGCCTCGACCCGCGACGCCGACGACCTGATCCGCAACTCCGCCCTGTTCCTGCGCCTGGCCGAGCGCCTGCTGGGCCTCCGTCCGACCCCGCCCGCCCCCCGGCTCCCGCTGGACGCCGACGATCCCCGGGCCTGAACGGCGCCCGGACGGCCGAGGCTTAAGGTGGAGGCATCCCGATCGAACCGCACGTGCCAAGGAGCCCCACCTTGTACCCGACGCGTCCCCGCAGTGCCCTGCGTACCGCCGTGGTGTGGGAGGTGGTGCGGGCAGCCCTGGAGAAGCGGGCGGCCGAACTGGACCAGCCGGTGCTGGACGTGGTCGACACCGGCGGCGGCACCGGCAACTTCGCCGTGCCGGTGGCCAAGCTCGGCCACCGGGTCACCGTGGTCGACCCGAGCCCAGACGCGCTGTTCGCGCTGGAGCGCCGGGCCGCCGAGGCCGGGGTGACGGACCTGGTGCGGGCCGTCCAGGGCGACACCCAGACGCTGCCCGAGCTGATCGCCCCCGGCACGGTGGACGCCGTGCTCTGCCACGGCGTGCTGGAGGTCGTGGACGACCCGGCCGAGTCGCTCGGCAGCCTGGCCGCGACCCTGCGCAAGGGCGGCCTGGTCAGCCTGCTGGCCGCCAACCGGAACGGCGCCGTCCTGGCCCGCGCGCTGGCCGGCCACTTCAACGAGGCCCGGACGGTGCTCTCCGCCGCCGACGGCCGCTGGGGCGAGCAGGACCCGATGCCGCGCCGCTTCACCGCCGAGGAGCTGGGCCGGCTGGCCGAGGGGGCGGGCCTACGGGTCGAGTCCGTGCACGGCGTCCGGGTCTTCGCCGACCTGGTGCCCGGGGTGCTGGTGGACACCGAGCCCGGCGCGGTGGAGGCGCTGCTGAAGCTGGAGGAGGCCGCCGCCGAGCAGCCCGCCTTCCACGCCGTGGCCACCCAGCTGCACCTGCTGGCGACCCTGGCCTGACCATCCCGCAGGAGCCGCCCGCCGCCGTACGGTTCGCACACCGTGCGGCGGCGGTTCGTCTCCCGGACGCGCGCCGGTCGCCTCCGGCTCACGCCGGTGCGCTCGCGAACCTCCCCAGCTCCGGCCCGATTCCATCGGCTCGGGCACTTGTCCCATCCGTCCGGCGTTGACCCGGGTGCGGCCGGGCGCGGTCGAAGTGGCCCGGCCCACGCGGCGCAGACCACCCCGTAACGGGCCCACGGACCGTATGATCTGGGTAAAGCCGGAAAGCATGACAGCCGGACGCGTGGGGCATATGGACGACACGGGCCGGGTCCCCCGCACAGGCGTCCGACCGTGTGCCCCATGGCTGATTGGACTTGCCTCCCCGACCGGGGTGGCGGACCGGTCGCACCCGCGACCGACGAGTAGGAGGACTCCGTGCCGCTCTCGGAGCACGAGCAGCGACTGCTCGACCAGATGGAGCGAGCGCTGTATGCCGAAGATCCCAAATTCGCGTCGGCGCTTGAGGGAACCGGGCTGCGCACCTACACCCGTCGGCGGGTCTATTTGGCCATTGCCGGGTTCGTGGTGGGGATCGGCCTGCTGATGGGCGGCATGGTCGTTCCGGACCAGATCTGGGTCAGCGTGGTGGGCTTCCTGGTGATGCTCGGATGTGCGGTGTTCGCCGTGACGGGCTGGCGCCGCGGGCCCGCGGGCCAGGTCCCCGGCCCCGGTCAGGCCGCCGCCCCCCGCCGCAAGGCCGGGATGATGGACCGGGTGGAGCAGCGCTGGCAGCGCCGCCGGGACGAGCAGACCGGCGGCTTCTGAGCGCTCGACCACGACGGGGCACCACACGACGGACCGAAGAGCCGGGGCTGGCAGTCGACCGACTGCCCGCCCCGGCTCTTCGTTTCCGCGAACCGGCCCAAGCCCGGCTCAGCCCGGCCCGGCCGGCTCAGCGGCGGCTCAGGCCGGCTCAGGCCCGGCTCAGGCCCGGCTCACGACTCCGGTGTGGACCGCTTGCCCCGGCCCCGGGTGAACACCCGCCGCACCGGCCCGGTGACCGCCTCGCTCGCCCGCTCGGCCCGGGTGCCGACGGCCGTGCGCGCCGCCCGCACCGCGTCGGAGATCCGCCACCACAGCTGCGCCGAGGACGCCGGCAGCAGCAGTGCCCTGGCCCGGCCTACCCGGCCGGCACCGGCCCGCAGGCCACGCCGGGCGGTGCGGACGTCGGCGGCCAGCGGAGCCGTGGTGACCTGCCCGGCCGGGGCGTAGAGCACCCGCTCGGTGGCCAGCGCCAGGCGCCCGGCGGCCGCCGCCGCGTCCGCGTCCAGCTCAGCCGTCTCGGCGATCCTTCGGGCGGCCGAGCGCGGGGTGCGTGACTCGTCCGGGGGAATTCCGAGGTCCCAGGCGGAGTCGATCAGCTCGTCCCAGGCGGCCAGCACCTGGGCGTCGGTCAGCTCGACCGGTCCGTCCCCGCCGGGCCGCCGCCGTCCACCGCCGCCGAGCCGGCGACGGCGCAGGGCCGCCCGCCAGAACATCGGGGCGAGCAGCAGTGCGATCACCACCAACACCACGGCCAGCGTGCCGAGCACCTGGGAGGAGAGCAGCCAGGACTGCTCGTCGGCCGTGGCGACGGCCTTGTTCCGGGAGCCGCAGTCGCCCAGCTGGCGCTGCTTGGCGGTGCAGTCGCCGCTGCTGCTCGGCGTCGGGACGGCGGCCGCGCTCGACGCGGCGGCGGTCGGCTGCTGGGTGGGCGCGGTGGTCGGGGTGGTCGAGGTCTCCTGGTAGCGGGCCGGGACTCCGCGGCTCGGGGTCGGCTCGAAGCGCATCCAGCCGTAGCCGGAGAAGTACAGCTCGGGCCAGGCGTGGTACATCCGGCCGGTGACCGAGTAGACGTCGCCGCCCTTGCTGTTGCCGGGGGTGAAGCCGACCGCGACCCGGGAGGGGATCTGCAGCACCCGGGCCATCGCCGCCATGGTGGAGGCGAAGTGCACGCAGAAGCCCCGGCGGTCGCGCAGGAAGACGGCGATCGCGTCGCTGCCGGTGCCGCCCGCGACGTTGGTGTCGTACCTGAACTGCGGGCCGGTGAACCAGTTCACCAATGCCGTCGCCCGGTCGTAGTCGTTGTGCGCACCGGCGGTGACGGCCCTGGCCTGCTCGGCCACCACCGGCGGCAGGTCGGTGGGCAGGACCGTGTAGTGCTCCCGGATGTCCTGCGGGGCGAGCGGGGCGGTGCGCAGTTCGTCGGCGCTAGGCCGCAGGTCCAGCGAGGAGACCTGGTAGTGCAGGTCGCGGATCGCCTTGTCGTTGGTCGGCAGCACGGTGCGCGTCAGCGGGTCGAGCTTCCACTCGCCGCGGTTGGGGAGCTTGACGGAGGCGGCCGGGTACGGCATCGGCAGCCAGCTCTTCTCCAGCCGGTCGGTGATCTGGAAGTCGCCCTCGATCCGGGGGACGTCGGTGCCGCGCAGGCCCTCGGGGGAGGGCAGGGTGGCCGGGAGGTCGCTGACGACGGAGCTGCTGAGCTTCCAGTTGGTGCCGTCGAACTGGTCCAGCGAGCCGGTGCGCAGGTAGATCTGGTCGGCCAGGTCGCTGTCCAGGGTGTAGCTGAGCAGCTCGTTGTCGGTCGGCTTGCTGATCGCGGCCTCCAGGCTGACCAGCGGGTCCAGGCTGGTGGCCATGCTGCCCGCGGCGCCCTTGCCGGCGGAGCCGCCGGAGCCGGCGCCGAGCAGCCCGGAGTCCCAGCGCGGCAGGAAGACCGGCAGCAGCATCGCCAGTGCCAGCGCCAGCACGCCGACCTGCCGGCCGCCGGGGCTGACCCGATTGGCGGCGGCGGTGCCGCGCGCGCCGCCGCGGAAGACCCGGCCCCAGCGGGAGACCCGGTCCTCGCCCTCGGCGAAGAGCAGCAGCAGGTAGCCGGCCGCGGCCAGGCCGAACCAGACCCAGCCGCCCCGCCCGCCCGCCAGGGCGTTGCCGACCGAGTACAGCGCCAGCAGCGGCAGTCCGGCCAGCGCCGAGCGCCGGTAGGTCACCGCGACGGCGTCCACCAGGACGGAGATCAGGCCGACCGAGGAGACCAGGATCAACCGCAGCCCGGCGGTCGGCGGCGCCGGGATGGCGTACTGCCTGATGTCGTCGATGCCGGAGGAGAAGACCTGGCCGAGCACCCGCATCGCGTTCGGGCCGGGCAGCACGCCGCCGGTCATCCCGGAGCCGGCGAAGCCGATCAGCATCAGCAGGAGCAGTGCCAGCAGCTGCGCCACCGGTACCGTCCAGCGGAACAGCGGGGAGCGGCGCAGGCCCGCCCCGACCGCGGAGACCACGCCGATCACCAGGACGGTGTGGGTGAGCCAGCCGCGGGTGGTGAGCAGCGGGAGCAGGCACAGCGCGGCCAGGGTGGTGGCCAGCGCCGAGTACACGGTCAGTTTGGCCCGGGTGGTCACGCGCCGGCCTCTTCTCGGTAGGGGGCGGTGGTCTTGGCGCCGTCGACGGCCCGCCACAGGTCCGGCACGGAGTCCCCGGCGCGCACCGGCAGGACCGTCCAGCCGGCCTCGCGCAGCTGGCGGACCCGGTCGCGGAACTCGTCGCCGCCGGTGTTCGGGGCGAGCATCCGCAGCCCGGCCCAGGTGCCGGTGTCGAGCAGGAAGGCGACCGCCCCGCCGGTACGGCTGCGCAGCCGGGCCAGCCGGGCGGTCTGCGCCGCGTCCAGGTCGCCGAGGACGGCGACCAGCAGGCCCTCGCCGCCGGCCCGCAGCGGCTCCTCGGCGCGGGAGAGTCCGCCGCCCTCGGAGAGGTCGGCGACCGCGAGGGCGTCCAGGATCAGCCCGGAGGCGTCGGCGGCGGCGTTGGTGCCGCCGGTGCCGGGGCCGGGCACCGACTGGCCGGTGTCGGTCAGCAGCCGGGTCTGGTAGCCGCGCTCCAGCAGGTGCACGGCGACGGAGGCGGCGCAGCTGACCGCCCACTCGAAGGAGGAGGCCGGGCCGCTGCCGCGGTGGCCCACCTCCCGGGTGTCCAGCAGGACGGTGGCGCGGGACTTCTGCGGCTGCTCCTCGCGGCGCACCATCAGCTCGCCGTACTTGGCGGTGGAGCGCCAGTGCACCCGGCGCAGGTCGTCGCCGGGCCGGTACTCGCGCAGGATCACGTCGTCGTCGCCGGCCAGCGCCAGGGTGCGGCTGTGGCTCTCGCCCTGGCCGATCCACTCGCCGCTGAGGCGCACCGCCGGCAGCGCCTGGACCTGGGGGACCACGGTGAGCACGTCGGAGGCGGTGAAGGCGCGGTTGACCTCGCACATCCCGAACGGGTCGGACAGCCGCAGCTGCAGCGGCCCGAGCGGGTAGCGGCCGCGCAGGTCGGAGCGGACCCGGTAGGAGACCTCGCGGTAGCCGCGCGGTTCCACCCGGTCCAGCACGAAGCGCGGGCGCGGCCCGAGCACGTACGGGACCTGGTCCTCCAGCAGCAGTAGGCCGGTGGGCACCCGGGAGACGTTGTCGACCCGCAGGTGGACCCTGGCCTCCTGGCCGGCGATCGCCCGGTGCGGGCTGAGCCGACGGCCGCTGGCCACCCGGTAACGGGTGTTGGCGACCACCAGCGCGGCGGCCAGCGGCAACGCGGCGAGCAGCACGCCGACCCGCAGCAGGGCGTCCTGGTCGAGCACGTAGGCGCAGACCACCGCGGTCAGTCCGGCCGCGAGGAAGGAACGGCCGCGGGTGGTGAGGCCGCGCAGCCCGGCCCGCAGTCCCCCCGTCCCGTCCGACGGGGCCACCTCAGCCCCTCCGGACGGCCGGGCCGCCCTGCGGACGCGGCAGCGGCAGCCGGGCCACCAGGTCGGCCACGATCTGCTCGGAGGTGCGGCGGCTGAGCTGGGTCTCGGCGGTCGGCATCAGCCGGTGCGCGAGGACCGGGATGGCCAGGCGCTGGACGTCGTCCGGGGTGACGTAGTCGCGCCCGTCCAGCGCGGCGGCGGCCCGGGCGGCCCGGACCAGGTGCAGGGTGGCGCGCGGCGAGGCCCCCAGGCGCAGTTCGGGGCTCGTGCGGGTGGCGGCGACCAGGTCGACGGCGTACCGGCGGACCGGGTCGGCGATGTGCACGGTGCGGACCAGGTCGACCAGTTTGAGGATGTCGGCGGCGTGGGCGACGGGCTGGAGGTCGGCCAGCGGGTTGGCGCCGGCGTGCACGTCGAGCATCGCGAACTCGGCCTCGGGGCTGGGGTAGCCGATCGAGATCCGGGCCATGAAGCGGTCCCGCTGGGCCTCCGGGAGGGGGTAGGTGCCCTCCATCTCGACCGGGTTCTGGGTGGCCACGACCATGAACGGCGAGGGCAGCTCGTAGCTGGTGCCGTCGATGGTGACCTGGCGCTCCTCCATGGACTCCAGCAGCGCGGACTGGGTCTTGGGCGAGGCGCGGTTGATCTCGTCGCCGACCACGATCTGGGCGAAGATCGCGCCCGGGCGGAACTCGAAGTCGTGCCGCTGCTGGTCGTAGATGTTGGTGCCGGTGACGTCCGAGGGCAGCAGGTCGGGGGTGAACTGGATGCGGCGCACGGTGCAGTCGACCGATCGGGCGAGCGCCTTGGCCAGCATGGTCTTGCCGACGCCGGGCACGTCCTCGAGCAGCAGGTGACCCTCGGCGAGCAGGACGGTCAGGGCGATCCGGACGGCCTCCGGCTTCCCCTCGATCACGCTCTCGATGTTGGCGCGGATCCGCTCCACGACGGCGGCGAGCTCGGGGAGCCCGACCTGGCGGTACCCGTTCGCCCTCTGTTCGCCCCCCGCAGGACTGCCGAGACCGGCCTGGTCGTTGTAGCTCGTCACCCGTTTACGCTCCCTGGCACCCTGTGCCCGCCTCACCCGAGGCCGGACCCCACCCCATGCTGGACGCGGCCGTCCCGGGGGCGGTTCCGACGGCGGATCCCGCCCCGGGGTGGCGGCCTGCGGCCCGGCCGCCCCAGGTGGTTCGGGGTCCGACCGGCAGGCGCATTCTCCCCCGGGGGACGGCCGTAAGTCACCATTCGGCGGTCCCCGGATGCCGGGCGGCGGTGACCGGGCAGGAGCGGGATGCCCGGCCGGGGCCCGCTAGTGGATCTCGCGCAGCAGGCCGGTGTGGACGTCGAAGACGAAGCCGCGGACGTCGTCGGTGTGCGGCAGGAACGGCGAGGTGCGCACCCGCTGCATGGACTGGCGGACGTCGCCGTCCAGGTCGACGAAGGACTCGACGGCCCACTGCGGACGCTGGCCGACCTCGAGCTCCAGCTCGCGGCGGAAGTCCTCGGTGAGGCCGAGCAGGCCGCAGCCGGTGTGGTGGATCAGGGCGATCGACCGGGTGCCGAGGGCTCGCTGGCTGATGGTCAGGGAGCGGATGGTGTCGTCGGTGACGACGCCGCCGGCGTTGCGGATGACGTGGGCGTCGCCCAGTTCGAGGCCGAGCGCGGCGAACAGGTCGAGGCGGGCGTCCATGCAGGCCACCACGGCGATCTTCTGCACCGGGCGGGCGTCCATGCCGCCGTCCCGGAAGGTCACCGCGTACTCGCGGTTGGCCGTCACGAAACGGTCGATGATGGCGGGTCGGGTGGAGTCGGCAGCGGCGTTCGGCGTGGGCCGGTCGGGAGTCACTGTCATGGTGGCGACGTTAGTGCGATCCGGGGCCGCGCGGTGGGGTCGGGAGCTACAGAACCGCTGGCTGTGATCGAGCGCATAGCGACAACGGGAGGGTTTGTCCCAGCTGGTCCCGGAGTGGGTTCGCGCACGGTCGCTCGAAGGGGCGCGCGGCGGTCGGCGGGGGGCCCCGGCCGGGGCCCGCTCCGAACCGTCCCTACGGCCGCGACCTGCGGTGATCCGTACCGCCGCCCGGGTGGTGCGCCGGAGCGGACCATTGACTGCGGGGGCCCGCGCGATAGAGTTGCGGCGCAGTGGAGCACACCCGCCGGAGTCCGTCAACCGGGCCCTGCCGGCCGGTGTGGCCCGGCCGATGCGGCTCGTGGCCTCCACCCGCTCCGTGCCCACCTGGCGCACCTTCCCCGGTGCCGGGCGGTCACGACCTTCCCCTTGAGCGGGCGGGGACCACGGGCCGCGTCGTCGTGCCGGGGGACGGTGGGCGAGAATGGTCCGAGCTCCCGGACGACGGGCTGCTCCGCACCGAGGAAGGGCGCCACCGCGCATGACCACCAATGAACCGGGTCCCAAGCATGTGCCGGTGATGCTGCAGCGGTGCATGGACGCCCTCGCCCCGGCGATCTCGCGCCCCGGTGCCGTGGTGGTGGACGCGACCCTCGGGCTCGGCGGCCACAGCGAGGCGCTGCTCACCCAGTTCCCGGAGGTCCGGCTGGTCGCGGTGGACCGCGACCCCCAGGCGCTGAAGCTGTCCGGCGAGCGGCTGGCCCCCTTCGGCGACCGGGCCACCCTGGTGCACGCCGTGTACGACGAGATCCCCGAGGTGCTGGAGCGCCTGGGCATCGACCGGGTGGACGGGATCCTGTTCGACCTCGGCGTCTCCTCCATGCAGCTGGACGAGGCCGACCGTGGCTTCGCCTACGCCCAGGACGCGCCGCTGGACATGCGGATGGACCAGACCCGGGGGATCAGTGCGGCGGAGGTGCTGAACACCTACAGCCACGGCGACCTGGCCCGGATCCTCAAGGTCTACGGCGAGGAGCGGTTCGCCGGGAAGATCGCCTCGGTCATCGTGCGGGAGCGGGCGAAGGAACCGTTCAGCAACAGCGCGCGTCTGGTCGAGTTGGTGCGCAACGCCATTCCGGCGGCGACCCGCCGGACCGGCGGGAACCCGGCCAAGCGGACCTTCCAGGCGCTGCGGATCGAGGTCAACGGCGAGCTGGAGGTCCTGGACCGGGCGATCCCGGGGGCGCTGGACGTCCTGGCGCTCGGCGGCCGGATCGTCGTGATGTCGTACCAGTCGCTGGAAGACCGGCTGGTGAAGCAGTACTTCGCCGCCGGGGCGACCAGCACCGCCCCGCCGGAGCTCCCGTTCGTGCCGGAGGAGCACCAGCCCTGGCTCAAACTGATCACCCGCGGTGCCGAACTCGCCACCGAGGAGGAGATCGAGGAGAACCGGCGCGCCGCGCCCGTGCGGCTGCGGGTGGCGGAGAGGATCAGGGACCGAGGCAAGCGGGGCTGAGGCCCGGCGGGGTCCGAAGGGCGGAGGAGAACAGTGGGGCCGGTGGCCGGTGAGGTCCGGGCGGGGCGGGGAGGACTCCCCGGGCAGGGCAGGGCGCGGATCACGGTCCGGCCGGGGCGGCGCCCCGTGCGGGGGCGCACCCCGTTCGCGGTGCTCGTGGTGGTGCTGCTGGCCGGCGGCCTGTTCGGGCTGCTGGCGCTGAACACCGCGCTCAACGAGGGCTCCTTCGAGCTGTCCCGGCTGCAGAAGCAGACCACCAAGGCGACCGACGAGCAGCAGAGCCTCCAGCTCGAGATCGACCAGAGCTCGGCTCCGGACGCCCTGGCCAAGCGGGCCGCCGAGCTGGGCATGGTCCCGGCCGGGGGGATGGCCTTCCTGGACGTGCCGGGCGGCGGCAAGGTGGTCGGCACGCCCGGGCCCGCCCAGGACAGCCCGCCGGTGAGGAAGTCGACGGTCGACCCGTGGCCGACGAAGGCCTCCCCGGGCGCACCGGGCACCCAGGGCGCGCCGACGCCCACCGCCCAGCCGCCCGCCCCGTCCTCCGCCCAGCCTCCGGGACAGCCGAGCACCCAGCCGGCCGCGCCGCCGTCGCCGACCGCGGCGGCCTCGGCCGGTGACTCGGTGATCCAGCTCAACCCGGTCTCGCCGCCGCCGGGAGGTGCCAAGCGATGACCACACCCCGTCAGCCGTCCGGCTCGGGCTCGGGCCGCCGTCAGCCGCCGCGCACCGCCGCGCCCCGGCCCGCCGCGACCGCGAAGGGCCAGGGTGCCAAGGGCCAGGGCACCAGTGGGCAGAGCTCCCGCGGCCAGTCCGCCAGATCCCAGTCCGGCAAACCCCAGCCCGCCAAGGCCGCCGCCCGCACCCCCCGCGCGCCGCAGCAGCGCCGCCCCGAGGGCCGGCCGCCGGCCCGCGGCCAGGCGGCGGTGCGGCCGAAGCCCCGCCCGCCGCAGCGCCCCAGGCCGCTGAAGCTGGCGGAGCCGAAGCGCCGGCTGCGGGTGATCACCGTGGTGCTGTCCCTGGTGTTCTCCGTCTTCGCCGGGCGTCTGGTGCAGCTCCAACTGGTGGACGCCGACGCGTTGGCCGCCGACGCCAACACCAACCGCTACCTGAGCATCCCGATCACCGCCGAGCGCGGCTCGATAACGTCGTCCGACGGGGTCGCCCTGGCGGCCACCGTCGACGCGTACGACATCACCGCCGACCCGGCGATGTTCACCCCGGCGGCGACCGGCATCCCGGACGCGCCGGAGCAGGCGGCCGCCCTGCTGTCGCCGATCCTCGGCGTGCCCAAGGAGAAGATCGCCGCCGACCTCCACACCCCCAAGAGCCGCTACAAGCGGCTCGCGGCCCAGCAGACACCGGCCGCCAGGAACCAGATCAGCGACCTGAAGGCGACCCTGGAGAAGCAGGCCGGCTCGCGGGCCTGCCAGGCCCAGCGGAAGCTGCTCGGCAAGCCCGCCGACCAGGGCGGCCGCACCCGGGTGGACAACGAGTGCGCCAACCCGCTGGCCGGGGTGTTCAACCAGGAGACCCAGAAGCGGATCTACCCGGCCGACGGGCTGGCCGCCAACCTGGTCGGCTTCGTCAACGGGGAGGGCGCGGGCGCCGGGGGACTGGAGCTGCAGTACCAGAAGCTGCTGGCCGGCAAGGACGGCCACAGCAGCTACGCCCAGGCGGGCGGCCGACTGGTGCCCACCGCCGGGAGCTCGACGGACGACGCCGTGTCCGGCAGCGACGTCAAGCTCACCATCAACCGGGACATCCAGTGGGCCGCCCAGAAGGCGATCACCGACCAGGTGGCCAACTCGGGCGCGGAGAAGGGCTATGTCGTCGTCCAGGACGTGAAGACCGGTCAGGTCCTCGCGATGGCCACCGCCCCCGGCTTCAACCCCAACGACCTGAGCCTGTCCAAGCATCCCCAGCTCGGCAACGCCGCCCTCCAGGACGCGTACGAGCCGGGCAGCACCGCCAAGCTGATGAGCCTGGCCGCCGTCCTGGACTCCGGCAAGGCGAACTGGGACACCAAGGTCACGGTGCCGAACCGGCTGGTCCGGGCCGGCCAGCAGTTCAAGGACGACGTCGAACACGGCGACTGGTACCTGACCCTGGCCGGGGTGCTCGCCAAGTCCTCCAACATCGGCACCATCGAGGCGGTCGAGACCCTCGGCGACGGCGACCAGCTGAAGGCCAACCAGGTCCTGGACGGCTACCTGCGCAAGTTCGGCGTGGGCCAGCCGACCGGTCTGAACTTCCCCGGGGAGACCTCCGGGATGCTCAAGAAGCCGGAGGACCTGGTCGCCTCGGAGAAGTACAACATCGTCTTCGGCCAGGGCCCGCTGCAGATGAACGCGCTGCAGGCCACCTCGGTGTACTCGACCATCGCCAACGGCGGGGTGCGGGTCGCGCCGAGCATCGTCCAGGGCATCACCGGGCCGGACGGCAAGTACAGCCCGACCCCGCCGGGCGAGCAGACCCGGGTGGTCAGCGAGCAGACCGCCAAGACGCTCACCTCGATGCTGGAGTCGGTCGTCGACGACGAGCAGGGCACCGGCGGCAAGGCCGCCATCCCCGGCTACCGGGTCGCCGGCAAGACCGGTACCGCCAACCGGGGGGCCGCCAACGGGGTCGGCTACGACGGCTACACCGCCTCCTTCATCGGCTTCGCCCCGGCCGACGCCCCCCGGTACACCGTCTCCTGCACCCTCCAGGGCCCGGTCAACGGCCACTTCGGCGGCCAGCTGTGCGGGCCGGTGTTCAAGCAGGTGATGGAGTTCACCCTGAAGACCATGCAGGTCCCGCCGAGCGGTAGCCAGGCGCCCAACCTGCCCGTCGAGTGGAAGCCGTGAGCCGAGCATGACCAACCAGCGGGCCGGTGTGGCCGACGACGCCGCGAAGGCCCGGTTTGGCCCTGGGCACCCTTCGACGGATAGCCTTCCCGCCGTGCCGAAACCCGATCAAACCACCGTGAGTCCGCCCCGCCCGACCGGGACCGCCGCCCTGCCGCTCGCCGAGCTGGCCGCCCGGCTGGGCCTGCCGCCCGTCGAGGGCGGCGCCGTCACCGGTGTCACCCACGACTCCCGCGCGGTGCGCCCGGGTGACGTGTACGTGGCCTTCCCGGGCGCCAACCACCACGGCGCGGCCTTCGCGGCCAAGGCCGCGGACGCCGGTGCGGTGGCCGTGCTCACCGACGCCGCGGGCGCCGAGCTGGCCGCCCCCACCGGTCTGCCGCTGCTGGTCGTCGACCGGCCCCGGGCCCGGATGGGCGAGCTGGCCGCGATCGTCTACGGCCACCCGTCCGAGCGGCTGCTGATGATCGGGCTGACCGGCACCAACGGCAAGACCACCACCTCCTACCTGGTCGAGGGCGGTCTGCGCGGGGCCGGGCGCAGCCCCGGTGTGATCGGCACCGTGGAGATGCGGGTCGGCGAGGAGCGGATCAAGAGCGAGCGCACCACCCCCGAGGCCACCGACCTGCACGCGATCCTCGGCGTGATGGCCGAGCGCGGCGCGGACGCCGTGGCCATGGAGGTCTCCAGCCACGCCCTGGTCTTCGGCCGCACCGACGGGGTGGTGTACGACGTCGCGCTGTTCAACAACCTCACCCCCGAGCACCTCGACTTCCACCCGGACATGGAGGACTACTTCCAGGCGAAGGCCCGGCTCTTCGCGCCCGGAAAGTCCCGCCGCGGCGTGGTCAACCTGGACGACGAGTACGGCCGCAGGCTCGCCGCCGAGGCCAAGATCCCGGTGACCACCTTCTCCGCCGCCGGCGCCGTCGAGGCCGACTGGCGGGCCGTGGACGTCCAGCTCGGCCCGGTCGGCTCGACCTTCCGGGTGCTCGGCCCGGACGGCGCCGAGGCCGACGCCTCCGTCCCGCTGCCCGGCCCGTTCAACGTCGCCAACGCGCTGGCCGCGATCACCCTGCTGGTCGCCGCCGGGCTGCCGCTGGAGCGGGCGGTGGCCGGCGTCGCCGCCGTCCCCGGCGTGCCGGGCCGGCTGGAGCGGGTGGACGCCGGACAGCCGTTCGTCGCCGTGGTGGACTACGCGCACAAGCCGGACGCCCTGCGGGCCGTCCTCGCCTCGCTGCGCGAGGTCACCAAGGGCCGGCTGCACGTGGTCGTCGGTTGCGGTGGCGACCGTGACCCGCACAAGCGCGGCCCGATGGGCGACATCGCCGCCCGGCTCGCCGACACCGCCCTGCTGACCAGCGACAACCCGCGCAGCGAGGACCCGCTGGCGATCCTCGCCAGCATGCTGACCGGCGCCGCCGCGGTGCCCGAGGCCGAGCGCGGTGCCGTGCTGGTCGTCCCCGACCGGGCCGAGGCGATCCAGCTCGCGGTCGCCCGCGCCCGGGCGGGGGACACCGTGCTGGTGGCCGGCAAGGGTCACGAACCAGGCCAGTACGTACGAGACGAGATCCGCCCCTTCGACGACCGGGAGGTGCTGCGCGAATCCATCACGCAGGCCACGGCCGCCCGGGGCGACCGAGGAGTAGAGCAGCAGTGATCGCACTGACCCTCGCCGAGGTGGCCGCCGCGGTCGGCGGCACGCTGGACGGCGCGGACCCGGACGCCCTGGTCACCGGCCCGGTCGAGGTCGACTCGCGGAAGGTGAGCCCCGGCGGCCTGTTCGCCGCCTTCGTCGGCGAGCGCGTGGACGGCCACGACTACGCCGCCACGGCGATCGAGGCCGGCGCCGTCGCGGTGCTGGCCTCCCGCCCGGTCGGCGTGCCCGCCGTCCTGGTCGACAGTGTGGTGGAGGCCCTCGGCAGGCTGGCCCGCACCGTGGTCGCCCGCGCCGAGGGCACCGCCGTGGTCGCGCTGACCGGCTCGGCCGGCAAGACCAGCACCAAGGACCTGATCGCCCAGCTGCTCCAGCGCCACGGCGAGACGGTCTTCCCGCCCGGCTCGCTCAACAACGAGATCGGCCACCCGATGACCGCCCTGCGGATCGAGGCCGGCACCCGGCACCTGGTCATGGAGATGGGCGCCCGGCACAAGGGGGACATCGAGTACCTCACCTCGATCACCCCGCCCCGGATCGGCCTGGTGCTCAACGTCGGCACCGCCCACGTCGGCGAGTTCGGCTCCAAGGAGGCGATCGCCGAGGCCAAGGGCGAGCTGGTCGAGGCGCTGCCCGCGGAGGGCACCGCGATCCTCAACGCGGACGACCGGCTGGTGCGGGCGATGGCCTCCCGGACCAAGGCGAAGGTCGTGTACTTCGGGGAGTCCCCGGACGCCCATGTCCGGGCGACGGACGTTCGCCTGGACGCCACCGGACGGCCATCGTTCACGCTCACCACCCCGGCCGGTTCCGCGCCCGTGCAACTGCGCCTGTACGGTGAGCACCACGTCTCGAACGCCCTCGCCGCCGCCGCGGTGGCGACGGAGCTCGGGATGTCCGTCGACGACACCGCGGCAGCCCTGGGCGAGGCGGGTGCGCTGTCCCGCTGGCGCATGGAGGTCGTCGACCGGGCCGATGGTGTCACCGTCGTCAACGACGCCTACAACGCGAACCCCGACTCGATGCGGGCCGCGCTGCGGGCGCTGGTCTCGATCGGCGGCCGCGGTCCGGAGCGTCGCCGTACCTGGGCGGTGCTCGGCGAGATGCGGGAGCTCGGCGAGGACAGCCTGGCCGAGCACGACGCCATCGGACGGCTCGTCGTCCGGCTGGACGTCACCAAGCTGGTGGCGGTCGGCGGACGCGAGGCGGCCTGCATGGAACTCGGCGCGAGGAACGAAGGTTCGTGGGGTGAGGAGTCGGTGCTGGTGTCCGACGCGGACGCGGCGGTCGAGCTGCTGCGCAGTCAGCTGCGGCCGGGGGATGTGGTGCTGGTGAAGGCGTCCCGTTCGGTGGGGCTGGAGAAGGTGGCCGAGGCCCTCCTGGCGGACGGTGCCGCCTGATGATGAAGCAGATCCTCTTCTCCGGGATGATCGGTCTGATCCTCTCGCTGGTCGGCACGCCCGCCCTGATCAAGCTGCTCGCCCGGCAGGGCTACGGCCAGTACATCCGCGACGACGGCCCCAAGGCGCACCACAGCAAGAAGGGCACGCCCACCATGGGCGGCATCGCCTTCATCCTGGCGACCCTGATCGCCTACTTCGGCACGAAGGCGATAACGGGCGAGAGCCCGACGGCCTCCGGGCTGCTGGTGCTCTTCCTGACCACGGGCCTCGGCCTGGTCGGCTTCCTGGACGACTACATCAAGGTGGTCAAGCGCCGCTCGCTGGGCCTGCGGGCCAAGGCGAAGCTGGCCGGCCAGTCCATCGTCGGCCTGGTGTTCGCCATCCTCGCGCTGCAGTTCCACGACGACCGCGGGCTCAGCCCGGCCTCCCAGTCGCTGTCCTTCGTGCGCGACTTCAAGTGGTCGATCGGCCCGGTGCTGTTCGTCATCTTCGCCTACTTCATGATCGCCGCGACCTCCAACGGCGTGAACCTGACGGACGGTCTGGACGGCCTCGCCACCGGCGCCTCGGTGATGGCCTTCGGCGCCTACACCTTCATCGGCGTCTGGGAGTACGGGCAGAGCTGCGCCTACTTCTTCTCCGCCACCAACGCCTGCTACGACGTCCGCGACCCGCTGGACCTCGCGGTGGTGGCCGCCGCCCTGATGGGCTCCTGCTTCGGCTTCCTGTGGTGGAACACCTCGCCCGCCAAGATCTTCATGGGGGACACCGGCTCGCTCGCCCTCGGCGGCGCCCTGGCCGGTCTGGCGATCTGCTCCCGCACCGAGCTGCTGCTGATCCTGCTCGGCGGCCTCTTCATGATCATCACCCTGTCGGTGATCATCCAGGTCGGCTCCTTCCGGATGACCGGCAAGCGCGTCTTCAAGATGGCACCACTGCAGCACCACTTCGAACTCAAGGGCTGGAGCGAGGTCCTGGTCGTGGTCCGCTTCTGGATCATCCAGGGCCTGTGCGTGGCCGTCGGCCTCGGCCTCTTCTACGCGGGATACCGGACCGGATGACGAACACCGACTTCACCAACCTGCCCGTGGCGGTCGCCGGACTCGGCGTCTCGGGCATCAGCGCCGCGCGCGTCCTGAAGGGGCTCGGCGCGCGCGTCACCGTGGTCGACGGCGGCAGCGGCGAGGGCCTCAAGGCCCGCGCCGCCGAGCTGGAGGCACTGGGCGTCACGGTGCGCCTGGGCGACGGCGCGAGCCTGCCCGAGGGCACCGAGCTGATCGTGACCTCGCCCGGCTGGGCCCCCGACAGCCCGCTGTTCGCCGCCGCCGAGGCGGCCGGCGTGCCGGTCTGGGGCGACGTCGAGCTGGCCTGGCGGCTGCGCAAGCCCCTGCCGGGCACCGGCGAACCCGCGCCCTGGCTGGCCGTCACCGGCACCAACGGCAAGACCACCACCGTCCAGATGCTCGCCTCGATCCTCACCGCGGCCGGCAAGCGCACCGCCGCCGTCGGCAACGTCGGGGTCTCGGTGCTGGACGCGGTGCTCGCCGAGGAGCCGTACGACGTGCTCGCCGTCGAGCTGAGCAGCTACCAGCTGCACTGGGCGCCCTCGCTGCGCCCGTACTCCGCGGCGGTGCTCAACCTGGCGCCCGACCACCTCGACTGGCACGGCTCGATGGAGGCGTACGCCGCCGACAAGGGCCGGATCTACGAGGGCAACGTCGTCGCCTGCGTGTACAACCTGGCCGACCCGGCCACCGAGGCGCTGGTCCGCGAGGCCGACGTCGAGGAGGGCTGCCGGGCGATCGGCTTCGGGCTCGGCGCGCCGAGCCCGTCGAACTTCGGCGTGGTGGACGGCCTGCTGGTGGACCGCGCCTTCGTCGAGGACCGGGCGAAGAACGCGGCCGAGCTGGGCGCCGTCGAGGACGTGAACCCGCCGGCCCCGCACAACATCGCCAACGCGCTCGCCGCGGCGGCGCTGGCCCGGGCCTACGGGGTCGAGCCGAAGGCCGTCCGGGAGGGCCTGCGGGCCTTCCGCCCGGACGCCCACCGGATCGCCGAGGTCGGCGTGGTCCGCGAGGTCACCTACATCGACGACTCCAAGGCCACCAACACCCACGCCGCCGCGGCCTCGCTGGCGGCCTACCGGCCGATCGTCTGGATCGCCGGCGGCCTGGCCAAGGGCGCGACCTTCGACGACCTGGTCCAGGGCGCGGCCGAGCGGCTGCGCGCCGTCGTGCTGATCGGCCAGGACCGGGCGCTGATCCGCGAGGCGCTGGAGCGACACGCTCCCGATGTGCCGGTGATCGAGGCGGCCGAGGGCCAGACTGGCGCGGAGGCGATGACCGAGGTGGTTCGCACGGCCGCGTCGCTCGCCCGATCGGGTGACACGGTACTGCTGGCCCCGGCCTGCGCCTCGATGGACATGTTCACCGACTACGGCGAGCGCGGCGACCTGTTCGCGGCGGCCGTCCGGGAGCTGGCGAACTCCGGCGAGTGAGCCCGGGCCCCGTCGGCGTCGGGTCGGAGCGGCCCGGAGGTGAACGAGCCGCATGAATTGGGAGCGGGGAGCGGTGGCGGGGCAGGGCAGGGCGGATTCCGGCGTTTCGAAGCAGGATGCCGCCGAGCCGTGGCGAGTGATCTCCGCCACCACGACCAAGTACAAGTCGGCCGGTCCGCTGGGCCGCCTGCGGGCCTTCCGGGCCCGCGTGCGGTACTGGCTGGACCGGCCGCTCACGCCGTACCTGCTGGTCGTCGGCACCACCCTGCTGCTGGTGGTGCTGGGGCTGATGATGGTCTTCTCGGCCTCGCAGATCCTGGCCCTGAACCAGCACCACACGGCGCAGTACTACTTCCTCAAGCAGTTGATCGCGGCCATCCTCGGCCTGGTCCTGCTGATCGGCTTCGCCTCCGTGCCGGTGGCGGTGCTGCGGGTGATCGTCTACCCGGTGATGCTCGGGGTGATCGGCGCGCTCGCGCTGGTCGCCGTGCCCGGCGTCGGGGTGCGGATCAACGGCAACCAGAACTGGCTGGACTTCGGGTTCTTCCAGTTCCAGCCCTCCGAGTTCGCCAAGCTCGCGCTGGTGCTCTGGGGCGCCGACCTGCTCGCCCGCAAGCAGCGGACCGGCACCCTCAACTCCTGGAAGCACCTGCTGGTGCCGCTGGTGCCGGGCGCCCTGCTGCTGCTCGCGCTGATCATGATCGGCGGCGACATGGGCACCTCGATGATCCTGGTGGCGATGGTGTTCGCGCTGCTCTGGATGGTCGGGGCGCCGCTGCGGCTGTTCGTGGCCACCCTCGGGGTGGCGGTCGTGGTCTGCACCGCCCTGGTGATCACCGTCCCGCACCGGGCCGAGCGCCTGGGCTGCATCGGTGTCACCAAGCTCGACCCGGAGGGCGCCTGCTTCCAGGCTCTGCACGGCGTGTACTCGTTCGCGCTCGGCGGCGGCTTCGGCACCGGCCTGGGCGCGGGCGTGGAGAAGTGGGGCCAGCTGCCCGAGGCGCACACCGACTTCATCTTCGCCGCGACCGGCGAGGAACTGGGCCTGGTGGGGACGCTGTCGGTGATCGGTCTCTTCGCGGCACTAGGCTACGCGGGTATCCGTGTGGCCATCGGCACGAAGGACCCCTTCGTCAGGTACGCCGCGGGAGCCGCCACCACCTGGATCATGGCGCAGGCCGTGATCAACCTGGGGTCGGCGCTGGGACTGCTGCCCATCGCGGGCGTCCCGCTCCCGCTGTTCTCCTACGGGGGTTCCGCCATGCTGTCGGCCATGTCCGCGATCGGGGTGCTGCTGTGCCTGGCACGCAGTTCCTCGGGCGTGAAGGCGGCCCTGGCCGCCCGGAGCAAGAACTCCCGGATCAGGAAGCGACTGGCCCGGGTGCTGCCACGACGACGAACCACAGCGCGCCCGGTCCCCGGGCCGGCACGCAGGGAGCGGTGAATTTCGGTGCATGTCGTACTCGCCGGCGGGGGGACCGCCGGTCACATCGAGCCGGCCATGGCCCTCGCGGACGCCCTCCGCAGGCACGACCCGTCCATCGGGATCACCGCCCTGGGCACCGAACGCGGCCTGGAGACCAGGCTGGTACCCGAGCGCGGCTACCAGCTGGAACTGATCCCGGCCGTCCCGCTGCCCCGCAAGCCCACCCCCGAGCTGATCACCGTCCCCGGCCGGCTGCGCGGCACCGTCCGGGCCGCCCAGGAGATCATCGAGCGGGTCAACGCGGACGCCGTGGTCGGCTTCGGCGGCTACGTCGCGATGCCCGCCTACCTGGCCGCCAAGCGGGCCGGCGTGCCGATCGTGGTGCACGAGGCCAACGCCCGGCCGGGCCTGGCCAACAAGATCGGCGCCCGCTACAGCGACTTCGTCGCCGTCTCCACCCCGGACAGCAAGCTGCGCGACTCCCGGTACATCGGCATCCCGCTGCGCCGGACCATCGCCACCCTGGACCGCAACGCCACCCGGCCGGAGGCCCGCCATTACTTCGGCCTCGACCAGCGGCTGCCCACCCTGCTGGTCTCCGGCGGCTCCCAGGGCGCGCGCCGGCTGAACGAGACGGTCACCGCGATCGCCCCGCGGCTGCAGCAGTACGGCGTGCAGATCCTGCACGCCGTCGGCCCGAAGAACGAGCTGCCGCAGGTCGCGGACGTCCCCGGGATGCCGCCGTACCGCCCGGTGCCGTACATCGACCGGATGGACCTCGCCTACGCGGCCGCCGACCTGATGCTCTGCCGGGCCGGCGCCATGACGGTGGCCGAGCTGGCCGCGGTCGGCCTGCCCGGCGCCTTCGTGCCGCTGCCGATCGGCAACGGCGAGCAGCGGCTGAACGCCCAGCCGATGGTCAAGGCCGGCGGCGGTCTGCTGGTGGACGACGCCGAGCTGACCCCGGACTGGGTGCTGCAGAACGTGCTGCCGGTGCTGACCGACCCGCAGCGGCTCTGGGACATGAGCCGGGCCGCGGCCGAGTTCGGTCGCCGGGACGCCGACGACCTGCTGGTCGGGATGGTGTACGAGGCGATCCAGGCCCACCGGGGCGGCCGCCGCCGTGGCTGACGGCCGGCTCGCCGACCCTCTGGAGGAGGAGCTGGAGGAGGAGTCCGCTCCTCGCCTGCGGCTCTCCCGGCGGGGCATCGTGGTGCTGGGCGCGCTCGTCGCCGCGGTGCTGGGCGGGCTGGCCTGGCTGGTGTTCTACTCCTCGGTGCTGGACGTGCGCGATGTCGCCGTCCAGGGCGCGGGGGACGGGAAGCTGACGTCGGAGCAGGTCCGCGACGCGGTGGGCGGGCTGGCCGGCGGCCCGCTGGCGCGGGTGGACCTGGACCAGGTCACCCGCCGGGTGGAGGCGATCCCCCGGGTGGCCAAGGCCGAGGTCTGGCGGGGCTGGCCGCACACCCTGCAGGTCAAGGTGGTGCAGCGGACGGCGGTGGCCGTCGTCAAGGGGGAGGACGGTCAGTTCACCCAGGTGGATGCCGCCGGCGTGAGCTTCGCCACCGAGGCGGCCGCGCCGGAGGGCGTGCCGGTGGTGGAGCTGCGGCTCAGTCAGCAGGCGAAGGACGTGGCCGGGGCGATCTCCCGGACGCAGCTGGTGGAGGGTGCGGTGGCGGTGGCCGCCGCGCTCCCGCCGGAGATCGCCAAGCGGACCGGGTCGGTCCTGGTGCACTCCTACGACGACATCGAACTGCAGCTCAGCGGGGGTGTGACGGTGCGCTGGGGGAGCCCCGAGCAGAACGACCGCAAGGGGCGGGTCCTCCAGGCGCTGATGGCTCAGAAGGGCGTGAACTTCGACGTGAGTGCGCCGGAGGCGCCGGCGGTGTCCGGGTGATCCGCTAGATTCATTGCCCGGGGGAGGGGTTGACGCCTCGAAGTGTCGGCCCGACCCTTGGGGGTCACCCCGGTTTCCATTGCCGGCCGATGATCACATAGGCTCAAAAGAAAAAGGGAAGCTCGGCGTGTTCGTTGAAACGCGTGCCCGGAGCCACCTAGTGTCCTGTGTCACCAGACTGTGTCGCTTGGTGATGTGACGGTGGCACAGGACTAACCCTAAAGGTCAAGTTTAGGGTTGGGGTCGGCGGTCGGCATTTCGGACATTCAGTCAGAAACCAGGCTCCCTACCCATCGACATCCGTCGGAACGGCCCCTCGTCCGGGCCGGGCCGACCCGGAAATTCGAGGCGAGAGGCCTTCGACGTGGCAGCACCGCAGAACTACCTCGCAGTCATCAAGGTCGTCGGTATCGGCGGCGGTGGTGTCAACGCCATCAACCGGATGATCGAGGTCGGTCTCAAGGGCGTCGAGTTCATCGCGATCAACACCGATGCGCAGGCCCTCCTCATGAGCGACGCCGACGTCAAGCTCGATGTGGGCCGTGAACTCACCCGGGGCCTCGGCGCCGGCGCCAATCCCGACGTCGGCCGCAAGGCGGCCGAGGACCACCGCGAGGAGATCGAGGAGGTCCTCAAGGGGGCCGACATGGTCTTCGTGACCGCCGGCGAGGGAGGTGGCACGGGCACGGGCGGCGCGCCCGTCGTCGCCAACATCGCCCGCTCGCTGGGCGCCCTGACCATCGGCGTGGTCACCCGCCCCTTCACTTTCGAGGGCCGTCGCCGGGCCAACCAGGCCGAGGACGGCATCGCCGCCCTGCGCGAAGAGGTCGACACCCTCATCGTGATCCCCAACGACCGGCTGCTGTCCATCTCGGACCGCCAGGTCAGCGTGCTCGACGCGTTCCGCTCCGCGGACCAGGTCCTGCTCTCGGGTGTCCAGGGCATCACCGACCTGATCACCACCCCGGGTCTGATCAACCTTGACTTCGCCGACGTCAAGTCCGTCATGTCGGACGCCGGTTCGGCGCTCATGGGCATCGGTTCGGCCCGCGGCGAGGACCGCGCCAAGGCGGCCGCCGTGATGGCGATCTCCTCGCCCCTGCTGGAGGCCTCGATCGACGGCGCCCGCGGTGTGCTGCTGTCCATCTCGGGTGGCTCCGACCTCGGTCTGTTCGAGATCAACGAGTCGGCCCAGCTGGTCAGCGAGGCCGCGCACCCCGAGGCCAACATCATCTTCGGTGCGGTCATCGACGACGCGCTCGGCGACGAGGTGCGGGTCACCGTCATCGCGGCCGGCTTCGACGGCGGCCAGCCGCCGGCCATCGTGCGCGACCCGGTGGTGAAGTCCACCGCCCCCGCCACTCCGGCCACCCCGCCGGCCGCCCCGGAGCGCCCGGCCGGCCGCCCGTCGTACGGGAGCATCGGTTCGGTGACCTCCCGTTCCGACGGCGAGAGCGCGGCCACGTCGCGGTCGGCCGAGACCTCGGCCGCCACGGCCGCCGCCCCGGTGCCGCCGCAGGTGCAGCCGACGACCCGGCAGCCCTTCGTGGAGAGCCCGGCCGAGGAGCTCGACGTCCCGGACTTCCTTAAGTGATCGATCACGCCGTACGCGCGGGTGCTCACTTCGCCTTCACCGACCGGTGGGGCGGGGTGAGCACTTCGCCGTACGGGGAGCTCAACCTCGGCGGCGCGGTGGGCGACGATCCGGAGGCCGTCCGGGAGAACCGGGCGATCGCCGCCCGGGAGCTGGCGCTGGACCCGGCCGACGTGGTGTGGATGAACCAGGTGCACGGCGCCGAGGTCGCCGTGGTGACGGAGCGCCAGCCGGCGGGGCAGGCCCCGACCGTGGACGCGGTGGTCACCGACCGGCCGCTCGCGCTCGCGGTGCTGACCGCGGACTGCACCCCGGTGCTGCTGGCCGACCCGGTGGCGGGCGTCGTGGGCGCGGCCCACGCGGGCCGGCCCGGACTGGCGGCCGGGGTGGTGCCCGCGGTCGTCAAGGCGATGGCCGAGCTGGGGGCCGAGCCGGCGCGGATCACCGCCGCCACCGGCCCCGCGGTGTGCGGCCGCTGCTACGAGGTGCCGGCCGGACTGCGCGCCGAGGTCGCCGACGTGGTCCCGGCGGCGTTCGCCGAGACCTCGTGGGGGACCCCGGCCCTGGACGTGCCGGAGGGAGTCGCGGCCCAGCTGGCCGCGGCGGGGGTCACCGAGCTGGTGCGGTCACCGGTCTGCACCCTCGAATCCGTCGATCACTTCTCCTATCGCCGCGAGCAGCGCACGGGCCGGCTCGCGAGCTACGTCTGGTTGGGCTCTGATCACTGATGACGAACGACATCTACGGACCGTTCCCGACAGGCCCCGGACCATTCTCGCCCGACCGGAGCTGGCTGGAGTCGCTGACGGACGGCCAGCGCGCCCGGTACGAGGAACTGGGCACCAACCTCGAGGTGGTCGAGCGCCGGATCGCCGACGCCTGTGCGGCCGCCGGGCGCCCGCGCGGGGACGTCACCCTGATCGTCGTCACCAAGACCTACCCCGTTGAGGACACCGCACTGCTGGCCGGGCTGGGGGTGACGGACGTCGCGGAGAACCGCGACCAGGACGCCGCGCCCAAGGCGGAGCAGTGCAGAAACCTTCCGCTCAACTGGCACTTCGTCGGACAGCTGCAGACCAACAAGGCCCGCTCGGTCGTCCGGTACGCGAACCACGTGCACTCGGTGGACCGGCCGCGGCTGGTCGAGTCGCTCTCCGCGGCGGTGCTGAAGTCCGGGCGCCCGGAACTGGGCTGCCTGGTACAGGTGGCACTGGACAAGGAGCACGGCGAGGGCGAGCACCGGGCCGGGGTCGCCCCCGAGGAGGTCGCGGCGCTCGCCGACGCGATCGCGGACGCGCCCGGGCTGCGCCTGGACGGTGTGATGACCGTCGCTCCGCTGGCCGGCCCGCTGGCCGGGGACCCGGGCCGTGCCTTCGACCGGCTGGCGGAAATCGCAACCGGCGTACGAGCGGCCCATCCTGCTGCCACCATGGTCTCCGCAGGGATGAGCGGTGACCTTGAGCAGGCGATTGCCGCCGGGGCGACACACGTGCGCGTCGGAACGGCGGTACTCGGAGTGAGGTCACCCCTCGGGTAACGTCACCGGGTAAGTAGATCAGACTGCAGGACAAAATAGGACAGAATCTAGCAGCTCTTCGGAGCGCTAGCGACCGTGGATCGCAGCTCCGCGGCCCCCACCCACGAACTCTGACGGCGCGTCGCCTTGACGGGCCGTCGTGGGCGGACCGCGGAATCCGCAGGCGGGGCCATGGGCCCGGCCGCCGGGACGGTACCGGTCCGCACTGAGCGAGCGAAGCGAGCGACCGTCAAGAAGGTGTGCGCTTCGCGAATCAGCCACCGAGCGTCAGCGAGGTGGCCATGAGCGGAGGAGACAGGAGCATGGCCGGCGCGATGCGCAAGATGGCGGTCTACCTCGGCCTCGTGGAGGACGAGACGTACGACGGCCAGGGGTACGACCCCGACGACGACTACGACGCGGACCCCGAGCCGATCCGTACCGGGCAGCGGACCGAGGACATCCCCCGGCCGGCCGCCGCAGCAGCAGCACCCGCTCCGGTCTCCTCGATCACGCCGCAGCCGGTCCCGGCGGCGGTGCCGATCCGGCAGGAGTCCCCGAGGATGGCGCCCGTGTCATCCATCACACCCGAACGTCGCCACAACCTGGAGAAGAGCTCCCCGGTGATCATGCCCAAGGTAGTGAACGAACGAGAGCCCTACCGCATCACCACGCTGCACCCGCGAACCTACAACGAGGCCCGTACCATCGGGGAACAGTTCCGCGGCGGAACCCCCGTGATCATGAATCTCACCGAGATGGACGACACCGACGCCAAGCGGCTCGTAGACTTCGCCGCTGGACTCGTCTTCGGTCTGCACGGCAGTATCGAGCGCGTGACACAGAAGGTGTTCCTGCTGTCGCCTGCTAACGTCGATGTCACGGCGGAGGACAAGGCTCGGATCGCCGAGGGTGGGTTCTTCAACCAGAGCTGACCCGGCCACGACTTTACGTGTGGATCTGATCGACAGTGGTTGGCGACAGGTGATGGCGAGCGGAAGGCCCTAGGGCCGGGGACCGGGGAGAGGGAAACGCGATGGACATCGTGTGGGCGGTGCTCTACTACGCCCTGACCGTCTTCCTGGTGTTCCTGCTCGTGCGACTGGTCATGGACTGGGTCTTCCAGTTCGCGCGTTCGTGGCGGCCCGGCAAGGCCATGGTCCTGGTCCTGGAGGCCACGTACACTGTCACGGATCCGCCGCTCAAGCTTCTGCGGCGGTTCATTCCGCCGTTGCGTTTCGGGGGCGTGGCGCTCGACCTGTCCTTCTTCGTACTGATGATCATTGTGTATGTCCTGATCTCGCTTGTGCACCCCTAGTCGTAGGTGAGCGATGCGACAGGATGCCGGTGTGCCGACGATCACGTTGAGGTGAAGAGATGCCATTGACCCCCGAGGACGTTCGGAACAAGCAGTTCACGACCGTCCGCCTGCGTGAAGGCTATGACGAGGACGAGGTCGATGCCTTCCTCGACGAGGTCGAGGCGGAGCTGACCCGCCTCCTCCGGGAGAACGAGGACCTGCGGGCCAAGCTGGCCGCCGCGACTCGCGCCGCCGCGCAGAACCAGGCCAACATGCGCAAGGAGCCCCCGCAGGAGGGTTCGCGTCAGTCCGCGCCCGTCCCGGCCGCCATATCCGGCCCGCCGGTCCCCGGCCAGCAGGGCCCGGGCGGCCCGCAGCAGATGGGCCCCGGCGGCCCGCAGCAGATGGGTCCGGGCGGCCCCCAGCAGCAGCAGATGGGCAATCAGCCGCTCGGCCTGCCCTCCGGCGCCCCGCAGCTCCCGCCCGGCCCGGGCGGTCCCCAGCAGATGGGCGGCCAGCAGCAGCAGATGAACCAGACCATGGGCGGCCAGCAGCAGCTGGTCCAGCCGATGGGTGGCCAGATGCTCCAGCCCATGGGCGGTCCCGGTGGCCCGCAGCAGATGGGCAACCCGATGGGCCAGGGCATGGGCCAGCAGCAGATGCAGCCGATGGGTGGCCCGATGGGCGGCCCGCAGCAGATGGGCGGCCCGATGGGCGGCCCGATGCAGCAGCAGGGCCCCGGCGGCGACAGCGCCGCGCGCGTGCTGGCGCTCGCCCAGCAGACCGCCGACCAGGCGATCTCCGAGGCCCGCTCCGAGGCCAACAAGATCGTCGGCGAGGCGCGCAGCCGGGCCGAGGGCCTGGAGCGCGACGCCCGTGCCAAGGCCGACGCCCTGGAGCGGGACGCCCAGGAGAAGCACCGCGTCGCGATGGGCTCGCTGGAGTCCGCGCGGGCCACGCTGGAGCGCAAGGTCGAGGACCTGCGGGCGTTCGAGCGTGAGTACCGCACGCGCCTGAAGTCGTACCTGGAGACCCAGCTGCGTCAGCTGGAGTCGCAGGCCGACGACTCGCTCGCCCCGCCGCGGATCCCCGCCACCGCGTCGCTGCCGCCGGCGGCCTCGTCGATGGCCCCGGCCGGTGCCGGCGCGATGTCCTCCGGTGCGCCGTCGTTCGGTGGGAATCAGCCGTCGTTCGGTGGCAGTTCGCCGTCCTTCGGCGGGCAGAGCTCCTTCGGCGGGAACTCGTCGGCTCCGAGCTTCGGCGGGCAGGGCGGCGGCAACAGCGGTGCTCCGCAGATGCAGCCGGCCGGGATGACCCAGCCGATGGCGGCCGTCCGGCCGCAGCCGCCGCAGCCGATGCAGCAGGCTCCGGCGCCGATGCGGGGCTTCCTGATCGACGAGGACGGCGACAACTGAGGTTGTAGCAGGGCTCTTTGAGGGCGCCCCCTTTCCGACTCACGGGTCGGGGAGGGGGCGCCTTTTCGTGTGTCCGCCGGGCCGGGGCGACCGTGCGGGCGGCGGGCCGAGGGGGCGGGGGACCGAGGGGGGAAAACGGAACCGCCGCCCGGCTCCTGCGAGCCGGGCGGCGGTTCGGTCGGTCGGTCAGGCCTTGCGGAGCTGGAAGGCGAGGCCGAGGGATTCGTCGGCGAAGGTCTCGGAGTCCCAGTCGGCCGCGCCGGCGGCGAAGTCGGTGGCGAGGACCTCCTCGGCGACGAGGGGGCCGTGTTCGGCGATGGCTTCGGCGGTCTCCTCGGAGGTGGCGCGCCAGCGCAGGACGATGCGGTCGGCGACGTCCAGGCCGGAGTTCTTGCGGGCCTCCTGGATCTGGCGGATGGCGTCGCGGGCGATGCCGAGCCGCTTGAGCTCCGGGGTGATGGCCAGGTCGAGGGCGACGGTGGCGCCGGACTCGTTGGCGACGGCCCAGCCCTCGCGCGGCGTCTCGGTGATGATCACCTCATCGGGAGAGAGGGTGATCGTCTCACCGTCGAGCTCGACCGAGGTCTCGCCGTCGGCGCGCAGCTCGGCGGCCAGGCGGGCGGCGTCGGTGGCGGCGACCGCCTTGGCGACGTCCTGCACGCCCTTGCCGAAACGCTTGCCCAGGGCGCGGAAGTTGGCCTTGGCCGTGGTGTCGACGAGCGAGCCGCCGACCCCGGCGAGGGACTCCAGGGCGGAGACGTTGAGCTCCTCGGCGATCTGCGCGCGCAGGTCGGCGGGCAGCTCCTCCCAGCCCTGGGCGGCGACCAACGCGCGGGAGAGCGGTTGGCGGGTCTTCACGCCGGACTCGGCGCGGGTGGCCCGGCCCAGCTCGACCAGGCGGCGCACCAGCGCCATGTGCCGGGACAGCTCGGCGTCGATGAGGGTCTCGTCGACGACCGGCCAGGAGGCCAGGTGCACCGAGGCCGGGGCGTCCGGGGCGACCGGGACGACCAGGTCCTGCCAGACCCGCTCGGTGATGAACGGGGTGAGCGGGGCCATCAGGCGGGTGACCGTCTCCAGCGCCTCGTGCAGGGTGGCGAGCGCGGCCGCGTCGCCCTGCCAGAAGCGGCGGCGGCCACGGCGGACGTACCAGTTGGAGAGGTCGTCGACGAAGCCGGAGAGCAGCTTGCCGGCGCGCTGGGTGTCGTACGCCTCGAAGGCCGCGTCGACCTCGCGGACCAGGGTGTTCAGCTCGGAGAGCACCCAGCGGTCCAGCTGCGGGCGGTCGGCCGGGGCCGGGTCGCCCGCGGAGGGGGCCCAGTTCGCGGTGCGGGCGTACAGGGCCTGGAAGGCGACGGTGTTCCAGTAGGTGAGGAGGGTCTTGCGGACCACCTCCTGGATGGTGCCGTGGCCGACCCGGCGGGCCGACCAGGGCGAGCCACCGGCCGCCATGAACCAGCGCACGGCGTCGGCGCCGTGCTGGTCCATCAGCGGGATCGGCTGCAGGATGTTGCCCAGGTGCTTGGACATCTTGCGGCCGTCCTCGGCCAGGATGTGGCCCAGGCACACGACGTTCTCGTAGCTGTTCTTGTCGAACACCAGGGTGCCGACCGCCATCAGCGTGTAGAACCAGCCGCGGGTCTGGTCGATCGCCTCGGAGATGAACTGCGCCGGGTAGCGCTTCTCGAACAGCTCCTTGTTCTGGTACGGGTAGCCGTACTGGGCGAAGGGCATCGAGCCCGAGTCGTACCAGGCGTCGATCACCTCGGGCACCCGGGTGGCGGTGCCGCCGCAGTCGCGGCAGGCGAAGGTCACCTCGTCGATGAACGGACGGTGCGGGTCGAGGCCGCTCTGGTCGGTGCCGGTGAGCTCGGTCAGCTCGGCCAGCGAGCCGACGCAGGTCAGGTGGCCCTCCTCGCAGCGCCAGATCGGCAGCGGGGTGCCCCAGTAGCGGTTGCGGCTGAGCGCCCAGTCGATGTTGTTGTTGAGCCAGTCGCCGAAGCGGCCGTGCTTGACCGTCTCGGGGAACCAGTTGGTGGCCTCGTTCTCGCGGATCAGCGCGTCCTTGACGGCGGTGGTCCGGATGTACCAGGAGGGCTGCGCGTAGTACAGCAGCGCGGTGTGGCAACGCCAGCAGTGCGGGTAGCTGTGCTCGTACGGCACGTGGCGGAAGAGCAGGCCGCGCTCCTTGAGGTCCGCGACCAGGGCCTCGTCGGCCTTCTTGAAGAACTGGCCGCCGATCAGCGGCACCTCGGGGGCGAAGGTGCCGTCGGCGAGCACCGGGTTGACCACCGGCAGGCCGTACTTGCGGCAGGTCGCGAGGTCGTCCGCGCCGAAGGCGGGGGACTGGTGGACGATGCCGGTGCCGTCCTCGGTGGTGACGTAGTCGGCGTTGAGGACGAAGTGGGCGTTCTCGATCTCCACCAGCTCGAACGGGCGCTGGTAGTTCCAGTGCTCCATCTCGGCGCCGGTGAAGGACTCGCCGGTGGTCTCCCAGCCCTCGCCGAGGGCCTTGGCGAGCAGCGGCTCGGCGACGACGAGCCGCTCGTTGCCGTCGGTGGCCACCACGTAGGTGACCGCCGGGTTGACCGCGAGGGCGGTGTTGGAGACCAGGGTCCACGGGGTCGTGGTCCAGGCGAGCAGGGCCGCCCGGCCGGCCAGCGGGCCGCCGGTGAGCGGGAAGCGGACGTAGACCGAGGGGTCGACGACCGTCTCGTAGCCCTGGGCCAGCTCGTGGTCCGACAGGCCGGTGCCGCAGCGCGGACACCAGGGGGCGACGCGGTGGTCCTGGACCAGCAGGCCCTTGTCGAAGATCTGCTTGAGCGACCACCAGACGGACTGGACGTACGACGGGTCCATCGTCCGGTAGGCCTCGTCCAGGTCGACCCAGTACCCCATGCGGGTGGTCAGCTCGGAGAAGGCGTCGGTGTGGCGGGTCACCGACTCGCGGCACTTGGCGTTGAACTCGGCGATGCCGTACGCCTCGATGTCCTTCTTGCCGGAGAAGCCCAGCTCCTTCTCGACCGCCAGCTCGACGGGCAGGCCGTGGCAGTCCCAGCCGGCCTTGCGGGCGACGTGGTAGCCCTTCATCGTCCGGTAGCGAGGGAAGACGTCCTTGAAGACGCGGGCCTCGATGTGGTGGGCGCCGGGCATGCCGTTGGCGGTCGGCGGGCCCTCGTAGAAGACCCACTCGGGGCGGCCCTCGGACTGCTCCAGGCTGCGCTGGAAGATCTTGTGGTCCTGCCAGAACGACAGGATCTGGTGCTCCAGGGCAGGCAGGTCCACCTGCGCCGGGACGGGGTTGTAGGAGCTGCTCATCGCGGGCGTCTACCTCCGGCGGATGCTGGGACTGGATCCTCCGGAGGGACGAGACGGACCAGCCGCCCCGCGGTACCACCCTCCTTGGCCGCGGTGAAGCGTTGCGGCCCTCTTGTTTGGGCTTGCTGCCGGGTCTAGTGGGCCGCCGCGGTGTGCGGTGGCCGTTCTTCCGGCGGCTCCGGGGTGATCTTCCCGCCGTGCACACCCCCGGGCTCGCACCGTCCCCGGGTCGCTGGTGGCTGCGTACGTCGGTACTCGTCCCATCTGCGCCTTGCAGGGCCCAGTGTATCGGCCGGGCGAGTCGGTTTGTCCAAAGCGTTTCCGGCAGGGGTCCGGGGGCGCGGGCCGAGGTGGTTAGGCGGGGGTGAGTTGGGCACAAGTCTGGCAGCGCGCGGGGCGTGGCGGCTGGGGCGGCTGCCTGGGTGGGATCATCGTGAGGCGTCGGTATGTCATGTTGTGACCGGTTTTGATCGGGATTATCGTTCCGGCACTGGAAGCCGCCGGGAACCGGCGGCTCGATTCGTTCGTAGATGGGGTCGAAGCCATGGCTGAGAAAGCAACCGGCGCGGGTACCGCCACCAAGCGGGCACGCAAGGCCGTGGCGGCCGATCCAGGGGAGGGGACCGTGACCACTACCGCACCTCAGAGCAGCACCGACACCGTCACCGCGTCGCGCGGAGCCGAAGCCGTCGACCCGGCCACCCTGCCGGTCCGGCCGGGCGAGGACCCGTGGACCGCCGACGAGGTCCACGAGCTGCACGACGAGCTGATCAACGACCTCGAGCGGCTGCGCGGCGAGATCGACGCGGCCGACGCCGCCATCGCGGGCCTGATGCGTGACTCCAACGACGGAGCCGGCGACGACCAGGTGGACGCCGGTACGAAGAACATCTCGCGGGAGAGCGAGCTGGCGCTCGCCAACAACGCGCGCGACAGCCTCGCCCAGACGGAGCGCGCCCTGGAGCGGCTCGAGGGCGTCGGCTTCGGCATCTGCGAGTCCTGCGGACAGGCCATCGGCAAGGCCCGGATGCAGGCCTTCCCCCGGGCCACGCTCTGCGTGCAGTGCAAGGCCAAGCAGGAACGCCGCTGAACCGGGCCACCGGGGCGACGCGGGGGGTCGGGCTTGCCGTACGCTCGACCCCGTAACGTCGCCTGACACGTCCGGAGCGGTTCCTCGACGGATGCCACGGATTCCAGGGCGGCAACCGGCCCACCACCCTCCCCCACCTCCTGCCGGGGGAGCTCCATCGGCAGCGGAGCGGATCATCAGTACGCAAGGTTCCCCTCAGACCCGGGACGGCGCCGTCCCGCACCCCGCCGAAGCCGTGGAGGTGGCCGTGGCCGATCCCACCGAGCCCGCGCAGGCGGCTCCGTCCGACGGTGGGACGGCCGACGGCGAGGCGGCGGGCGGTGAAGCGACGGCCGGTGCGACGGCCGGTGCGACGGCTGTGGAGAAGCCCAAGGGGCCGCGGCGGATCGGCGTGCTGCTGGTCGTCGCGGTGCTCGCCTTCCTGATCGACCTGGGCAGCAAGCTGCTGGTCGTCGCCAGGCTGGAGAACCACGCGGCCATCAAGGTGATCGGCGACGTCGTCACCCTCCAGGTGATCCGCAACTCCGGCGCGGCCTTCGGCATGGGGCAGGCGCTGACCGTCGTCTTCACGATGATCGCCTCCGCCGTCATCGTGGTGATCTGGCGGATCGCCCGCCGGCTGTACAGCCTGCCCTGGGCGCTCGCCCTCGGACTGCTGCTCGGCGGCGCGCTCGGCAACCTCACCGACCGGCTGTTCCGCGCGCCGGGCGTCTTCCGCGGCCACGTCGTGGACTTCATCTCCGTCCAGCACTTCGCGGTGTTCAACCTCGCGGACTCGGCCATCGTCTGCGGCGGGATCCTCGTGGTGCTGCTCTCCTTCAAGGGCAGCAACCCGGACGGGACCGTGCACCAGCAGGCGGACAGGGCCGACAAGGCGGACAAGAGCGGGAAGTAGGAAGGCGTCGGCCGCCTCCGGACCGCCGGCGGGAAGGGCGGGGCCGCCTTTCCGGCATACTCGTACGGGTGAGTACCGCAGCGCAGATCCGAAGCCTCCCCGTACCCGACGGCCTGGAGGGTGAGCGCCTCGACGCCGCCCTCGCCCGGATGTTCGGCTTCTCCCGGACGAAGGCCGCCGAGTTGGCCGCCGACGGCAAGGTGACGCTCGACGGCGCCGTGGCCGGCAAATCGGACCGGGTGACCGCCGGCTCCTGGCTGGAGGTCGAGATCCCCGCCCCCGCCGCCCCCGTGCAGATCGTCGCGGAGCCGGTCGAGGGCATGCGGATCGTCCACGACGACGACGACATCGTGCTGGTCGACAAGCCGGTCGGCGTCGCCGCGCACCCGAGCCCCGGCTGGACCGGCCCCACCGTCATCGGCGGGCTCGCCGCGGCCGGGTACCGGATCTCCACCTCGGGGGCGGCCGAGCGGCAGGGCATCGTGCACCGGCTCGACGTCGGCACCTCCGGGCTGATGGTGGTCGCCAAGTCCGAGCGGGCGTACACCGACCTCAAGCGGCAGTTCCACGACCGGATCACCGAGAAGCGGTACCACACGCTGGTCCAGGGGCACCCGGACCCGCTGAGCGGCACGGTGGACGCGCCGATCGGGCGCCACCCCAGCTCGGACTGGAAGTGGGCGGTGACGCGGGACGGCAAGGCGTCGATCACCCACTACGACCTGATCGAGGCGTACCGGGCGGCCTCGCTGATGGCCATCAAGCTGGAGACCGGCCGGACCCACCAGATCCGCGTCCACATGTCCGCGCTGCGGCACCCGTGCGTCGGCGACCTCACCTACGGCGCCGACCCGACGCTGGCCAAGCGGCTCGGGCTGACCCGGCAGTGGCTGCACGCGGTCTCGCTCGGCTTCGAGCACCCGGCCGACGGACAGTGGGTCGAATTCAGCAGCGAGTACCCGGCGGACCTGCAGCAGGCGCTGGACATCATCGCGGCGGAGAGCTGACGTGCGGGTGTCGATACGGGTCGCCGAGGGGGAGGCGGACCTGGCACTGGCCCGCGAGGTCCGGCGCCGGGTGTTCGTCGTCGAGCAGAACGTGCCGGAGGAGCTGGAGTACGACGAGTACGACCGCACCTCCGTGCACCTGCTGGCCGTCGGCGCCGACGGGGCGGCGCTCGGGACCGGGCGGCTGATCTTCGGTGAGCAGGCGCTGAAGCTGACCGGGGGCGTCGAGGGGCGGGTGCTGCTCGGGCGGCTCGCGGTCGTCGCCGCCGCGCGGGGGACGGGGCTCGGGGCCGAGCTGGTCCGGGCGATCGAGGCGGCGGGGCTCGCCCGCGGGGGCACCGAGGTCGAACTGCACGCGCAGGTGCGGGCGCTCGGCTTCTACGAACGGCTGGGATACGTGGCGGAGGGGCCGGTGTACGACGATGCGGGGATTCCGCACCGGACGATGACGCGGGTGTTGTAGCCGGGAGGTCAGGCCTTCCACTGTGCGCGGAGTCCCCGCGTCCCTTCCGGGGCGCGGGGACTCCTTGTTGGTCGGGGGGCCGGGCGGCTGGGATCAGGGATCGGTGGTGCGCAGGCGGGGAAGGGCGTGGGGGTGCTCGTCGCGCAGATAGGCGATGAGGTGTTCGCGCACGTCGAAGCGGAGCTGGGCGGCGTCGTCGGGGGTGCGGGCGGTCATGGTGGCGCGGACGACGATGGTGCTGGGGGTGGTGTCGGTGACGTGCAGGGCCCACTCCATGCCGTCCCAGAGGGGGTGCTGCTCCAGCCGGGCGTGCAGCGCGGTGCGCAGCTCGTCGACCGGGGCGGTGTGGTCGAGGTGGAACAGGACGGCGGCGAGCAGGCCGGGGTCGCGGCGGGTCCAGTTCTCGAAGGGCCTGTTGACGAAGTAGGAGACCGGGACGACCAGCCGGCGGTGGTCCCAGAGCCGGACCACCAGGTAGGAGAGGGTGATCTCCTCGACCGTGCCCTGCTGGCCGTCCACCACGACGGTGTCGTCGATCCGGACGGTGTCGCCGAAGGCGATCTGCAGGCCGGCGAAGAAGTTGCCCAGGGTGCTCTGGGCGGCGATGCCGGCCACGATGCCGATGATGCCGGCGGAGGCGAGCAGGCTGGCGCCGACGCTGCGCATGGCGGAGAAGGTCAGCAGCATCACCGCGACGGTGACCACGACGATCACCGTGCTGACCACCCGGCGCAGCATGCTGATCTGGGTGCGTACCCGCGGCACCCGGGCCGGGTCCTCGGTGACCGTCTCGTAGCGGCGGAGCACGGCGTCCAGGAGGGCGGCCGCCACCCGGACGGTGAGCCAGCCGAGTGAGCCGAGCAGGAGCAGCAGGACCAGGTGGTGGGCGCCGGCGTCGTCCTTCAGGTGGAGGATCCGCCTGGGCGGGTCGGCGGCGAGCAGCAGGGCCGTGACGACGGTGAGTTGGAGGGGGAGCCGGCAGCGGCGGAGCAGCGCCCAGACCGGGGCCTCGGGGTGGTTGGCGCTGATCCGCTGGAGGGCCTGGTCGACGATCCAGCCGATCGCCAGGGTGGCGGTGACGACGGCGAGCAGGGTGATCAGCGGCCAGATCACGGGACCTTCTCGGGGTGAGGGAGCCGGGTGAGCCGTACGATACCGGCGCATAGCCGGATGAAACGGGTAGAAGGGATGCCGGCTTTATCGGACGCCTACCCGGGCGGCGGATACGATCAGCCCCCATGGAGTTCGGTGGGGCATGGCGTCGCTGGCGAGGCCGCGGCAGATCGGTGCGACGCAGGGTGCTGGCCGGGGCGGTGGCCCTGGTGGCGGTCGCCGGGGTCGGCACGGCGGCGGTGGCCTCGGGCGGCGAGCAGGCGGTCCATCAGGAGGATCGTTTCATCGGCATGCCGGAGACGCCGGGCAGCGCCCAGCAGGTCCAGCTGGACACCTCCTTCTTCACCACCGGCACCACCCCGCGCCCGGCGGTCCTGCTCGCGCACGGCTTCGGCGGCTCCAAGGAGGGCGAGCGGGAACGCGCCCAGCAGCTGGCCCGGCAGGGGTACGCGGTACTGACCTGGTCGGCGCGCGGCTTCGGGCACTCGGGCGGGAGGATCGGCCTGAACGCGCCCGACCGCGAGGTCGAGGACGTCAGGCACCTGGTGGACTGGCTGGCCCAGCGGCCCGAGGTACAGCTCGACGGGCCCGGCGACCCCCGGATCGGCATCACCGGCGCCTCGTACGGCGGGGCCGTCTCGCTGCTGGCCTCCGCGTACGACCACCGGATCGACGCGGTGGCCACCCAGATCACCTGGTGGAACCTGGCCGACGCGCTGTTCCCGCAGGGCGTGCAGGGCTCGGGCGCGGCGGACGGCGTGTTCAAGAAGCTGTGGGCCGGGATCTTCTTCACCACCGGCTCGGCGGGGGACCTCGGGCCCTCCGGCGGGGCGCCGCGCGGCGGCACCGGCCCGGGCCCGGACGCGGCGGCGGACGGTCCGGCGGGCTGCGGGCGGTTCCTGGAGTCGCTCTGCCAGATGTACGACCGGGTCGCCACCGCCGGGCACGCCGACCCGGAGGCCGTCGCGCTGCTGGAGAAGTCGAGCCCGTCCTCGGTGGCGTCGCAGCTCAAGGTGCCCACCCTGGTGGTGCAGGGGCAGCAGGACTCGCTGTTCCCCCTGGACCAGGGGGACGAGATCGCGCGGGCGGTGGCGGCCAACGGCGCACCGGTCGCGGTGGACTGGTTCGCCGGCGGACACGACGGCGGGACGGACACCAGCGCCCGGGTCGACGACCGGGTCACCGCCTGGTTCGATCACTACCTGCGCGGGCGCGGCACCGACACCGGCCCGGCCTTCCGGGTGACCCGGACCGGCGGCGTGGACTCCACCGGCTTCCAGGCCGTCCTGCGCGGGGCCTCCGCCGACCGCTACCCCGGCCTGGCCGGAACCGGCAGCCGCACCGTCGAGCTGACCGGCGGCGAGAAGCCGCTCGCCAACCCGCCCGGCGGGGCGCCGCCGAACATCTCGACGCTGCCGGGCATCGGCGCCCTGAGCCAGGCCGCCTCGCTCGGGGCCGGCCTGTCGCTGGACTTCCCGGGGCAGAACGCAGCCTTCGACTCGGCGCCGCTGGACGCTCCGCTCGACCTGACCGGGCAGCCGACCGTGCCGGTGAAGGTGAGGGCAGACCGGCCGGACGCGGTGCTGTTCGCCAAGCTGTACGACGTCGGGCCGGACGGCAAGGCGGTGCTGCCCCAGCAGCTCGCGGCCCCGCTGCGGGTGACCGGCGCGGACGCGGGCGCGACCGTGACCGTCAAGCTGCCGGCCGTTGACCACACCTTCCCGGCCGGACACCGGCTCCGGCTGGTGCTGGCCTCCACAGACCTGGCCTACGCCTCGCCCACCGAGCCGGCCACCTACCGGGTCGCACCGGCCGGGCCGCTCACCGCGCCGACCGACGCGCAGCTGGTCACCGAGTCGGCGCCGCTGCCCGCGCGGACCTGGCTGCTGCCGCTCGCCGCCGTACTGGTGGCCGCCCTGGTGCTGCTGCCGCTGGTGCGGCGGCGGCGTCCGACGGCCGCCGGGCCGGGGTTCGATCCGGAGCTGGCCGCGGTGCCGCTGCAGATCAGCGGCCTCAGCAAGCGCTACAAGGGCGCCCACGACCGCTACGCCGTACGGGACGTGGGCTTCCGGGTGGAGCAGGGCCAGGTGCTCGGCCTGCTCGGGCCGAACGGCGCCGGCAAGACCACCACGCTGCGGATGCTGATGGGCCTGATCCGGCCGGACGCCGGGGAGATCCGGATCTTCGGACACCTGGTGCGCCCCGGGGCGCCGGTGCTGTCCCGGGTCGGGGCCTTCGTGGAGGGTGCGGGCTTCCTGCCGCACCTGACCGGTCGGGCCAACCTGCGGCTGTACTGGCAGGCCACCGGGCGGCCCGAGGAGGACGCCCGCTTCGACGAGGCACTGGCGATCGCCGGGCTCGGAGAGGCGCTGGACCGCGCGGTGCGCACCTACTCGCAGGGCATGCGGCAGCGCCTGGCCATCGCCCAGGCCATGCTCGGCATGCCGGACCTGCTGATCCTGGACGAGCCGACCAACGGGCTGGACCCGCCGCAGATCCGCGAGATGCGCGAGGTCATGATCCGGTACGCGGCCGGCGGGCGGACCGTCATCGTCTCCAGCCACCTGCTGTCCGAGGTCGAGCAGAGCTGTACGGACCTGGTGGTGATGGACCGCGGGCAGCTGGTGACGGCCGGGCCGGTCGCCGGGATCGTCGGCGGCGGCGAGCTGCTGATGATCGGCGTCTCCGGCTCCTGCGACCCGGAGTCGGTGGTCGCCGAGGTCGGGGCGCTCGCCGGGGTCGGCTCGGCGGAGGCCGTCGCGGGCGGACTGCTGGTCCGGCTGGACGGGCTCGCGGCGAGCGAGCTGTTGGCGGAGCTGGTGCGGCTGAAGGTGCCGGTGGAGAGCGCCGGGCCGCAGCGGCGGTTGGAGGACGCGTTCCTGTCGTTGATCGGAGGTGCGGCGTGAGCATCGTCGCGACGGACCATGCCCAGGGGTACCGGGCGAGCCGGACCCTGCCGCTGCGGGTGGAGGCGATCCGCCAGCTGCGCCGGCGCCGCACCCTGGTGATCGGTGCGGTGCTGGCCGCGATGCCCTTCGTCATCCTGGCCGCGTTCCAGATCGGGGGGACCCCGGGACGCCCGGACCGGACCACCTTCATCGACCTGGCCACCTACTCGGGGGCCAACTTCGCCGTCACCATGCTGTTCGTGGGCACCGGCTTCATGCTGGTGATCCCCGTCGCGCTGTTCTGCGGGGACACGGTGGCCTCGGAGGCCAGCTGGTCCTCGCTGCGCTACCTGCTGGCCGCGCCGGTGCCGCGGGCCCGGCTGCTGGCCCGCAAGTTCGTGGTCGGACTGGCGTTCTCCGCGGTGGCCGTGGTGATGCTGCCCGCGATCGGGCTGGTGGTCGGCACCGCCGCGTACGGCTGGGGGGACCTCAAGCTGCCCACCGGGGTCACGCTGCCGGCCGGCGAGGCGCTGCCCCGGATCGCGCTGGCCGTGGTGTTCGTGTTCCTCAGCGAGCTGGTGATCGCCGCGCTGGCCTTCTGGCTGTCGACGGCGACGGACGCGCCGCTGGGGGCGGTCGGCGGGGCGGTGTTCGTGTCGATCATCACCGGGGTGCTGGACGCCGTCACCGCGCTGGGCGACCTGCGGGAGTGGCTGCCGGCGCACTGGCAGTACGCGTGGGCGGACGCCCTGCAGCCGCAGCTGGAGTGGGGCGGCATGCTGCAGGGCGTCTCGCTGTCGCTCTCGTACGCGGTGGTGCTGTTGGCGCTGGCGTTCCGCGGGTTCGGGCGCAAGGACGTGGTGTCCTGAGGAGGGGTGTCCTGACGCGGGCTGTCCTTGACGTGGGCTGTTTTTGAGGCGGGCTGTCCTGGCGCGGACTACGGCAGTTGGACCGGGGCGGGCAGCAGGGCGCGGGTGGGCACGGGGTGCCAGCGGCCGTCGTCCCCGACCCGGCCGAAGGCCTGGTCGCCGAAGTGGAACGCGAAGCCGTAGGTGTGCGGCTTACGTAGTTCGGTGAGCAGGGTCCGGCGGGCCCTGAGCACCTTGTCGATGTCGGTGTCCGGCCCGGACGGCCACTCGGGGTGGGCCACCTGTGCCGGGGTGTGGAAGGCGTCGCCGAACACCAGGATCCGCCGCCCGCCGCCGGCCGAGACGACGAAGGTGGTGTGGCCCGGGCTGTGGCCGGGGGTGATCAACGCGGTGACGCCGGGCCACACCTGCGCGCCGTCGTCGAAGCGGCGCAGCACCTTCGACATCGGCAGCATGAAGTCGTCCCAGGACGGCGCCCCGACCTTGATCCGGTGCTCCCAGAACGGCTCCCACTCAGCCCCGGCCACCAGGTAGCCGGCGCGCGGGAACGCCTTGCGCGGTGCCCGGCCCGGGGCGGTGGTGAAGCCCATGCCGGTGTGGTCGGTGTGCAGGTGGGTGAAGGCCACGGTGTCGACGGTCTCCGGCCGCACCTGCAGGGCCCGGAGGGTGCGAAGCAGCGCTCCGCCCCGGGAGACGCCGAGCGAGGGCGGGAGCAGGTTGGCGCCGAGGCCCACGTCGATCAGCAGCCGGCGGTGGCCCCGCTCGACCAGGACACCGCCCGCCGAGGCGGCGATCCGGCCGGAGGGCGCCACCTCCTCGGGGTGCTGCGCCCAGTAGGAGGAGGGGACGGCGGGCAGGAAGCCGGTGCGGTCCAGCTCCATGGCGGCGTCGACGACGTAGGTGAGCCGGACGTCGCCCAGGGTGAAGGTGCGGACGGCGGACTGGTCGCCGAGTGAGCCGATCGAGGGGTGGCCGGGCGGGGTGTTCCCGCGGGTCTCGGCGTGGGCGTCGGGGAGCCCGCCGGCCAGCGGGACCGCCAGGGCCGCGCCGGCGACGACGGCGGTGCGCAGCACGCCGCGCCGGGAGGGGGCGCTCTGCTGCTCGGGTGGCTCGGTCATGGTGGGGCCTTCTCGTGTCTGTGGGGGCTGCGGGCTGGAGGCTTGAGGCCCTGCTGGGGGCTGGGGGCACTTGTGGGGAGGCCGGGAGGTCGGCCGCTCGGCGGTCAGCCGGTGTTGCGCAGGCCGGCGGCGATGCCGTTGACGGTCAGCAGCAGGGCCCGGCAGAGCGTGCGGTCGGGCTGCTCGCCCGCGGTGGCGGCCTCCCGCTGGCGCTTCAGCAGGGCGACCTGGAGGTAGGAGATCGGGTCGAGGTAGGCGTCGCGGACCGCGAACGTCTGCTTCAACACCGGCTGGGCGTCCAGGAGTCCGCGTTCGCCGGTGATCCGCAGCAGCTCGCTGACGGTCAGGGCGTGCTCGGCCTCGATGGCCGTGAAGACGTGCTGCAGCGGCTGCGGCACCAGGGTCTCGACGTAGTGCCGGGCGATCCCCAGGTCCGTCTTGGCCAGGGTCATCTCCACGTTGGAGACGAAGTTGCGGAAGAAGTGCCACTGGCCGTGCATCTCGTCCAGCACCTCGCCGAGGCCGGCCTCGCGCAGGGCCTTCAGCCCGGATCCGACGCCGTACCAGCCCGGCACGATCTGGCGGGACTGGGTCCAGCCGAACACCCAGGGGATCGCCCGCAGGCCGTCCAGTCCGCCGCCGGAGTCGGGGCGGCGCGAGGGCCGGGAGCCCAGGTGGAGGTCGGCGAGCTGGTCGACCGGAGTGGCGGCCAGGAAGTAGGCGGGCAGGTCCGGGTCCTCCACCAGGGCCCGGTAGGCCGTGTGCGCGGCGTCGGAGACGACGTCCATCGCGGCGTCCCAGCGGGCCCGGGCCTCGTCCGACTGGCGGGGCGCGGTGTGCAGCGCGGAGGCCTGGAGGGCGGCCGCGACCGTCAGTTCGAGGTTCTCCCGGGCCAGGGACGGCAGCAGGTACTTGTCGGAGATGACCTCGCCCTGCTCGGTGACCTTGATCTCGCCCTCCAGGGTGCCCCAGGGCTGGGCGAGGATCGCGTCGTGCGAGGGGCCGCCGCCGCGGCCGACGGTGCCGCCGCGGCCGTGGAAGAGCCGCAGCCGTACTCCGTGGCGGTGGGCGACGTCGCGCAGCCGGCGCTGGGCGCGGTGGATCTCCCACTGGGAGGTGGTGATGCCGCCGAACTTGGAGGAGTCGGAGTAGCCGAGCATGACCTCCTGGACGTCCCCGCGCAGGGCGACCAGGGCCCGGTAGGACGGGTCGGCGAGCATGTCCTCGAGGATCGTGTCGGCGGCCTTCAGCTCGTCGGTGGTCTCCAGCAGCGGCACGATGCCGATCCTGGCGACGCCGGCGTGGAGGTCGATCAGCCCGGCCTCGCGGGCCAGCACGGCGGCGGCGAACACGTCGTCGGCGCCCTGGCACATCGAGATGACGTACGACTCGATGACCTCGGGGCCGAAGGTGTCCAGGGCCCGGCGGACGGTGTGGAAGACCCCGAGGGTCTTCTCGCCGGCCCCGTCCAGCTGCGCGGGGCCGAGCAGCCGGCGGGAGGTGAGCTCCTTGGCCAGCAGGCGCTGGCGGTAGTCGCGGGGCATCTCGGCGTAGCGCCAGGACTCCTCGTCGAGCCGGTCGACGAACTGGCCGAGGACGTGGTGGTGGGCGTCGGCGTGCTCGCGCACGTCCATGGTGGCCAGTTGCAGGCCGAAGGCGGCGAGGGTGCGGATCGTCCGGCCGAGCCGGCCCTCGGCGAACAGGCCGCCGCGGTGTTCGCGCAGCGAGGTCTGCACCAGGGTGAGGTCGCGCAGCAGTTCGGCGGTGCCGAGGTAGTCCCGGCCCTCCTCGTGCGGGCCGCCCTCGGCGAGCCTGCGCTTGGTGTTCACCAGCTTCTGGCGGATCGCGGTGACCTTGAGGCGGTACGGTTCCTCGGAGTTGAGCCGCTTGTAGCGGGGGCTGATCTCGGGCAGCCGGGCGAGGTCGTGGTCCAGTGAGCCGAGCAGGTCGGCGGTGGCGCCGGTGTAGCGGATGGAGTTGGAGAGCAGGCCGCGCAGTTCGTCGACCATCGCGAGGGCGTCGTTGATGCCGTGCTCGTGCTGGAGGATCAGGACGTCCCAGGTGACGTCGGGGGTGACACCGGGATTGCCGTCGCGGTCGCCGCCGATCCAGGTGCCGAAGGTCAACGGCCTGGCGCCGTCCGGGAGTCGGACGCCGACCTGGCCCAGTTCCGCGGTCAGGTCCTCCAGGACGTCGCCGACCGCGCCGGCGTGCAGCTCGTCCAGGTAGTAGATCGCGTTGCGGGCCTCGTCGGCGGGCTCGGGGCGGACCACCCGCAGCTCGTCGGTCTGCCACATCAGGTCGATGGTCTCGGCGAGCCGCGCGTCGTGCCGGCGGCGGTCCGCCTCGGGGACCGGGGTCTCCAGCAGTTCGGCGATCCGGCGCAGCTTGGTGAGGACGGAGCGGCGGGCGGCCTCGGTGGGGTGGGCGGTGAAGACCGGGCGGACGTTCAGGTGCTCGACCGCGCGGGCCAGGGCCTCCGGCGCCTCCCTCGCCGCCTGCTGTACGACGCGGGCGAGGGCGGCGCCGGCCCGTTCCCTGGTGGCGCGCAGTTCGCGGCCGCGGTGCACCTGCTCGGTGACGTTGGCCAGGTGGAAGTAGGTGGCGAGGGCGCGGACCAGCTTCGCCGCGGTCGCCGGCCCGATGCCGCGCAGCAGTTCGGCGGTGGCCTCGCCGTCGGTGCGGCTGAGCAGGCGGACCTGCTCGACCAGGCCGAGCAGTTCGGGGCCCTCCTGGCGGACCAGGGTCTCGTCCAGCAGGTCCGCGAGATGGCGCAGGTCCGCGTGCAGGGCGGCGTGGTCGGTACGGGCGTTCATGACTGCTCCTGATCGGGGAGTGGTGAAGGTCCGTTCACGGCGTCAGCAGGTCCACCGGGTTGGCCCAGGTGATGGCCCTGACCTCCCGGCTGGTCAGGCCGGCGGCCCGGAACCACTGCGCGCTCAGGTCCAGCCATTCCTTCACGTCCGGCTGGTCGGGCTGTCCGAGGTCGGAGCTGAACAGCACCCGGGGGTGGGCGTGCACCAGCTCGCGGAGGTGCCCGGCGTCGCGGTGACCCAGCAGCAGGGTCAGCGCGGTGATCTCGACGTACAGGCCGCGCACGTGGGACAGGTCGGCCAGGTCGTCGGGGGTGAAGCCCGACATGGGGTGGGTGGCGTGGGTGAGGAGCAGGCGCGGCAGGCCGAGCCGGACCGCCTCGTCCACGATGCGCAGCACCGCCTCCCGGTCGCTGTGGCCGGTGGCCACCGCGACCGGCAGGTCGCGGGCCGCCCGGAGCACCTCGCGCACGTCCCGGCGCAGCCGGCCGTCATCGTCGAGGGCCGGGCGGGTCCGCCAGCGTTCGGGGTCGAGCAGGGGGTGGAACGGGGTGCGGCGCAGCGGCGAGCCGTGGGTGTGGCCGACCAGGGTCGGCAGGTGGACCACCAGGCGGGCCGGGCTGTCCGGGCCGTGGGCGTAGACCGCCTGCTCCACGGCCCGGGGCCGGACGCCGCCGGCCAGCTCGTTGAGGACCAGGGTGCCGGAGACCGGCAGCCCCTCCTGGCGGGCCTCCCAGGCCCGGGCGGCGGTGGAGCTGAGGTGGCTCTTGAGCACCACCCAGCCGCCGACGTCCCGGTAGGCCCGCCCCGCGCCGTGGGAGGTGAGGCGGCGGCGGTAGAGGTCGGGGCCGGCGTGGTAGTGGAGGTCCACCACCACGCTCCCCGCCGGGTCAGGCACGGGACCGCTGGGCGCCGCCGTCGTCCCAGGGCTTGGCGTAGCCGTACCGGCGGCGGGCCTCGTCGAGCCGCGAGCCGGCGTCGACGGCCCCGGCGATGGCGCTCTCCGTCCGCTCGACGCGTTCGGCCCGGTCGGCGACCTCGGCGGCGTGTTCGGCGGGGACCACCAGGGCTCCGTTGTCGTCGGCGACGACGATGTCGCCGGGCCGTACGGTGACCTCGCCGATGACGACGTCCCGGCCGGTGGCGGCGAGCTGCACCCGGTTCTTGCCGCTGACCATGGTGGCGCCGGTGCTGAACAGCGGGTACCCGGCGGCGCGGATCTCGGCGATGTCGCGGGCCGAGCCGTGCAGGGCGGTGCCGCGCACGCCGCGGCGCTGGGCCAGTTTGGTCAGCAGCGAGCCCCAGTTGGTGCAGCTGGTGCTGCCCGCGTTGTCGACCACCACGAAGGAGCCCTCGGGCACGTCGTCCAGGTAGTCGGCGGCGTTGCGGAAGCCGTCGGCGGCGCTGTCGACGGGCTGGTAGGTGACGGTGAAGGCGCGGCCGGCGGCGCGGGCGCCGGGCACCCGGGGGGCGATGCCGGCCAGCACGCCGCCGATGCCGAGGCTGTCCAGCGCGTCGGAGACGGAGGCGGTGTCGAGGCGGGCGAGGCGGTCCACCACGTCCTCGGGGGAGTGGTTCTCGGGGGCGCGGTTCTTGGGGGACCGCTCCTCGGCAGAGTGCCCTTCGGCGGAGTGCTCTTCGGGTGAGCGGTCCGCGGTGAGCTGTTCGGCGACGGCCCGGGCGACCTCGCGGGTGCCGCTGCTGCCGCCCATGTCGTAGGTGACGGTGGTGCGCTGCCGGGCGACGGCCCGCACGGCCGCCCGGAGTTCGCCACCGGGGACGGGCAGGCCCAGGTGGTCGAGCATCTGGGCGACGGTGAGCACCATCGCCATCGGGTTGGCGCGGTCCTGGCCGGCCATGCCGGGGGCGCTGCCGTGCACCGGCTCGAAGTAGCTGCCGTGGTCGCCGATGTTGCCGCTGGGGGCGAGGCCGAGGCCGCCCATGACGCCCGCGCCGAGGTCGGAGAGGATGTCGCCGAACATGTTCTCGGCGACCAGCACCCCGAAGCGCTCGGGCCGGCGGACCAGCCACAGGGCGACGGCGTCGACGTTGAGGATCTCGGTGCCGATCTCCGGGTAGTCGCCCGCGATGAGTTCCAGGCGCTCGCGCAGGTGGTTGCCGCTGTGGCGCAGCACGTTGGGCTTGTCGACCAGGGTGAGCCGGTCGTAGCCGTGCGAGCGGGCGTACTCGAAGCCGTGGCGCAGCAGCCGGTCCATGCCGGACCGGGTCTGCAGCCGCAGCGTGACGCTGGTCGAACCGGGGCCCGAGGCCTGGGCGTTGGGGTGGTCGCGGACCACGTTCCAGAGCGTGTCGTCCAGGCCGTGGAAGTCGTAACCGGCGTACAGGCCCTCGGTGTTCTCGCGGATCACCGTGAAGTCGAAGCGGCCGTCGACCAGGTCGGTGACCGGGCGGATGTTGGCGTACAGGCTCAGCCGCTGGCGCAGCTGGATGACCGGGGAGACGAAGGTGCGCCCGGTGCCGCGCAGCCCGTCGGGCAGTTCGGCCTCGGCCTCGCGCAGCGGCTTGCTGGTGATAGCGCCGAGCAGGCAGGTGTCCGTCTCCTCCAGCAGTTTCCAGGTCCGCTGGGGGACCGGGTCGCCCTCCTGGCGCCAGCACTCCCAGCCGATCTCGCCGAAGCGCAGGTCGAGCGGGAGGCCGAGCCGGTCCACGACGTCGAGGGCCGCGGAGGTGACCTCCGGTCCGATGCCGTCGCCGGGGAGGACTGCGACGCTCTTCATGTGGTGAGTCCCTTCTCCCGCAGGAAGGCGCCGACCAGGTCGGACACCTCTGCGGTGCGTTCGAAGTGGGGGCGCATGCCGGCCCCCGGAATGACGTGCACCCGGTGGTGGCCGGCCGCCGCGGTGTGGCGGTGGCCGACCAGCTGGGAGTGACCGCCGACGATCTGCAGCAGCGGGCCGGGGTGGGCGCGCACCGCGTCGGTCAGGTCGATGCCGCACAGCATCCGCATCCCGGCGGCGAGGCGGCGCCCGGCCTCCGGGTCGTGCGGTTCGGGGGCGTCGGCCCCCGGCGCGGGGCGGCGGTCGTGCGGCTGGACGCGCCGGTCGAGCAGGGCCAGGGCCTCGCCGGAGCGGCCGGTGGCGGCCAGGTCGGCGATCTCGCCGAGCCTGGCTTCGAGGACGGCGTCGCTGCGGGCGGGGCCCGAGACCAGCAGCGCCGCGGTGTGCGGGGCGAGGTCGGGCAGCAGCGCCTGGGCGACCGCTCCGCCCAGGGCGTTGCCGCAGAGCAGGTCCACCGGCCCGTACTCGCCGAGGAGTTCGCGCCAGCGGGCGGCGAGGGCGGCCAGCGAGTGGGTGTCCTCGTCCCGGGCGGAGAGGGTGTCCACCACCGTCACCCGCAGGCCGGCCCCGGTGAGGGCCCGGGTGACGGGGGTGAAGAAGGCTCCGCCGTCCCAGCGCGGGGTGACGGGGGCGAGGACGAGGGCGTGTGCCGCGCCGGCGGCGGTCTCCGGTCCGTAGACCGCCGCCGGCACAGTCCGTCCGGTGGTCGTCACCGGACGGTGGCGAGGGTGCGCGCGGTGGCGATGCCCTCGTGGTGGCTGCCGCCCGTCACGTCCTTGCGGTGCTCGACCGGCAGGTCGTAGCGGCCCAGGACGAGGTCCGGCAGCGGGAGGGAGGGGGTGCCCTCCGGGACGGTGGCGAGCAGCAGCTCGGCCAACTCCAGGGCGTGGCCCAGGTGGAGGCGGGCGGAGGCCTCGGCGTCGGTGCGGTCGAGGTGCGCCAGCCACTGTTCGGCGATCAGGTTGCCCGGGCCCTTGCCCATGCCCTGGATCGAGGAGTCCATCCAGGTGGCGCCGGCGGCGACCGCGCTGATCGCGTTGGACAGGGCGAGGCCCAGGTTGTTGTGGGCGTGCAGGCCGACCGGGCCGCCGGTGACCGACTTGGTCAGGGTGGTGAGGTCGGTGGTGTCCACCGGGGACAGGCTCCCGTTGGAGTCGGCCAGGTAGACGAACTCCGCGCCCGCGTCGGTGGCGGCGGTGGCCACTTCGACGATGCCACGGCCCGACCACTGGCTTATTCGGGCGAAGTTGACCCCGACGGTGTATCCGATCTCCTTGGCCTGGCGGATGTACTCCAGGCCGAGCTGGTAGCCCTTGGACGGCAGGATGATGCGGACCAGCCGGGCGCCGGCGGCGTACATCGCGGGCAGGTCGTGCTCGGTGATGTTCTTCGGGTGCAGGATCATCGCGACCCGCTCGGGGCCGATCTCCCGGGCGACGGCGGCGATGAACTCGTCGTCGCCGCGCCCGGTGAGTCCGAGGTTCGGGACCGGCACGAGCGAGCCCTTGCGGTAGGCGATCTCGATCCAGTCGAAGCCCGCCTCGACGCTGAGCTTGGCGTGCTTCAGCGCGTAGTCCAGGGGGAAGTTGAAGCCGTTCCGGTAGCCGCCGTCACGGAGGGTGACGTCGATGTTGACGATGCTCACGGTTCCTCCAGGTGCTGTTTGGGTTGGGGTGGCTCAGGCCTGGTGCTGGGCGGCCGCGTGGTGCGCGGCGAGGCGGCCGAAGATCAGCGAGCGCAGGACCGAGGTGGCCGGCGGGTATGCGTGGTAGAAGAGGCCGGTGGCCTCGCCCGCCGCGTACAGGCCGGGGATGGCGGCGCCGGACGGGGTGACCACCCGGCCGTGGAGGTCGGTGCGGACGCCGCCGTAGGTGAAGCAGATCGCGGAGGTCACCGGGACGCCGATGAACGGCGCGGTGTCCAGCGGGGTGGCCCAGTTGGACTTCTTCGGCTCGATGCCGACGGTGGCCTTGCCGTCCAGCCGGGTCGGGTCGAACTCGCCGGGGCCGACGGCCGCGTTGAACTCGGCGACGGTCTTCTCCAGCGCCTCGGCGTCGATGCCGAGCTTGCCGGCCAGCTCCTCCAGGGTGTCGGCCTGCTCCGGCGGTACGTCGCTGAGCAGCGAGGTCATGATGCCGGGGATGGCGAGGGTCTTGGCGTCGGCGATCCAGTACGCCTCCTGGTCCTGGTTCTTCCAGATCTCGTAGCCGACGTGCTCGAAGGTGTTGTCCCAGGTGTCGCGGCCCTCGTCGAAGAAGCGCTCCATCCTGCGGTTGACGAAGATGCCGGTGGCGAAGCCGTACAGCACCGAGTCGGCCTTGGTCGTGCGGGTGTCGACGGGCTCGGCGTGGATGCCGTCGAACTGGCCGGCGGTGTCGGCGCCCAGCTCCAGGGCCATCCGCAGCGCGTCGCCGCGGTTGTTGGTGATGCCGGGGGCGATCAGCGGCAGGTCGCAGGCCTTCTCGCCGACGTAGCGGGCGAGCATCTCCGGGTTGCCCTGGAAGCCGCCGCAGGCCAGCACGACGGCGCGGCCGGTCAGGCGCTGGGTACGGCCGTCGGCGCCGCGGACCAGCACGCCGTCGACGGTGCCGTCCTCGGTGGTGGTCAGGCGCAGGGCCTCGGTCCGGTAGCGGATGTCGACGCGCGGGTCCTGCTCCAGGGCGGAGCCGAGGTGCTCGACGATCGAGGCGCCGCCGCCGCGGGGGCTGGCGGGCTTGGCCATCGACGGCCGGCCGGCGGCGAAGGTGTGCGGCAGCGGGAAGTGCTCGAAGGCGATCTCGACGCCGTGCTTCTCGACGAACTCCAGGGTCTGCTTGGTCTCGCGCTCGACGGTGCGGCAGTACTCGATGTCGGCGAGGCCGCCGGAGACCCGGCTGACGTGCTCGGCCCAGTCGGTGTCCAGCTGCCGGTCCTCGTCGATCCGCAGGAAGGCGCCGGTCCAGCGGGTGGCGCCGCCGCGGTCCTCCTGGCTGGAGCGCTCCAGGATCGCGATCTTCGCCGGGGTCGGGCGACCCTCGGTGGCCTCGGCGTAGGTCAGCGCGGCGGACAGGCCGGCGGCGCCGAAGCCGACGACGATGAGGTCGTACTGGGGCTGGGTGGTCGCGTCGGACATGTGCTTCTCCTCGGGTGGGGCTGAAGGGTGGTGTGGGTGTGGGGGATTCGACGGGCTCAGCGGTTGGGCGTGATGACCCTGCTGGTCCGGTAGAGCCGGAACTTGGCGCCGGTGGTGGTCTCGGCGAAGGCCTGGTAGCGGCGCATGAACTCCGGGTCCTGGAAGATCGCGTCGAACTCGGCCTGGCTGGACCAGGCCGCGAAGTTGACCATGGCGTCGCCGTCGACGCTGGTCAGCAGGCGCGAGCCGCGGAAGCCGTCGGCGGTGGCGGCGACGTGGTCGACGGCCGAGGCGAGCGCTTCCACGCTGGCGGGAGCGTCGTCGGTGGTGGCCACGTTGATCAGCAGCACGCCGTCGTCCTGGACGGGGGAGGTGATCACGCCGGGGCTCGCGTTGCGGCCCTCGAAGGAGAGCTGGGCGTACGAGGCGATGCCCAGCTTGTGCCACGGGTCGCTCTCGATGAGCTCGCGCACCTCGATGTCGTCGAGGTCGGCGGTGATGACGACGGCGCCGCCGTCGGGCCGGGGGCCGCTGAGCAGGATGCGGCCCTGGTCGGCGTGCTCGCGCAGCCAGGCCTTGTGCTCGGCCATGTGGGCGAGGACGGTCTCACGCGGGGTCAGGTACGTGAGGGTCAGGACGTGGATCAACGGGACCTCCGGGTGGGTGTGGACGGAACGGGCGTGCACGGAACGGGCCTTGGGCCTCGCATGTCGGGCCGGGCCGCTGGGGATGGGGCTGGGGGCGGGCTCAGGCGGTGGGGGCGCCGAGGCGCCGGGACAGCTCGGAGAGGATCCGCTCCGCGTCGGCCACCACGCCGTGGACGACCTGGGCGGCGGGCTGGATGTCCTGGATCTGGTCGACGTTCTCGCCGACGAGCATGGCGCGCTGGGTGGTGTCGTCGCGGGCGACGGCGGCGTTCCACGCGGGCTCGATCTCGCCCCGGCGGGCGGCCAGTTCGGCGTCCCGGCCGGTCCAGGTGCGGGTGAAGTCGTTGACGACGGCGCGGGCGGTGTAGACCTCGTCCCACGGGATGCCGCGCACGACGTCGAAGGAGCGGGTGTTGACGGTGTCCGCGGTGCGGGCCGAGAGCAGGTGGGACCTGAAGCCGGCGGAGGCCAGCGACTCCTCGGTGGCGGCGAACCGGGTGCCCATCATCACGCCGTCGGCGCCGAGGGCGAGGGCCGCCGCGAGGCCGCGGCCGTCCGCGAAGCCACCGGCGGCGACCACCGGCACCCGGCCCCGGGTGACGTCCAGGACGGCGGGGATCAGGGGCAGGGTGGCGCGGGAGGCGTGGTGGCCGCCGGCCTCGGCGCCCTGGGCGACGATCACATGGGCCCCGGCCCGCAGGGCGATGGCGGCCTGGTCGGGGTCGTGCACCTGGACGACGACCTTGGAGCCGGCCTCGGTCGCGGAGGCCACGTACTTCTGCACCTGGGTCGCGCTGCCGAAGGAGAGCTCGACCACCGGCGGGGCGTAGCCGAGGACCTTCTCCCACAGGCCGGGCCGCTCGTCGAAGGTGAACATGACGCATCCGACGCCCCAGACGCCGCCGGTCGCGGCGGCCTGCGGCAGGTGCTCGTCGATGAACGCCGGGTCGCCGTAGCTGACGCCGACGAGGCCGAGGCCGCCCGCGGCCGTCACGGCGCCGGCCAGCCGGCCTCCGGTCACCCCGCCCATCGGGGCGCAGACGACCGGGTGGTCGATGCCGAGCAGTTCCGTCAGCTTGGTCGAGATCACGATGCTCCCTTGGTCCGGTTCGATGGCATGGCGCGGCCCGGCCCGGCGGGCCGAGGAGGGCGGGGTGGCGCGGCTGAATTCGACGGTGAATTCCGCGCGGTGGCGGCGGGGCATTCCACGGATCGGAGCCGTTTCGGAAGGAGCCCGCGTGGTGCGTGAGCTGTGCGGCGCCGCGTTGCGTCGAGGCGTCCCGGCGCGGTGTGTTGTTCGTGCTGCGCTCTGGTGAAGACATTAGCCGCGGTATTCGAACGGCGTCCAAGACGTAAACCGTGTGACTGCCATAAGGGGGTGCTATACCGGCTGCACATCGAGTGTGCGGGGAAACGAAAAGGCGTGCGATCCGGGTTCGGGGGAGACCCGGATCGCACGCCGGTCAGGCGGTCCCGCGCGCGGGGGCGCGGGATCAGCGGGGGGGGGGGATCAGTCGGTGAGGAAGAGCCAGCCGCGCTCGGTGGCCACCTCCTGGAGGACGCGGGCGGTGTGGCCGTCGCGCAGCGCGGTGACGGCGAGGCGCTCGCGTGGCGGACGGGCGGCCGGCAGTGGCCGCCAGACCAGGTGCGGCTCCCCCTCCACGGCGCGCCGCGGGCGCAGGGCCACCAGGTCCGGGGTGGTCCGCAGCGCGTGCAGGAAGAGGGCGTGCTGGTCCTGGTCGACCGGGTGCAGCACGGAGTTCCAGCCGAGCCGGGCCAGGTGTGCCGGTACGGACTGGGCGAACCCGGGCGCGCAGCCCTCGTCGTACCAGAGCAGGCGCTGCCGGGTGAGGTCCCGCAAGGTCAGCTCCGTTCTCGCGGCGAGCGGGTGCTCGCGCGCCAGCACGACGCCGAGCGGTTCGTCCCGCACCACCGCGCACACCACGTGCGGCATCGCGACCGGCAGGCGCACGATGCCGAAGGCGATCTCGCCGTGTCGCAGCAGTTCGCCCTGGTCCGCCACGTCCACCGAGCGCATCCGCAGTTTCGCGCCGTGCTGGTGGCCGCCGCTCGTGCGGCGGCCGGAGAGCCCGTGCTGCACTTCGATGAGGACGTCCGCGGGGACTCCGCCGCACACCCCGACCTGCCAGACCTGGGGCGCGGGGGCGACGGCGGCGATGGCCGAGCGGAGTTGGCCGGGAATTCCCTGGATCTCCCGGAGGAATGCCCGGCCGCCGGCCGTCAGTTCAACGCCGCGGGAACTCCGGATGAACAGGGCGGCGCCGATTCTCTGTTCCAGCCGCCGAATTTGCTGGCTGAGGCTCGGCTGGGAGATCCGGAGTTCCTGGGCGGCGGCCGAAACGGTGCCGGCGCGGACCACGGTCAGGAAATACCGGAGGTGTCGCATGTCGAAATCGTCGACGTCCCGTGCGTCGGTCATCGCGCGGAGCAGGGCGTCGTCGTCCGGATCCGGTCCGGGGGCGGCGAGGCCCGTGCGTGTCGAGGTGCGTCGGCCCGTCCACTCGTCCAGCACGCTCATCGGCTTCCTCCCAAGCGTCGTTGCCCTGCCGAGCAGGGATGCGCCCTGCCGACCCGCGCCCCGTCGAGGCCCGGAGCCAGCATGACACAAGAATTCGTTCCAGAAGGTATGTTTTACCGGCCCGAAACGGCGCCGTTGCCTCCGGCGGCGGAATCCGGCCGTCCGCCGGCCGAAAGGGCCGAGAACAGCAGCCGCCACAGCGGCTCCCCGCCGGGCGCGCCGACACTCTCGGCGAACCCGGCGGGCGCGCTCAACAACCCGTACATCACGATCATCAGCAACTCGGCGACCAGCCGCGGCGAGTGGCCGGGGAAGCCGCTGTCGCGCTGGGCCCGGCGGACCAGCTCCGTCAGGGTGCTGCGCATGTCGGCCAGGACGCCGGAGAGCGCCCGCGCCAGGTGCGGGCAGTCCGCGGCGAGCCGCAGCGCGGCCCGCAGCCGTACGTCCGACCGCAGCCGGTCGGCGAAGCCCGTGACGACGCCCTCCAGCACGCACCGGGCGTCGGCGCCCGGCGCGTCGTACTCGGCCCGCAGGCTCGTCCAGGTCTGCCGGGACTCGGCGATCAGCGCACCGGCGAGCGACTTCTTCGACGGGAAGTGCCCGTAGAGCGCGCCCTTCGTCATGCCGATGCGGTCCGCCACCGCGTTGAGCGTGGCGCTGCTGTAGCCCTGCGAGGCGAACACCTCCGCCGCGGCCGTCAGCACCTTCTCCCGTGTGCGCAGCGCCCGTTCCTGCTTGGCCATGTTCGTACCCTCCGTCATCAGCGAGAGCACATACATACCATCGGGACGGAATGATGTCGCAGCCTCCCGGCCCGCCGGACCGATCATGCGTGCTCCGCCCCCAGCGGGCCCCGGCGGGCCGGGGTCACCGGCCAGCCGAGACGTTCCGCGTGCTCGTTCAGCAGCGGGGAGTCCCCCACCACCACCGGCCGCCCCACCGCGCGCAGCAGGGCGAGGTCGCTCTCGTGGTCCCCGTACGCGAAGCAGTCGGCCGGGTCCGCGCCGTGCTCGCGCATCAGCCGGACGGCGGCCTCGGCCTTGGCCGGCCCGATCATCGGACGGCGCACCTCGCCGGTCAGCGCCCCCGCGGCGTCCACCAGCAGCTCGGTGCAGACCAGCGCCGAGGCGCCCAACTCCTCGGCCAGCGCGGCGAGGAGGGGGCGCATCGAGCCCGAGACCAGCACGACCGCGCGGCCCGCGGCCCGGTGCTCGGCGACGGCGGCCAGGGCGGGCAGCACGAAGGCCGCGGCGCCGCGGCGGTACTCCTGGTACCAGCTGCGCCCGGCCGCCTCCAGCTCGCCGAGCGGCACGCCCGCGTAGCGCCGGTAGTACCGGCGGTTCAGCGCCTCGCGGTCCCCGGTCGCCGCGACCTCGGACGACAGGTCCGGGAGGTCGGCGGCGACCCGGCCGGGGTGCCGGTCCTGCCAGTACTGCCAGAAGGCGAGCGGGCTCTTCTCGGCGATCACGGTCTCGTCCACGTCGAAGAAGGCCAGCGCGGGGCGCACCGACGGGGCCGCCGCCGTCATCGGGCCCCCCGGTCGGCCAGGGCCGCCTCCAGGTACGCACCGGCGGCCGTCTCCACGTCCAGGGCACCGTGCCCGGCCGCGGTGGTGACGTCCCGCCAGGCGCGCTGCAGCCGGCTGTCCGAGGACTGGCCGCGCAGGCCCGAGGCGTGGAAGAGCTCGTCCACCGCGTCCCGGCACAGGGCGGCGGCGGTGGCCGCGTCCCGGCGGTTCTCCGCCACCGAGAGCGGGGTGAGCGGGCCCCGGTCCGCGCGGTCGGCGGCGCACTCCAGCAGCAGGCCCGCCGCGTGGATCCGCGCGGACGTGCCGGCCAGCAGCAGGCTCCGGCCGAGCCGGCCCGACGCGGCCGGCCCGCAGTCGTCCGTCCAGGCCGTGAGCGCCGCCCGGGCCGCCCCCAGCACCGGCATCGCGAAGATCAGCCCGGCGACCATCGGGTACGGGACCCGGTGGCAGCGGGCCGCGTCCGGCAGCGGGCTCAGCAGGGCGCTCAGGGTGAACGAGCGGTGCGCGGGCACGATGATCCCGTCGGCCGTCACGCTGTTGCTGCCGCTGCCCCGCAGGCCGACCGCGTCCCAGGTGTCGCGGACGGTCAGCTCGGCGCGCGGCACGGCGAACATCCGGTGCTCCCGGACGCCGCCCGGCCCCGGCGTCCACGAGGCCAGCAGCACCCACTCGGCGTGGTCGACCCCGCTGGCGGTGCGCCACTCGCCCTCCAGCCGCCAGCCGTCAGCCACCTCGGTGGCACGGCCCTGCGGCGGGACGACCGAGGCGGCGATCCGGGCGTCCGGGCCGTCCGCCCACAGCTCTCGCTGCCCCTGTTCGGGCAGGTAGGCGGCGAGCCGGCCGTGCGCCGCGAACAGGGCGGCGCACCAGCCCGTGGCGGCGCAGGCCTCGGCGACGGCGGAGGCCTCGGCGAGCAGCCCGGCGAAGGTCCCGGCTGCGCCGCCCCAGCGGGTGGGGACGAAGTGGCGCGGGAAGCCCGCGTCGGCCAGGGCGGCGGCCACCCGGGGGGTGAGCCTGCGCTGCTCCTCGGTGGTGGGGGAGTCGCGGCGGGCGAGTTCGGTGAGCAGTTTCAACGCCTCCTGGGGCGCGGTGGCGTGCCGGCCGTGCTGCGGTCGGCCGGTGGCCGGAAGGTCGGTGGTCAGCGGGGCGGTCAGGTCGGTGGTCAGGTCGGTGGCCCGGAGGGTCGTCCGGAGGGTGGTGCGGGGGTCGGCCGGGGCGGTGGTCCCGGGAGTGGCCCGGGGACCGGCGGTTTCGGGGGAGGGGCTCAGCACGCCGTCCCCAGCAGGGCCCGGGCCGGCTCCGCCGCGCCGCAGCGGACGGTGGCGTGGGCGAGTTCCCGCTCGCCCTGGTGGGCGCGGAGGGTGAACGCGCCGCGGCCGAGTCCGGCCGGCTCGGCGGTGATCGACACCGGAGCGTCCAGTTCGCCGAAGGCCGTGAACCCGACCGCGAGCGCCGTCACGCTGCTCGCGCCCGCCCGGCGCTCCGCGGCGACGACCCGGCCGGCCTGCCGGAACGCCTCCACCAGCGCCATGCCCGGGACGTGGTCGGACTCGTGGTCGAAGAGCACCGGGTGGTCGCGGTCGAGCCGCAGCCACCAGGCGTTCCACCGTGTCGGGTCGGTGGCGATCAGCACGTCCCGTTCGGCGAGCTGGCCGACGGCCGCCGGCGACAGCGGGATCCCGGGTGGCTCGGGCAGCGGCGCGGCGGTGGGGTCGCCGCCGCCGCGCCTGCGCAGCATGGCGTAGCGGCCGGGCTCCATCGGCTCCCAGCACAGCCGGGTCCTCCCGACCGTCCGGTGCCGGACCAGCACGTCGGCGTCCAGCTCCAGGCGCAGGCGGCGCGAGCCCTCGGCGGGGCGCCGGCAGACGACGTCGAGTCCGACCGCGAGGCCCTGCGGGCCGACCGGCGGCAGCTCCTCGGACAGGTCGACGGAGGCCTCGCTCAGGACGAACGGCAGGCCGTACGGGACGTCGAGGAAGCGGTGGGACAGGTGGATGGCGGTCTGCCGGGTGGTCTCCGCCAGGATCACCGGGTCGGCCGCGGGGCCGTCCTGGTGGGTGAGGTAGTGGTCCCGGTCCCAGCGGGCCGCGAGCGCGAAACGGTCGTCGCCGAGCTGCCGCGCGTCCGTCAGCAGCACCTCCGCGTCGGCCGCCTTGTGGACGGACGCGCGTGGGACGCGCTGTCCGAAGTCCATGGTTCTCCAGTGGTGCTCCGACCCCGGACGGCCGGTCGTCAGTTCAAGTCCAGGCATGACGTGCATGAGCAGTTCCCCCTCCTGGCTCGCCGTGCCAGCCCATGCGCCGGTATCGTCCCGACGCGGCACGTGGCGACGCCGAGAAATATACCTTCAGGAAGGAATATTGAGGGGTAGATTTTTGTCATCGGCCACGGCCGAGCAGAACCGCACACGACAGAGCACGACCGACCGCGGCAGGCAGGCCGTCCCCACCACGGCGCCACGCCGACTGACCACGGAGAGTTCCTCATGATGGAGCCGCAGACCATCGCCTTCGCCGCACCCAAAACCCCAGTTCGCAGGGGTTCCGATCCCAAGCAGGAGCGTTCCGCCAGGACCCGGCAGCGGGTCCTGATCGGAGCCGCCGAGCTGTTCACCGAGCGGGGTTTCCGTCAGACGTCGGTCAAGGACGTCGCCGACCGGGTCGAGATGACCAAGGGCGCGGTGTACTTCCACTACCCGACCAAGGAGGCGCTGGCCGTGGCGATCGTGGAGGAGCACTACGCACGTTGGCCGAAACTGCTCGATGAGATCGCCCGGGAGGAGCTCGGGCCGCTGGAGACCGCGGTGCGGATGCTGGACCGGGCCGCCGTCGCGTTCCAGGACGACGTGATCGTCCAGGCGGGTGCCCGGCTGCAGATCGAACGACCGCAGATCGACGCCGAGCTGCCCACTCCGTACGTCGACTGGATCGCCCTGCTGGAGTCCCTGCTGACCTCCGCGCGGGAGGCGGGCGAACTGCGCGCCGACGTCGTGCCGGCGCAGGCGGCGCGCTCGCTGGTGTCCGCGTTCTTCGGGTCGCAGCACGTCTCCGACGTGCTCAGCGGACGGGCCGACGTGGTGGCGCGCTGGCGCGATCTGAGCGGTCTGCTGTTCCGGGCGATGCGGACGGAGTGAGCCTTTCCCCGTCCGCACTGCCCGTCCGCGCCGCCCGTCCTCACTGCCCGTCCGCGCCGCCCGTGCGCCTGAACGGCGGACGCCCGCCGCCCGTCCCCGGCGGCGGGTGTTGCCCGCCCGGAAACGGCGGACGCCCGGGGGCGGTGCACCGCTGGTCAGCCGGTGCACCGCCGCCCGGGAGGGCGTGCCGTCTCGTACGGCCGGTCAGGCCGGGTCCGTCACCTGGCGCTTGGTCGCCAGGACCACCAGGCCGCCGATCACCGCGAGGGCGGTCAGCACGGCGCCGAAGATCGTGGCGCCGTTGGTCAGGCCCACCGCGTCGCTGAGGTAGCCGGCCGAGACGGGCAGGATGCCGGCCGGGATGTAACCGCCCACGTTCAGGGCGGCGTTGGCCTCGGCGAGCCGCTGCGGCGCGATGGTGGAGTTGAGCAGCGACAGGCCGCCGAGCTGCCCCATGCCCTGGCCGGCGCCGGCCAGCAGCGCGGCGACGATCAGGACCGCGACCGCCTCCGAGTGCACGGCGATGATCAGCGCGACCATGCTCAGGGTGGTGCTCACCGCGCCGGCCGTCAGGATGGCGCGGCGGCGCAGCTTCTGGACGGCGAACTGCACGCCGGTGGCGGTCAGGAACATCACGAAGGCCATGGCCCCGGCGACGATCCGGTTGGTGGTGCCGAGCAGGCCGGAGAGCAGCGAGGGGCCGAGCGAGAGCACGAACGAGGTGGCGGTGATGCCGGGGGCGAACACCGCGATGCCGAGGGCGAGTTGACGGCCGTTGCCGCTCGGGACTCCGGGCACCCGGATCCAGGCACCCTTGCCGCGGCTCTCGGGACGGCGCACCGGCATCCGCAGCACGACCAGCACGGCGGTGGCCAGGACCACGGCCTCGACGACGAACACGGTGACCGTCGGCCCGGGGACCAGCTCGGAGAGCACCCCGGCGAGCAGCGGGCCGAGGCCGGCGCCGAAGACCATCGCGCAGGAGGCCAGCAGGGCGGCGATCCGCTTGCGCTCGGGCCCGGCGACGTCGGTGACGGCGGCCATGCCGGCCGACACCACCGCGCCGACCGCGATGCCCGTGAACAGTCGCGCCACGATCAGCGCGGCCACGCTGGTGGCGGTTCCGAAGATCAGGCAGGCGGCGAGTCCCAGGGCCAGCGCCGGGAGCAGGACGGGCTTGCGGCCGATCCGGTCGGAGACCACGCCGGAGACCAGCAGCGAGCCGATCAGGCCGACGATGTAGAAGGCGAACACCACGGTCAGGGTGCCCTTGGAGAAGCCGATGTCGTGCTGCCACAGCACGTACAGCGGCGTGGCCGCGTTCGAGAGGACGAAGACGGCGGTGACCGGCCAGGCGGCCAGCCAGACCCACCACAGCGGGGCGGTGGGCTTGGTGGCGGCGGGGGCGATGGTGGTGGCCTCGGCGGTCGCGGTGCGCTGCACCTCCTCGACGGCCTGGACGGGTGCGGTCCTGGTCTCGGACATGACGGTTCCTCCCGGTCTGACTGTTGGCTCTCCAGCAGTACGAGTCGAGTCGAACTTAGCATGCAGTACGATACAAGTCGTACTACATAGGAACCGAGTTATGAGGAGTCGAGGAGCTGCCTATGCCTACGACCACGGCCGACGCACCCGCCTTCAAGGTGCTCCCTGAGCCGTCCGACCTGCCCGAACCGCTGGCCGAGCCGGCCATCGAGGAACTGCGCCTGGAGAACGTGCTGGGCGCGCTCAGCGACCCGCTGCGGCTGACCATCGTCCGCAAACTCCTGCTGGAGTCCGAGGACTTCGACCACTCCTGCGGCTGGTTCGGCCTCGACCGGCCCAAGTCCTCGCTCACCCACCACTTCAAGGCGCTGCGCGAGGCGGGGGTGACGCGCCAGCGTCAGTACGGGCTGGAGCGCCGCAGCCACGTGCGGGTCGACGACCTCAACGCCCGCTTCCCCGGGCTGCTCGACCTCGTCGCGGCCTGGACGCCGCAGCCTCCGCAGGCCTGACCGGGGCTCGGCTCGGCCCCCGGCGGCGAGAGCCGCCGGGGGCCACGGCTTCCGCGGAGCCCGGCTTTCGGGGCCCCGGCTCAAGCGGGGGCTTTGCGCGGGGATGCGGGATCATGGGTGGGTACCCCCGACTTCGTCTGGTGAAGGACCCCGAACCGTGGCCCAGATCGTCCTCTTCCACTCCGCCCACGGCCTGCGCCCGGCCGTGCACGCCGCCGCCGGCCGGCTGCGCGACGCCGGGCACACCGTGCACACCCCGGACCTGTTCGAGGGGCGGACCTTCGACGACTCCGAGGGCGCGCGCGCCTACCAGGAGGAGATCGGCGGCAGCGACGAACTGCTGAAGCGGGCCGTCACCGCGGTCGCCCCGCTCTCCGAGGGCGGCCTGGTGTACGCCGGTTTCTCGCTCGGCGGTGCCGTCGCCCAGAACCTGGCGCTCGCCGACTCGAAGGCCCGCGGCCTGCTGCTCCTGCACGGCACCTCCGACCTCCGGGAGGACGCGGCGACCTCGATCCCCGTCCAGCTGCACATGGCGGACCCGGACCCGTACGAGCCGGAGGACTGGCTGAACGCCTGGTACCTGCGGATGCGGCGCGCGGGCGCGGAGGTCGAGGTGCACCGCTACCCGGGCGCCGGGCACCTGTTCACCGACCGGGACCTGCCCGACTACGACGAGGAGGCCGCCGAGCGCGCCTGGGCGGCGGCCCTCGACTTCCTCGCGGACCTGGCGGAGCCGGACGCCTGACCGGGTCGGGCCCGGCCCGATTCGGGTGAACCCGGTGCCCGACTGTCCGGGATCGAGCACGCTCCGGAACGGCCCGAGGTGGGAGCGCGTCCGGCCTGCCTCCGGCCGATCCGACGGAGGAAACGGCGGTCCGGGAGGCTGCCGCGGTGCGTCTGGCCCGGCTTCGGGAGGGCTAGAGTAGATGCGTGAACGTGTGAGGTGGTCCGGACCCCGAGAGGTGTTCCGGGCCACATCCATTTCCAGGGCATCCCCTGTGACCAGCACGTTCGCCGGCCCACCAGACCAGCACCAGAGCCTCCGGAGGCCCCGCCTTGAGCGACCAGCCGTTCGCGCATCTGCACGTCCACACCGAGTACTCGATGCTGGACGGTGCCGCCCGGCTGAAGCAGATGTTCAAGGAGGTCGAACGGCTGGGTCAGACCCACGTCGCAATGACCGACCACGGCAACATGTACGGCGCCGCGGAGTTCCACAAGCAGGCGACCGCCGCCGGCATCACCCCCGTGATCGGCATCGAGGCGTACGTCGCCCCGGAGTCCCGCTCCAACACCAAGCGCATCCTCTGGGGCCAGCCGCACCAGAAGAAGGACGACGTCTCCGCGTCCGGCGCCTACACCCACAAGACGATCTGGGCCCGGAACAAGGAGGGCCTGCACAACCTCTTCAAGCTGACCTCGCGCTCCTACGCCGAGGGGTGGCTGGTCAAGTGGCCGCGGATGGACAAGGAGCTGATCTCCGAGCTGTCCGGCGGCCTGATGGCCACCACCGGCTGCCCCTCCGGCGAGGTGCAGACCCGGCTGCGCCTCGGCCAGTTCGACGAGGCGCTGAAGTCCGCCGCCGACTACCAGGACATCTTCGGCAAGGAGAACTACTTCCTGGAGCTGATGGACCACGGCCTCGACATCGAGAAGCGGGTCCGCGACGGGCTGCTGGAGATCAGCCGGAAGCTGAACATCCCGCCGGTGGTCACCAACGACTCGCACTACACCACCGAGGCCGACGCCGGCGCCCACGACCTGCTGCTCTGCGTGCAGACCGGCAAGAACCTCTCCGACCCGGACCGCTTCCGCTTCGACGGCACCGGCTACTACATCAAGTCGGCCGCCGAGATGTACGCCCTGGACTCCTCGGACGCCTGGCAGGAGGGCTGCCGCAACAGCCAGCTCCTCGTCGCCTCCCGGGTCGACACCGAGGGCATGTTCCAGTTCAAGAACCTGATGCCCCGCTTCCCCATCCCGGAGGGCTACGAGTCCGAGGCGGACTTCTTCAAGGCCAAGGTCTGGGAGGGCATGGACTGGCGCTTCCCGGACGGGTACGACGAGGAGCACAAGAAGCTCGCCGAGTACGAGATGGACACCATCATCCAGATGGGGTTCCCGGCGTACTTCCTCGTGGTCGCGGACTTCATCATGTGGGCCAAGAGCCAGGGCATCGCAGTGGGTCCGGGCCGTGGTTCGGCGGCCGGTTCGCTGGTCGCGTACGCGATGGGCATCACCGACCTCGACCCCATCCCGCACGGCCTGATCTTCGAGCGCTTCCTCAACCCCGAGCGCATCTCCATGCCCGACGTCGACATCGACTTCGACGAGCGCCGGCGCGGTGACGTGATCCGGTACGTCACGGAGAAGTGGGGATCCGACAAGGTCGCCATGATCGTCACGTACGGCACCATCAAGGCGAAGGCCGCCATCAAGGACTCCTCGCGCGTCCTCGGCTACCCGTACGCGATGGGCGACCGGATCACCAAGGCGATGCCGCCGGACGTCATGGGCAAGGGCATCCCGCTCTCCGGCATCACCGACCCGACGCACCCCCGGTACAGCGAGGCCGGTGAGATCCGCAGCCTGTACGAGACCGACCCGGACGTCAAGAAGGTCATCGACACCGCGCGCGGCATCGAGGGCCTGATCCGCCAGCCCGGCGTGCACGCGGCCGGCGTCATCATGTCCGCCGAGCCGCTGACCGACCACATCCCGGTCTGGACCCGGCACACCGACGGCGTCACCATCACGCAGTTCGACTACCCCACTTGTGAGGGCCTCGGCCTCCTCAAGATGGACTTCCTCGGCCTGCGCAACCTGACGATCATGGACGACGCCGTCAAGGCGATCGAGAAGAACAAGGGCATCAAGATCAACCTGCTTGATCTGCCCCTCGACGACAAGCCGACCTACGAACTCCTCGCCCGCGGTGACACGCTCGGCGTCTTCCAGCTCGACGGCGGGCCGATGCGCTCGCTGCTGCGCCTGATGAAGCCCGACAACTTCGAGGACATCTCCGCCGTCCTGGCGCTGTACCGTCCGGGCCCGATGGGCGTCAACTCCCACACCAACTACGCCCTGCGCAAGAACGGCCAGCAGGAGATCACCCCGATCCACCCGGAGCTGGAGGAGCCGCTCCGCGAGATCCTGGAGCCCACCTACGGCCTGATCGTCTACCAGGAGCAGGTGCAGAAGGCCGCGCAGATCCTGGCCGGCTACTCGCTCGGCCAGGCGGACCTGCTGCGCCGGGCCATGGGCAAGAAGAAGAAGGAGATCCTGGAGGCGGAGTTCGTCCCCTTCCGGAAGGGCTGCCGGGAGCGCGGCTACTCGGACGAGGCGATCCAGGCCGTGTGGGACGTCCTCGTCCCCTTCTCCGGCTACGCGTTCAACAAAGCGCACACCGCCGGGTACGGGCTGGTCTCGTACTGGACGGCCTACCTCAAGGCCAACTACCCGGCCGAGTACATGTCCGGCCTGCTCACCTCCGTCAAGGACGACAAGGACAAGTCGGCGGTCTACCTCAACGAGTGCCGCAAGATGGGCATCAACGTCCTTCCGCCGGACGTCAACGAGTCGGACTCGGACTTCACCCCGCACGGTGACGACACCGTCCGGTTCGGCCTCACCGCCATCCGCAACGTCGGCGGCCCGGTGGTCGAGTCGATGATCCGGACGCGCAAGACCAAGGGGAAGTTCTCGTCGTTCCCCGACTTCCTGGACAAGGTGGAGTCGGTGGTCTGCAACAAGCGGACCGTCGAATCGCTGATCAAGGCGGGCGCCTTCGACTCGCTCGGGCACACCCGCAAGGGTCTGAGCGCGCAGTTCGAGCCGATGATCGACAACGTGGTCGGCGTGAAGCGCAAGGAGGCCGAGGGTCAGTTCGACCTGTTCGGCGGCGACACCACCACGGACGAGCCGAGCTTCGGGCTGGACGTCGTCTTCTCCGAGGAGGAGTGGGAGAAGTCCTTCCTGCTCACCCAGGAGCGGGAGATGCTCGGCCTGTACGTCTCCTCGCACCCGCTGCACGGCATCGAGCACGTGCTCGCCGACAAGGCGGACTGCGCGGTCGCCGACCTCGCGGAGCGCCCGGACGGCACGATCGTCACGATCGGCGGCATCATCTCGGGCCTCCAGCGGAAGATGACCAAGCAGGGCAACGCCTGGGCGATCGCCACCGTCGAGGACCTGGCGGGCTCGATCGACTGCATGTTCTTCCCGGCGAGCTACCAGCTGGTCTCCTCCCAACTGGTCGAGGACGCCGTCGTGTTCGTCCGCGGCAAGCTGGACAAGCGGGAGGACGTGCCGCGGCTGATGGGCATGGAGCTCTCCGTCCCCGACCTGTCGAACGCGCACGCCGAGGCGCCGATCACCATCAACATCCCGGTCGGGAAGGTGACGCCGCCGCTGGTGGCCCGGCTCGGCGAGGTGCTGGGCAGCCACCGGGGCACCACCGAGGTCCGGGTGCGGCTGGAGAGCCGCGACAAGACCACGGTGCTGCGGCTGGACCGGCACCGGGTGAAGTCCGACCCGGCGCTGTTCGGGGACTTGAAGCAGCTGCTCGGGCCGAGCTGCCTGGCGGTCTGAGGAAACCCGGCCCGGAGCCCGGAGCCCGGTCTTCGGGCCCCGGGCTCCGGGCTCCGGTGCGGTCAGGTGCCGCCGCCCAGCCCCGGCGGCACCGCCGTGTACAGGGCCGAGACGAAGGCCGAGATGGCCGGGTGGGAGCCGGCGCCACCAGCGCCAGCACCGTGGTGAAGTCGTCGATCTGGTGCCGGATCCGGGGCGCGAAGCCCGCCGCCTCGCAGGCGCGGACGGCCATGGTGTGGCAGAGGGTGCCGGGCGGGGACATGATCCAGGGCGAGCCGTGATGCTCGGCGACGGTGGCGGGGGCGCGGGCGGCCAGGTACATCGGCTCGGTGAAGACCGGGCGGGTGACCGCGAGCCCGGGCTCGGGGTCGGCCGGGACGAGGTCGTACTCGTGGACCAGCGCGACGTCCAGCTCCCCCGCGCGCAGGGCCGCGCCGACGGCGGCCGGGTCGACCTCGGTGACCATCGGCTCCAGCCCCGGGTGCCAGGAAGCCAGCTCGGCGAGCACCGCCGGGATGATCGCCCGGGCCGCCGAAGGATAGGTGCCGATCCGCAGCGGACCGGCCAACCCCCGCCTGGCATGGGCGAGTTCGGCACCCGCCTGTTCCAGCAGGGCGAGCACGGACTCGGCGTGGCGGACCAGGCCCCGCCCGGCCGGGGTGAGGGTGACCCGCCGCCCGGTGCGCTCCAGCAGCGGGACGCCGGCCTCCTTCTCCAGGACGGACAGCTGCTGGGACACCGCCGAGGCGCTGAAGGACAGCGCCTCGGCGACGGCGGCGATGGTGCCGAGGTGGGCGAGTTCGCGCAGGAGACGCAGGCGTCGGACGTCGAGCATCGGCTCAGCTTACGAGAAGCGTCACAAATGGGAACTGGACCTGGGTGATCGGCACGCCGCAGGATCGTCGCATGGAACTCAAGGGCATCCATGTCCCCCTGATCACCCCCTTCGCCGCCGACGGCTCCCTCGCCCTCGACGCGCTGGAGAAGCTCGCGGACGAGCTCCTGGACGCCGGAGCGGCCGGGCTGGCCGCACTCGGCACCACCGGCGAGCCCGCCGCGCTGACCGCCGAGGAGCGGGACGCGGTGGTGGACGTCACCGCGGCCGCCTGCGCGGCACGCGGGGCTCAGCTGATGGTCGGCGTCTCCGGCGGCGACACCCGAGCCGTCGGCGAGGCGCTGGCCGCGCTCGCCGACCGGGCCCCGCAGGCGGCGGCGCTGGTCACCACGCCGGCCTTCGTCCGGGCGGGCGAGGCGGGGACGGTCGCGCACTTCCGGGCGCTGGCCGCGGGCAGCCCGCTGCCGCTGGTCGTCTACCACATCCCGTACCGCACCGGGCAGCAGCTCTCCACCGCCGCGCTGCGCGAGCTGGCCGCGATCGAGGGCGTGGTGGGCGTCAAGTACGCGACCGGCGGGCTGGACCAGACGGCCGCCGAACTGCTCGCCGACACCCCCGCCGGGTTCGCGGTGCTGACCGGGGAGGACGCCTACCTGGCGCCGATGCTGGCGATCGGCGCGGCCGGCGGCATCCTCGCCTCCGCGCACCTGGCCACCGGCCGCTTCGTCGAGCTGTACGAAGCCTGGCAGGCCGGGGACGTCGAGCGGGCGCGGGCGCTCGGGCACCGGCTGACCGCCCTGGCGCTGTCCGCGTTCACCGCGCCGAACCCGACGGTGACCAAGGGCGTGCTGCACGCCCAGGGCCGGATCCCCACCCCCGACGTCCGGCTGCCGCTGCTGCCGGCGGGGGAGGCGGAGGTCGCCGCCGCACTGGCCCTAGCTCGTGGTCTGGACCACTAGCAGTCGGGCCGTCACCCGCCCGCCGCGGACGCCCCGCCCGCCGCAGGCCCCTCTCACAGCGTGAAACGGCAGGTCGCCCCACCCGCGTGACAAGGCATGATGGGCGGAGTGCGGCTGTAGACAGCACCATCCAGAGGAGTAGTCGGAATGAAGATCGGCATTGTCGGGGCCACCGGCCAGGTCGGCGGCGTGGTCCGCGAGATCCTGGCCGAGCGCGCTGGACTCCCCGGTGGAGTCGGCCCGGTGGAGCAGCTGCGGCTGTTCGCCTCGGCCCGCTCGGCCGGACGCACGCTGCCCTGGCAGGGCACCGAGATCACCGTCGAGGACGCGGCCACGGCCGACTACACCGGCCTGGACATCGTCATCTTCTCGGCCGGCGGCTCCACCTCCAAGGCCCTGGCGCCCAAGGTGGCCGCGGCCGGCGCCGTCGTCATCGACAACTCCTCCGCCTGGCGCCGCGACCCGGAGGTCCCGCTGGTGGTCTCCGAGGTCAACCCCGAGGCCGTCGCCGACCGGCCCAAGGGCATCATCGCCAACCCGAACTGCACCACCATGGCCGCCATGCCCGTGCTGCGCCCGCTGCACGAGGAGGCCGGCCTGGCCGCGCTCGTCGTCTCCACCTACCAGGCCGTCTCCGGCAGCGGCGTGGCCGGCGTCGCCGAGCTGCAGGACCAGGCCGCCAAGGTCGTGGACGGCGCCTCGGCGCTCGCCCACGACGGCGCCGCCGTGGAGTTCCCCGAGCCCAAGGTGTACCAGCGGCCGATCGCCTTCAACGTGGTGCCGCTGGCCGGCTCCCTCGTGGACGACGGCTCCAACGAGACCGACGAGGAGCAGAAGCTCCGCCACGAGAGCCGCAAGATCCTCGGCATCCCCGGGCTGAAGGTCGCCGGCACCTGCGTGCGCGTGCCCGTCTTCTCCGGCCACTCGCTGCAGATCAACGCCCGCTTCGAGCGTCCGATCAGCCCCGAGCGCGCCGTCGAGCTGCTCACCGGCGCCCCGGGCGTCGAGCTGTCCGAGATCCCCACCCCGCTGCAGGCGGCCGGCCGGGACCCGAGCTACGTCGGCCGCATCCGCGCGGACGAGACCGTGGAGAACGGCCTGTCGCTGTTCGTCTCGAACGACAACCTCCGCAAGGGCGCCGCGCTGAACGCCGTCCAGCTCGCCGAGCTGGTCGCCGCCGAGCTCAGGGGCTGACCCGGACCAGCCGTCCGTGACGTTTGGCGGGTCCCGTCGTTGAACGGGGCCCGCCTTCGTGTTTCTTTGCGACTCATTGGGGCGGCTGTTGCGGGACCGGGACATCCGCCGAGGTTCGGGTCGCGAAGCAGGGGGAAAAGGTGACCCAACGATCGGGCGGCCACCGGGGGCCCCTCACCCCACCCGCCCGGCGCCGGGCGTCCGCCCACCCCGACCGACCTTCGAGGGCGAGCGAAAAGAGGTGCGCAGATGGACCGCTGTGTCGTCCTGGTGGACGCCGGATACCTGCTGGGCGCCGCCGCCAGCCTGCTCGCCGGTGACCCGTCCCGCTCCAGGGTCACCGTGAACCACACCGCGCTGATCAGCGCCCTGCGCGAACGCGCCGAAGCCGAGACCGGCCTGCCGCTGCTGCGGATCTACTGGTTCGACGCCGCCCCCGACCGCCGCCCGATGCCCGAACACCGGCGGCTGCGCGTCCTGCCCCGGGTCACCGTACGGCTGGGCGCCCTGACCCGCGCTGAGGGGCGCTGGGTGCAGAAGGGCGTGGACGCCGCGATGCACGCCGAGCTCTCCGAGCTGGCCCGCAACCGGGCCTGCGCGGACGTCGTGCTGATCACCGGGGACGGGGACCTGCTGCCCGGGATGATGACCGCCAAGGAGCACGGGGTGGCCGTCCACCTGTGGGCGCTGCAGGCCGCCGACGGGGACTTCAACCAGTCCGAGGACCTGGTCGGCGAGGCCGACGAGCGGCGGGTGCTGGACCGCGAGTGGATCGAGGGGTCCTTCTCGCTGCGGGACAGCTCCAGCGTGTTCCCGGCACCGGGCACGGCCGGCGCCCGGCAGGAGATCGCCAAGATCCTCGCCGCCCCGCCCGCCTCGCTGCCCTCCGTGGTGCCGCCGGTGACCCGGCCGGCCGCCGGCGCCCCCGCTCCCGACGCGCCCGCCGCTGACGGACGGCCGCAGCCGGCCGCGACCCTGCGGGTGGTGCCCACGCCCAAGGACCTCGCCGGGCGGGTCTCCGCCGTCGCGCCCGTCACCCCGGCGGCCAACGGGCACGCCAACGGACACGCCAACGGGCACGCCAACGGCTCCGCCGCCGGGCCCGCCGCGACCGGTCCGGTGCTGCGGTGGTCCTCCGACCGCGGCTGGGTGGACCGGCCCGCACCGGAGCCTGCCGTCACCGCCGGTGACAGCCTGCCGACCCTGGCCCAGCTGACCACCGCCGAACAGCGCTGGGCCGACCGCGAGGAGGACATCACCTCGATCGGCGGCGACGCCCACGAAGTCGGCCAGGTCTTCGCCCGGCGCTGGAGCGACCGGCTCGGCGACGTCGAACGGCTCACCGTGCTGTGGCCCGACTACCCGCGCATCCCACACCGGGTCGACGGCGAGCTGCTGCGCTACGCCGCCCGCTTCGGCCTGCTCGCGCACAAGGACGACCAGATCGACGAGCACGACCGCTACGCCATCCGGGCGGGTTTCTGGAAGGAGCTGGCGGCCCGGGTGCCCGGGGGCTCCATGGTGGTCGAGGACTGAGCCGAGGGCTGAGCCGAGGACGAGTGCTCGCCTGGCCCGTCCACGGCCGGCCCGCCCGTGGTCGGCCCGTCCCCGGCGGACCGGCGGTTTCCGGTGATCAGGCCCCCTCGTCCGGTGCGCCCGTGTGAGCGCGTAGAGTCTTCGGTCGTGGAAGAGACGGCCGGGCGGGCACCCCAGGACACCTCGCCGTGCGTCGTCGTGCGGGACCTCGTCCGCACGTACCGCACCGGGCGCGGGGGCGCCGCGACGCAGGTCCGGGCCAACGACGGGATCAGCCTGACCGTCCGGCCGGGAGAAGTCTTCGGACTCCTCGGGCCGAACGGCGCCGGCAAGTCCACCCTGGTGCGCCAGCTCACCGGGCTGCTGCGGCCGGACTCGGGCTCGATCGACCTGCTCGGCCACGACATCGTGCGCCACCCCGAGCGGGCGGCGCGGCTGCTCGGCTACCTCGGACAGGAGTCCACCGCGCTGGACGAACTGAGCGTGGTGCTGGCCGCCGAGACCACCGGCCGGCTGCGCGGGCTCACCCGGGCGCGGGCCCGGGCCGAGGCGGCGGAAGTGCTCACCGAACTCGGGCTGGAGCCGATCGCCTCCCGGCCGCTGGCCAAGCTCTCCGGCGGGCAGCGCCGGCTCGCCTGCTTCGCGGCCGCCCTGGTGGGGGAGCGGCCGCTGCTCGTGCTGGACGAGCCGACGACAGGCATGGACCCGGTCGCCCGGCGGGCCGTGTGGTCGGCCGTGGACCGGCGGCGGGCCGAGCGCGGGACGACCGTGCTGCTGGTGACCCACAACGTGATCGAGGCGGAGACCGTGCTCGACCGGGTCGCCGTGGTGGACGAGGGCCGGGTGATCGCCTGCGACACCCCGGGCGGCCTCAAGGCGCTGGTGGACGGCGCCGTGCGGCTCGACCTGGTCTGGCGGGACGAGGCGCCGGTCGGCGTCCCCGCCGTCGCCGCGCTGGCCGAACGGGCCGAGCGCACCGGGCGCCGCTGGACCGTCCGCACCACCCCCGAGCAGGCCCGGGAACTGGTCGCCGCCGTCACCACCGGCCCGGCCTTCGCGGCGCTCGACGACTTCACCCTCGCCACGCCCAGCCTTGAGGACGCCTACCTCAAGCTGGGCGGCCGCCACGGAGGACTGGCCAAGTGACCCTGCTCTCGGTGCCCCCGCGGACCGACCGGTCGACGGCCGGGCCGGCCCCGCTCGCCCCCGCCGCCCGACTGCTGCCCTCCCTCGCCGCGGTCTACCGGGCGCAGTTGGCCCGGGCGAAGGTGGCGCGCATCCCGCTGCTGTTCGTGGCGACCTTCCAGTCGGTCGGCATCCTGGTGATGATGCGGGGCGTCGTGGACGCCGGGCAGACCTCGGCGGCGCGGTCGGTGGTCGCCGGGTCGAGCGTGCTGGTGGTGGCCTTCGTCGCGCTCAACCTGCTCGCCCAGTACTTCGGCAAGCTGCGGGCCGACGGGGGGCTGGACCACTACGGCACGCTGCCGGTGCCGGCCGCCTCGGTGGTGCTCGGCGCGGCCGCCGCGTACGCCTCGTTCACCCTGCCGGGGACGCTGGTCACGGCCGGCATCGGCGCGGTGATGTTCGGGCTGCCGCTCGGGCAGCTGTGGGTGCTGCTCGCGGTGGTGCCGCTGGCCGGGGCCGCGCTGGCCGGGCTGGGCGCGGCCTGCGGGCTGCTGGCGCCGCGGCCGGAGATCGCCACGATGCTGGGGCAGCTCGGCATGTCGGCGGCGCTGCTGCTCGGCGTGCTGCCGGTGGACCACCTGCCGCAGCCGGTGCTGTGGCTGCGCGACCTGCTGCCCTCGACGTACGGGGTGGAGGCGTTCGCCCGGACCTTCGCGCCGGACCCGGACTGGGCGGTGGTCGCGGCGGACCTGGGGGTCTGCGCGGCGGTCGGCGTGGTGTCGCTGGCGCTGGCCACCTGGGCGTACCGGCGCGCGGTCGCCCGGTAGGCCGGTGGCGGCTGATGCCCCGCCGGTGCGCGGCCCGGGGCGTGGGCGGTGGGGCCGTTCGGGCGGCCGTCGTGAAACGATGGGACCCGTGACCGTACCGAACACTCCTCCGGATCCCGCCCGCGCCGAGGTGCACGCGACCACGGATGCCGTGCCCGACCCGTTCGCGCCGCCACCCGCGGCCGAGGACGCGCCCGTCCCCTCGGTGGGGCGGCGGCTGCTGCCGGAGGTGCGGATCGGGGCGGGCGTCGTGGTCGCCTGTCTCGTCGCCGCCGTGGTGATGGCCGGGCTGTGGGTCTGGCTGGCGCCGAAGGTGCCGCTGCTGGTGGACGGTGACCGGATCCTCTACGCGGACCCGGAGGGCGAGCAGCGCGCGGGCGCCGACGCGGTGTTCGTGCTGATCGCGCTGGGCGCGGGGATCGTGACCGCGCTCGGGGCCTTCCTGGTGACCCGCAAGCGCGGCGGCGGGATCGCGGTCGCGCTGGGGCTGGCCGTCGGCGGGTTGCTCGGGTCGATCGGCGCCTGGCGGATCGGGCGTTGGCTCGGGCCGAGCGACGACCTGATCGGTGAGGCTCGGCGGGTCGGCAACGGCGGGCACTTCGACGCGAGCATCGACCTGGGTGCGCTGGGGGCGCTGCTGGTGTGGCCGATGGCGGCGATGGTGGTGCTGCTGGCGCTGTCGGCGGCGTTCGGCAAGCGGGAGGAGGACCCGCCGCCGTACTGGGGCGCTCCGGCGGGCACCTACGGGGGCCCCGGCGAGGAGCCCCCGGCGGCGGCGCCGGAGGACCGCCGGGCGGGCTGAGGTTCCACGGCCGAGGTTCCAGGGCCGAGGTTCCGGAGCTGAGGTTCGCGGGCGAGGCGGAAGGCGGCCGGTCCGGTACGAGCCGGGCCTTCCGCCGGGCGCTCGCGGCGCTACCGGGCGATCGGCGCGGTGTCGGCCTTCGTCAGGGTGATGAGGTCGGCCGGGGCCAGCTCGACCTCCAGGCCCCGGCGCCCCGCCGACACGAAGACGGTCGGGTGGCCGAGCGCGCTGGCGTCCACCACCGTGCGCAGCGGCCGGCGCTGGCCGAGCGGCGAGATGCCGCCGCGGACGTAGCCGCTGCTGCGTTCGGCGGCGGCCGGGTCGGCCATGGCGGCGCGCTTGCCGCCGACGGCCGCGGCGAGCGCCTTGAGGTCCAGTTGGCCGGCGACCGGGACCACGCCGACGGTGAGGGTGCCGTCCACGTCGGCGACCAGGGTCTTGTACACCCGCTCCGGGGCGACGCCGAGGGCCTCGGCGGCCTCGCCGCCGTAGGAGGCCGCCGCCGGGTCGTGGTCGTAGGCGTGCACGGTGAAGGGGACGGCGGCGGTCTCCAGGGCGACGGTGGCCGGGGTGCCCTGACCGCCCTTCCTGGTCTTCTTGGCCATGCGGGGTCCTCGGTCGGTGGCGGTCGGCTGCGGGCAGTCGCGGTCGGCTGCGGTCAGTTGGGGCTGAAGGACTGGCGGGTGAGGTCGACCGCGGGCAGCGAGGGCAGCCAGCTGAGCACGGAACTCTCACGGCGCAGCAGGTCGAGTTCGGTGCGCAGCCGCTGGGCGGTGTCGGGGCAGGCGAGCAGCTGCTGCTTGACCGGGGTCTCGAACACCGAGGCGGCGGCGACCAGGTAGGACAGCACCTGGGGGTCGTCCGGGAGCTGCGGGCGGCCGACGGTGCTGGCCTCCTTGGCCCCGGCCAGGCGCTTCTGGTACACCCGGAAGGCCCGCTCGACCTCGGCGGCCAGGGCGCCGGAGCCCTCGCCGGACAGCTCCTCGATCGGCTCGATCTCGCCGGTCAGGTACGGACCGGCGACGGTCACCGAGCGCAGCCGGAACCGGGTGGTGCCGGTGACCAGCAGCTCGTAGCGGCCGTCGGGCTGCTCCTGGACGGAGGAGACGTCGGCGACGCAGCCGATGTGGAACAGCGCCTCCAGCGGGTCGCCGGTGACGGTGCCCAGGCCGTCGAGCGGACCGGCCGGGCCCTCCTCGGGCCGGACCGGGGCGACCTCGCGGCCGTCCTTGATGGCGAGCACGCCGAACCGGCGCGGCGCGTCCTCGGGCTGTTCGAGCAGGTCGGCGACGAGACGGCGGTAGCGCTCCTCGAAGACGTTCAGGGGCAGCACGAGGCCCGGGTAGAGCACGGTGGTCAGCGGGAAGAGCGGCAGCCGTTCTGTCACGGCGGACAGCGTAGTTCCCCGGGCCCCGGCCTTGTCGCGCGGTTAACCGCTCAGCCCTGTCGGCGGACCGCCGCCGGCGGCCGGGGCGCGGTGCGGCCGCGTACTGAACCGCCCGCCGAACCGCCCGCTGAACCGCCCGGCCGGGTCGCAGCCGCGCGCTCACCCGTTCAGCCCCGTTGCAGCAGCCGGGTGGCGCCCGCCACCACGGTGGAGGCGAGCACCCAGCCGATCACCACCAGCCCGGCGGAGATCCACTGGGCGGCGCCGCCGGGGTTCCAGGCGCCCTGGTTGAGGTCGACGATCGGCAGCAGCTGGTCCAGGGTGTACAGCACCGGGTTCCAGTGCGGCTCCTCGTCCGATTTGAGCGGCTTCAGCGGGTGGGTGGCGAACCAGACGCTGCCGAGGGCCCAGGCGAGCAGCAGCCACAGCCCCGCCCGGCCGGGGCGGTAGCCGTAACCGACCGTGACGTCCTGGATCCGCCCCCAGACCCGGGAGGGCAGCGGTAGGGTCTGCCGGCGTCGGCGCTGCTTGGCGTACAGCACCTCGCGGGCGTCGTCGTCGGCGCCGTCGCGGCGCAGGGCGGCGGCGAGCTGCTCGTAGGACTCCGGCTGGAAGTCCACCGAGGAGCCCTCCAGCCAGGAGATCCGCTGCTGGACGGTGAACGGCGTGACGGGGCGCAGGTTCTCGTAGACGAAGCCGGTCAGCCCCAGGTGCTTGCCGAGCGGCCAGGCCTCGGGGATGTCGACCAGGTTGCCGACCCGGGCCCGGGAGAGCGAGACGCTGCCGGTGGGGCGCATCGGGCAGGCGAAGCGCAGCTCGGGCGTGTGGATGCGGCGCAGCGAGAGCTCGTCGTCACCCCCCAGGTGGAATTCGCCGGTGATCAGGCAGGCGGCCTCGAAGCGGGCGTCCGACAGCCGGACCTGGCCGTAGGCGCGGAAGGGCGTGCTGGCCGAGCCGGGCTGGGGGTTCTGGCCGTAGCCGGAGCCGTAGTAGCTGCGGGAGCCGGCCCAGCCGTCGTCGGAGGAGCTGGTCAGGTAGAGGGTGTGGCCGACGACGATCCGGACGGCGTTGAGGCAGACGCCGTTCTGCGGATCGGCCCGCAGCTGGGCGCCGCGCAGCGACAGCCGGCCGCCTATCCGGGCGGTGCGGATGCTCAACTCGCCGCGCACCTCGACGCGTTCGGCCTCGAAGTCCTGGTGGACGGTCATCCCGTCGGCGGAGACGGCGCGGCCGTAGCGGTCGCTGCCGATGACGGCCAGGTTGAGCAGCAGGTCGGTGCCGATCTTGGCGTCGGTGAGCCGCAGCCCCTCGGGGATCCGGCAGCGGGCCAGGTGGAGGTCGCCGGTGGTGGTGAGCCGGGAGGCCTCGATCCGGGGGACCAGGCAGTCGACCATCCGGATGGTGCTGGCCTCGGCCTCGGAGATCAGCACCTTGTGCTCGAAGCGGCAGCCGTGCAGTTCGACGTACTGCTGGATCCGGCCGCCGGCCAGGTTCAGCGCGCCGGTGACGGTCACCCCGCTCATCCGCAGCGAGGCGACCCGCCCCGGCGCCGCCTCCGGGCCGGCCAGCAGCAGGTGGGCGAGCGCCGCGGCGCTCACCGTCCGGTCGGGCCCCCACGGGACGTCCCCGAAGGGGTCGTCGTCGGCGGAGCGGCCACTGCGGCGGTCGAAGACGTTCCCCTGTCGGAAGGCCTCCCAGAGCTCCCGCTCCGTGTCCGTCCAGCCCTCCGGAGCGCGATCAGCCATGCTTTCCCCGTCCCCCCGGTCGTCTCGCCTTTCGTATCACGGACTGAAATGCGGGACCAGCGGTTCCGGCCACTCCTTACACTGGGTGGCGTGATCTCTCGAATCGACCTCCGCGGCTCGCTCGACGACCCGCGTGACCTGCTGCCCCGTGCCGAGTTCGACGTGGCGGCCGCACTGGAGAAGGTGCGGCCGATCGCCGAGGACGTACGCCATCGCGGGGTCGCGGCGCTGATCGAGATCACCGACCGCTTCGACGGCGTCCGGCTGGAATCGACCCGTGTCCCGGCCGAGCAGCTGACCGAGGCCCTGGAGACGCTGGACCCGAAGGTGCGCGCCGCCCTGGAGGAGTCCATCCGCCGGGCCCGGGCCGTCCACGCGGACCAGCGCCGCACCGGGCACACCACCCAGGTGGTGCCGGGCGGCACGGTCACCCAGCGCTGGGTGCCGGTCGAGCGGGTCGGGCTGTACGTGCCGGGCGGGCTGGCGGTCTACCCGTCCTCCGTGGTGATGAACGTGGTGCCGGCCCAGCAGGCGGGCGTCAAGGGCATCGCGGTCACCTCCCCGCCGCAGCGCGAGTTCGGCGGCCGCGTCCACCCGACCATCCTGGCGGCCTGCGCGCTGCTCGGCGTGGACGAGGTCTACTCCGTCGGCGGCGCCCAGGCGGTCGCCATGTTCGCCCTGGGCACCGAGGAATGCGCGCCGGTCACCATGGTCACCGGCCCGGGCAACATCTACGTGGCCGCCGCCAAGCGGCTGTTCGCCGGCCGGATCGGCATCGACTCCGAGGCCGGCCCGACCGAGATCGCCGTCCTCGCCGACGACAGCGCGCTGCCCTCCGACGTCGCCGCCGACCTGATCAGCCAGGCCGAGCACGGCCCCACCTCCGGCTCGGTGCTGGTCACCGACTCCCCGGCGCTGGCCGACGCCGTCGAGGCCGAGCTGGCCGTGCAGGTCGCCAGGACCAAGCACAGCGAGCGGGTCGCCGAGGCGCTCGGCGGCAGGCAGTCCGGCATCATCCTGGTCGACGACCTGACCCAGGGCCTCGCCGTGGTCAACGCGTACGCGGCCGAGCACCTGGAGATCCAGACCCGCGACCCGCACGCCGTCGCCGCCCGGGTCGTCAACGCCGGAGCCGTCTTCATCGGCCGCTGGACCCCGGTCTCGCTGGGCGACTACGCGGCCGGCTCCAACCACGTGCTGCCCACCGGCGGCTGCGCCTGCCACTCCTCCGGGCTTTCCGTCCAGACCTTCCTGCGCGGCGTCCAGGTCGTCGAGTACGACCGGGACGCGCTCGCCGACGTCGCCGCCCACGTGGTCAACCTGGCCGACGCCGAGGACCTCCCGGGCCACGGCGACGCCATCAAGGCCCGCTTCGATTGGACGGTTCCCGGCTCGTGACCGCTCTTGAGGACCTCCCCGTCCGGGACGAGCTGCGCGGCCAGTCCCCGTACGGCGCGCCGCAGCTGGACGTCCCCGTCCAGCTGAACACCAACGAGAACCCGTACCCGCTCCCCGAGGAGCTGGTGGCCCGGATCGCCGAGCGCGTCGCCGACGCCGCCCGGGGCCTGAACCGCTACCCCGACCGGGACGCCGTCGAACTGCGCGAGGGCCTCGCCGGCTACCTGACCCGCACCACCGGCTTCCCGGTCACCCGCGAGCAGGTGTGGGCCGCCAACGGCTCCAACGAGGTGCTCCAGCAACTGCTGCAGACCTTCGGCGGCCCCGGCCGCAGCGCGCTGGGCTTCGAACCCTCGTACTCCATGCATGCGCTGATCTCCCGGGGCACCGGCACCACCTGGATCTCCGGCCCGCGGCGCGACGACTTCACCATCGACGTGGACGCCGCCGTCGAGGCCATCGCCGAGCACCGGCCGAACGTGGTCTTCGTCTGCTCGCCGAACAACCCCACCGGCACCGCCGTCGACGCCGACACCGTGCTGCGCCTGTACGAGGCCGCGCAGGCCGCCCGGCCCAGCCTGGTGGTCGTCGACGAGGCGTACGTCGAGTTCTCGCACCGCGCCTCGCTGCTGCCGCTGATCGACGGCCGCCCCCACCTGGTGGTCAGCCGCACCATGTCCAAGGCCTTCGGCGCCGCCGGACTGCGCCTGGGCTACCTGGCCGCCGACCCGGCCGTGGTCGACGCCGTCCAGCTGGTGCGGCTGCCGTACCACCTGTCGGCCGTCACCCAGGCCACCGCGCTGGCCTGCCTGGAGCACACCGACACCCTGCTCGGGTACGTCGGACGGCTCAAGGCCGAACGCGACCGGCTGGTCGACGCGCTGCGGGCGATGGGCCTGGAGGTGACCGACTCGGATGCGAACTTCGTCCAGTTCGGCCGCTTCCCCGACACCCACGCCGCCTGGCAGGCCATCCTCGACCAGGGTGTCCTGGTGCGAGACAACGGCGTCCCCGGGTGGCTTCGCGTCACCGCCGGCACGCCCGCCGAGAACGACGCCTTCCTGGACGCCGTCCGATTCGTGATCAAGGAGCTGTAACCCCGAATGTCCCGCATCGGACGCGTCGAGCGCACCACCAAGGAGACCTCCGTCCTGGTCGAGATAGACCTCGACGGCACCGGTAAGACCGACATCTCCACGGGCGTCGGCTTCTACGACCACATGCTCGACCAGCTCGGCCGGCACGGTCTCTTCGACCTCACCGTCAAGACCGACGGCGACCTCCACATCGACACCCACCACACCATCGAGGACACCGCCCTCGCCCTCGGCGCCGCCTTCAAGCAGGCGCTCGGCGACAAGGTCGGCATCTACCGCTTCGGCAACTGCACGGTGCCGCTGGACGAGTCGCTCGCCCAGGTCACCGTCGACCTCTCCGGCCGGCCCTACCTGGTGCACACCGAGCCCGAGGGCATGGCGCCGATGATCGGCGCCTACGACACCACGATGACCCGGCACATCCTCGAGTCCTTCGTCGCCCAGGCGCAGATCGCGCTGCACGTCCACGTCCCGTACGGACGCAACGCGCACCACATCGTGGAGTGCCAGTTCAAGGCGCTGGCCCGGGCGCTGCGCTACGCCGCCGAGCGCGACCCGCGCGCGGCCGGAATCCTCCCCTCGACCAAGGGTGCGCTGTGAGCAAGACCGCGATGATCCTCCTGTTCGTCGGCCTCTTCCTGGCCGGCGGAGTGATCTCCTTCTGGAAGCAGAAGCTGCCGAAGGGCGTCATCCTGGTGCTGGCCTTCGGCTCCGTGACGTGCCTGGCCTCCGGCCTCATGCGCCTCTAGACCCGCCGTAGAGAGACTGGACACCTGAACATGGGCAAGAACGTCGTCGTCCTCGACTACGGCTCCGGCAACCTCCGCTCCGCGCAGCGCGCCCTGGAGCGGACCGGGGCGGACGTCACGGTCAGCTCCGACTACGACACCGCGATGGCCGCGGACGGCCTGCTCGTCCCCGGCGTGGGCGCCTTCGAGGCCTGCATGCGCGGGCTGAAGTCCGTCCGCGGGGACTGGATCATCGACCGCCGCCTCGCCGGGGGCCGGCCGGTCATGGGCATCTGCGTCGGCATGCAGATCCTCTTCGAGAAAGGGGTCGAGCACGGCGTGGAGACCGCCGGCTGCGACGAGTGGCCCGGCACCGTCGAGCCGCTGGACGCCCCGGTCGTCCCGCACATGGGCTGGAACACCGTGGACGCGCCCGAGGGCAGCCGGATGTTCGCCGGCCTGGACCGGCAGACCCGGTTCTACTTCGTGCACTCCTACGGGGTGCGGCACTGGGACCTGGAAACCCACAGCGCGCGGATCGACCCGCCGCTGGTCACCTGGGCCACCCACGGGCAGCCGTTCGTCGCCGCCGTGGAGAACGGCCCGCTGTGGGCCACCCAGTTCCACCCCGAGAAGTCCGGCGACGCCGGCGCCGCCCTGCTGACCAACTGGGTCAACACCCTCTGACTGTCTGAGAGTTGGATCTGATGAGCCTCGAACTGCTGCCCGCCGTCGACGTCCGGGACGGTCAGGCCGTCCGCCTGGTCAAGGGCGCCTCCGGCACCGAGACCTCCTTCGGCGAGCCGCTGGCCGCCGCCCTCGCCTGGCAGCACGCCGGCGCCGAGTGGCTGCACCTGGTCGACCTGGACGCCGCCTTCGGCACGGGCAGCAACTACGAGCTGCTGCGCGAGGTCACCGGCCGGCTGGACCTCAAGGTCGAGCTGTCCGGCGGCATCCGCGACGACGAGTCGCTCGCCCGCGCCCTCGCCACCGGCTGCACCCGGGTCAACCTCGGCACCGCCGCCCTGGAGGCCCCCGAGTGGGTCGCCAAGGCCATCGCCGAGCACGGCGACAAGATCGCCGTCGGCCTCGACGTCGTCGGCACCACCCTGCGCGGCCGCGGCTGGACCCGCGACGGCGGCCAGCTCTTCGAGGTGCTCGCCCGGCTCGACCAGGAGGGCTGCGCCCGCTACGTCGTCACCGACGTCAACCGGGACGGCACCCTGACCGGCCCCAACCTGCAACTGCTGCGCGACGTCTGCGCCGCCACCGACCGCCCGGTCGTCGCCTCCGGCGGCGTCTCCTCGCTGGACGACCTGCGCGCCATCGCCACGCTCGTCGGCGAGGGTGTCGAGGGCGCCATCGTGGGCAAGGCACTGTACGAGCAGAAGTTCACCCTCGAAGAGGCCCTGGAGGCGGTTTCAGGATGACGGACGGCCGGATCGTACGCGGCAGGGTCGGCGGATTCTCCCCCCGGGAGGACGAATTCGGCTGCTCCCGGGCGGTCGCCGCGGGCGACCACGTGCACGTGGCCGGCTCCACCCCCTGGGTGGACGGCCGGATCGAGCACGAGGGGGACCCGTACCAGCAGGCCCTCGCCGCGTTCGGCGCCGGGCTCACGGCCCTGGCCGCGTACGGTCTGACCGCGGACGACGTGGTCCGCACCCGGATGTACATCACCCACGCCCGCGACGCCGAGGAGGTGGGCCGCGCCCACCGCGAACTCTTCGACGCCGTACGCCCGGTGGCCACCATGGTGGTGGTCGAGGGGCTGATCGACTCCCGGATGATGGTCGAGGTCGAGATCGACGCGTACCGTGCCGGGCTGGCAAAGACCCTGGAAGGCCAACAGCCGTGACCCTCGCAGTACGTGTCATCCCCTGCCTCGACGTGGACGCCGGGCGGGTGGTCAAGGGCGTCAACTTCCAGAACCTGCGCGACGCCGGCGACCCGGTCGAGATGGCCAAGCTCTACGACGCCGAGGGCGCCGACGAACTGACCTTCCTCGACATCACCGCCTCCTCCGGCGATCGCGAGACCACCTACGACGTGGTCCGCCGTACCGCCGAGCAGGTGTTCATCCCGCTCACCGTCGGCGGCGGCATCCGCGCCGTCGAGGACGTGGACAAGCTGCTGCGGGCCGGCGCCGACAAGGTCGGCGTCAACACCGCGGCGATCGCCCGGCCGGAACTGGTCCGCGAGATCGCCCGGCGGTTCGGGCGCCAGGTACTGGTGCTCTCCGTCGACGCCCGGCGCTGCGCCGAGGGCACGCAGACGCCCTCCGGCTTCGAGGTCACCACCCACGGCGGACGCCGGGGCACCGGCCTGGACGCCGTCGAATGGGCCGGCCGCGCCGCCGAGCTGGGAGCGGGCGAGATCCTGCTCAACTCGATGGACGCGGACGGCACCAAGGACGGCTACGACCTGGAGATGATCCAGGCGGTGCGCAAGGCCGTCTCGGTGCCGGTGATCGCCTCCGGCGGCGCGGGCAGGCTCGCCGACTTCGCGCCGGCCGTGGAGGCGGGCGCGGACGCGGTGCTCGCGGCCAGCGTCTTCCACTTCGGGGACCTGCGGATCGGCGAGGTCAAGAACGCGCTCCGGGAGGCCGGACACCCGGTGCGGTGACGCCGCTCCCACGCTCGGAGGGCCCGTCGTCCGCCCCGGTCGCCCCGGTCGCGGACGGCGGGCCCCCGTGCGGGCTCAGGACTCCTGCGGCTCGCCCTTGATCAGCGCGAACGGTGCGCCGTTCGGGTCCACCAGCCAGGCGATCCGGCCGACGTTCGGGACGTCCTCGGCGGGCATCATCACCGAGCCGCCGGCCGCCGTCGCCTTCGCGACCAGCGCGTCCACGTCCGAGGCGGCGAAGTACGGCGTCCAGGCGGAGGGCTGCTCCGGGGACATGGTCGGCGCGATGCCGCCGAAGCCGGTCTGCCGCTGGTCGCCCTCGGCCGTGGAGATCACCCGGTAGCTCATGCCCGGCGACGGCTCGAAGTCCTCCGTCCGCCAGCCGAACAGCCGCCGGTAGAACGCGACGGCACCCTCTTGGTCGGAGGTGTGCAGCTCGGCCCAGACCAGCGCGTTGTCCTCCGAGACGACGTCCAGACCGACGGTGTTCCCGGCCTGCCAGAGCGCGAACCGCGCGCCCTGCGGGTCGGCGAGCTGGGCCATCCGGCCCTCGTCCATCACATCCGCCGCCGGGACCAGCACCCGGCCACCCGCGCCCTCGGCGGCGCTGACCGTGGCGTCCACGTCGGCGGTGCGGAAGTACGTCGTCCACGACGACCGGTCACCCGCGTCGAGCGGGCCGATCGCCCCGACGTTCCTGCCGTTCAGCTGCAGGAAGCCGTAACCCATCGCATCCGGGATCTCCTGGAAGGTCCAGCCGAACACCTTGCCGTAGAACCCGGCGGTGGCCCCGATGTCCGGGCTGCCCAGGTCGATCCAGCAGGGCGAGCCGATGGGGAAGTCGGTGGTGAGCATGAGGTGGTGCCCCTTCGACGGAAACTGACCGCGGCAGCCCCACCGGGCGCACACACGCCCCTCCCCGGCCACCTGCGAGTCTGCACCCGCCCACCGACATCCGCAGCCGGAGAGCGCCCGCCCCCGGCCGTCGGGGTTGCGAGGCCGGTGGGGGCCGGGCTGGACGGTCCGTTGAACGGTCAACCATGCTCCCCAGAAGAGCGGATCATGGGAACCGCTGTCGTTCTGTGTCCTACCGCGCGGGCAGCGGCAGGACGTGTTGGAGGGCTTCGACGGCGTCCGGGGCGCCGTCGACGGTGAGGGTGGTGCGGGCGCCGCGGCCGTAGGTGAAGAGGACGAGTTCGCCGGGGTCGCCGGTGAGGTGGACGGTGGGGGCGCCGGCCGGGCCGACGGTGAGGGACTGGCCGTCGGGGCGGCCGAGGGTGAGGCGGACCGGGGAGCGGCGGCCCGCTTCGAGGCGGGCGATCATCGGGAGGCGGCGCCACAGGGCCTCGGCGCGGCCGGGCGGGACGGGCTTGGCGGTCCAGTCATCACCGGCCCGGAGGATGTCCTCGGCGTGGACGAAGTACTCGACGGTGTTGGCCGCTTCGTCCGCGCCGGGCAGGGCGAACAGGGAGTAGAGCGGCGGTCCGGCGCGGAAGAGCCGGACCAGTTCCTCGTACGGGCGGGAGGCGTACTGGTCCTGTACCCGCTTCGTCCGGCCGGCCAGGGCGCCGACCCGGATGCCGGCCGCCGCGTCGGGCCGGCGCTCGCGGATCACCAAGTGGGCGGCGAGGTCCCGGGTGGTCCATCCGGCGCAGAGGGTGGGCGCGTCCGGCCCTGCGGCGGTGAGGAGTTCCGCAAGGCGGTGGCGTTCGGCGAGGGCGTGGTTCGACATGGTCGCAAGCCTAGGGGTGGAACCGGCCGGTGAGCTCTGGGTCACCCTCTTGGTTGCCTGCCGCAGTCGATGTCCGAGTCTGGTGACGCTGTTGAAGCGGCGTCCCCTCCGCTGGGCCGAGGGGACGCCGCATCAAGTCTTTTGCGCACCCGCACCGGGTTTCTTCGCTATGGGTGGAGCTTTTCCGTGAGCTTGGGGCCGCCCTGTTTGTTGCCGGCGGTGAGGGTGCACGTGTAGTCGCGCCAGCCCTGTTGGTAGTTGGCCGTGGCGGGGCCGAACTGGCGGGGGTAGTAGGGCTTTCCGTCGGTTTGGTGGGCCTTGGCGGTGGTTTCGGCGTCCTTGCAGCCGTCGCGCATGGCGAGGGCGATGGGGATCTCGCCGGTCAGGCCGTCGGGCAGTTTGAGGTTGGCGATGACTTCGCCGTCGTGGTTGCCGGTGCAGGGGCGTTCTTCGGCGTGGGTGATCACCGGGCTGAGCTGGGGGTGGTCGAAGCAGGTGCCCACCGGGAAGAAGGCGTACGGGGGCTGGGGCTTGGTGGGGGTGGGGGTCGGTGTGGGGGTGGGGGTCGGGGTCGCCGAGGGTGGGGGTGGGGCGGCGGCCGGTTTCTTGTCCTCGGGCCAGAGCAGCACGGTGGCGACCACCGCGAGCAGCACGGCCAGGACGGCGATGGCGGTGATCACCAGGCCCCGGGACGGAGTGGAGGCGGCGGCTGCGGGCGGCGGCTGCTCGGAGGTCATGGCCACGAGGATGGCCCACCCGGCCGCCGCCCGGCAGGCGGTTGGCCGAACTCGCCCCGAACGGGCCGTCTGCGAACCACTCGTCCGTGGGGCCGCCGGGGCCGGACTGACACAATGGCCCCATGTCCACCACACCCGCCGCCCCCGGCACCACCGCCCTCGACCCGGCGATCGCCGCCCGCCTCAAGCGCACCGAGGACGGCCTGCTCCCGGCCATCGCGCAGCAGTACGACACCGGCGAGGTGCTGATGCTGGGCTGGATGGACGACGAGGCGCTGCACCGCACCCTCACCACCGGCCGCTGCACCTACTGGAGCCGCAGCCGCCGCGAGTACTGGGTGAAGGGCGACACCTCCGGCCACGTGCAGGCGGTCAAGTCGGTCGCGCTCGACTGCGACGGCGACACCCTGCTGGTCAAGGTCGACCAGACCGGCGCGGCCTGCCACACCGGCGACCGCACCTGCTTCGACGCCGACGTGCTCCCGCTCGCCTGACCGCTACCCCCTGCCCCCCGACCGTCCACAACTCCAGAAGGTGCCGCCCCGCATGGACCTCGAAGCCTTCCGCAAGCTCGCCGTCGACACCCGGGTGATCCCGGTCACCCGCAGGCTCCTCGCGGACGGCCTCACCCCGATCGGCCTCTACCGCAGCCTCGCCGGGGAGCGGCCCGGCACCTTCCTGCTGGAGTCCGCCGAGCAGGGCCGCAGCTGGTCGCGCTACTCCTTCGTCGGCGTGCGCAGCGCCGCCGCGCTGACCGCCGACGCGGACGGCAACGCCCGCTGGCTCGGCACCCCGCCGGTCGGCATCCCCACCACCGGCGACCCGCTGGAGGTGCTGCGCGCCGCCCTGGAGGCGCTGCACACCCCGCGGCACGCCGACGACGGCCTGCCACCGCTCACCGGCGGCCTGGTCGGCTACCTCGGCTACGACATCGTCCGCCGCCTGGAGAAGCTGCCCGACCTCAACCCGGACGACCTCCGGCTGCCCGAGCTGACCATGCTGCTGGCCACCGACCTCGCGGTGCTCGACCACGCCGACGGCACGGTGCTGCTGATCGCCAACGCCGTCAACCACAACGACCTGGCCAGCGGGGTGGACGAGGCCTACGCGGACGCCGTGGCCCGGCTGGACGCGATGGAGGCCGACCTGCTCAAGCCGGTCGACCCGGGCCTGGCCACCTTCACCCCGGCCGGCCCGGGCGAGGTGCGCTCTCCGTTCGGCGGCGAGCCGTACCGGGCCGCCGTGGAGGAGATCAAGGAGCGGATCCGGGCCGGCGAGGCCTTCCAGGTCGTGCCCTCGCAGCGCTTCGAGGCGCCCTGCCCGGCCTCCGCACTGGACGTCTACCGGGTGCTGCGCACCACCAACCCCAGCCCGTACATGTACCTGTTCCGCTTCCCCGGCCCGGACGGCGGCGCCGAGGGCGGCTTCGACGTGGTCGGCTCCAGCCCGGAGGCGCTGGTCAAGGTCACCGACGGCGAGGCGATGCTGCACCCGATCGCCGGCACCCGGCACCGCGGCGCCACCCCGCAGGAGGACGCGGCGCTGGCCGCCGAACTGCTCGCCGACCCGAAGGAGCGGGCGGAGCACCTGATGCTGGTCGACCTCGGCCGCAACGACCTCGGGCGGGTGTGCGAGCCGGGCAGCGTCGAGGTGGTCGACTTCATGCACATCGAGCGCTACAGCCACGTGATGCACATCGTCTCCACCGTCACCGGCAAGGTCGCCCCGGGGCGGACCGCCTTCGACGTGCTGACGGCCTGCTTCCCGGCCGGCACCCTCTCCGGCGCGCCCAAGCCCCGGGCGATGCGGATCATCGAGGAGCTGGAGCCCACCCGGCGCGGCCTGTACGGCGGCTGCGTCGGCTACCTGGACTTCGCGGGGGACTCGGACACCGCCATCGCGATCCGCACCGCGGTGCTGCGCGACGGCACCGCGTACGTGCAGGCTGGCGCGGGCGTCGTCGCCGACTCGGACCCGCACGGCGAGGACACCGAGTGCCGCAACAAGGCGGCCGCCGTGCTGCGGGCCGTCGCCACCGCCAATACGCTGCGGAGGCCGGGACTGTCCTGACCGGGACCGCCCTGACCGGGGCTGCTCTGACCGGGACCGCCCTGAGGCGTGAGGAGGCGACCGGGATGCCCGAGGTTCCCTACGACGAGCTGCGCTGGGAGGTCGTGTTCGGCGCCGCCGTGCAGCTGGGGGAACAGCAGGCCGGCGCCGGCCGGGTGCTGTCCGGCGTGGCGGTGGACTTCCCGGCCGCGCCCGGCCCGGTCGCCCCGGACCTCGCGGTGCTGCGCGCCGGGGCGGACCGCGGCCCCCGCGGCCGGTTCGGCGCGGACGCGGTCGAGGCGGTGCTGGAGGTGGCGCACCAGGGCCGGGACCACGCCTGGGCGCGGGCCTGCGCGCAGAGCGGCGTGCCGCTGTACGTGGTGGTCGACCCCGCGGAGGCGGTGTGCACCGTGCACACCGCCCCGGACCCGGGCGGGGTGTACCGGGAGGCCGAGCGGGTGCCGTTCGGCAACGACCTGTTCCTGCCGCTCGACGGCCGGACTGCGGTGCTGCGGACGGACGGGTTCCCCACCCCGGGTACGGGCCCGGGCGCCGGCCGGGGGATAGTGGACGGGTGACCGCTGCAGACCAGACCCCCGCCCCCGCCGCCTCCGGCCGCCGCACGCTCGGCGTGATGCTGCTGCTGACTGTGCTGAGCGCCGTGCTGGTGCTGACCGCGGCCGGACGGATCTGGGCCGAGGGCCGGGCCGGCACCCTGGACGTGTCCGTCACCGGCGGCAAGATCTCCGAACTGCCCGGGGGGCTGGCCCTGGTGGGCCTGGCCGCAGCCGTCGCGGTGTTCGCGGTGCGCGGCGCCGGCCGGCTGGTGGTCGGCGCGCTGACCCTGCTGGCCGGGCTGGGCGCGGCCGCCGCCTCGGTGGCCGGGGCCTCGGACACCGCCGCGCTGGACTCCGCCGCCTCCGGCAAGCTGGCGCTGGCCGGCTCGGCGGCCACGGAGGTCTCGCACACCGCCTGGCCCTGGGTGGCCCTGGCCGGCGGGCTGCTGCTGGCCCTGGCCGGGCTGATCACCCTGCGCTGCGGCCGTCGCTGGCCGGCCATGGGCAGCCGCTACGAGGCGCCCACCCGCAAGGCCCCGGCGAAGGCCGACACCCCCGGCGACCTGTGGAAGGCCCTGGACCGCGGCGAGGACCCCACCGCCGGCTAGGTCGGAACGCCCATCGTCCACAGGCGAGGACCCCGCCCCCGCCCGGCGGCCGCCCCGGCCGCGCGCATGTGACGCGATAGACGCGCCACCCGCTTTGGGCCGCCCGTGTGTGGCCCGGCACAATGGTTCCCGTCAACCCGCCGGCGGCCCCGCAGGCCCGGCCGGGCCCCGAGAGCCTAGGAGCACCATCGATGTCAGCAGCTGCACACGGCCACACTCCCGCCGCTTGGACCGGCGTCGTCATCTCCTTCGTCGGCTTCGGCGTCGCGGGCGTCGCGATGATCCTGCCGTCGCCGCTGCTGGTCTGGGCCGGTCTGGCGATCGTCCTGGTGGGCGGCATCGTCGGCAAGGCCATGTCGATGGCGGGCATGGGCAAGCAGGCGAGCACCCACGTGTACGCGTCGGCCGAGGAGCAGGTCGAGGCCCGCAAGGCGGCCCTCGAGGGTCGCGAGGCCGTCACCGCCTGACGACGGTCGCGAGGCCGTCCTCACCTGACGACGGGGTCCCGCCTCTCGCGGATCCGCTCAGCGGAGGGTCCTTTTCGCACAACCGAACGGCGGGCGCGCCACGCCCGCCGTTTCGTTCTGTCAGGGCCCGGCGCGGGCACAATCGGGGCGTGAACGCCGCCCCCACCGCCTCCGCCCCGCCGCCCGTGCTGCGCCGCCTGGGCCCGCCGCTGGCCGCGCTGGCGGCGGCGGCCCTGCCCGCCGCGTACGTCGCCGCGGTGGACCCGAACGCCCCCGGGCACTACCCGGACTGCCCCTTCCTGACGGCCACCGGCTGGTGGTGCCCCGGCTGCGGGGGCCTGCGCTGCGTCCACGCGCTGGCCCACGGGGACCTCACCGCCGCCCTGCACGACAACGCCCTCGCGGTGCTGCTGTTCGGCGTGCTGGCGGTGCTGTGGTTGCGCTGGGGTTGGGCCGCGCTGACCGGCGGACCGTCGCCGCGGGTCTCGGTCGGGGCCCGGCGCGGGGCGCTGGTCCTCCTGCTGGTCCTGGTGTTCGCGGTGGTGCGCAACCTCCCAATCGGCGCGGGGCTGGCACCGCAGCCGTTCTGAGCAGGGCCGCTCCGGCGGTGGGTGCCGGGCGCGGGGGCGGTGGTCAGCCGCCGGACGGGCGGTCCCGGTCCGCGAGACGCGGTCCGGGCGGATGCGCCGTGGTCCATCGGGTGCCGATACCATCGAAGAGCGGACGGGCCCCAGCCCGTCCGGCTCGGATGAGCGAACTGGCAGAAACGATGGGGGCTCCTGAGTGAGTGTGCTCGACTCGATCATCGAAGGGGTCCGCGAGGACCTCGCCGAGCGGCAGACCCGGGTCTCCCTGGACGAGCTGAAGGAACGCGCGGCCAAGGCCCCGGAGGCCAAGGACGGCGTCGCCGCCCTCAAGGGCGACGGGGTGCGGGTGATCTGCGAGGTCAAGCGCTCCAGCCCGTCCAAGGGCGCGCTGGCCGCGATCGCCGATCCGGCCGCCCTGGCGCGCGACTACGCGGCCGGCGGCGCCGCCGCGATCAGCGTGCTGACCGAACAGCGCCGCTTCGGTGGTTCGCTGGCCGACCTGGACGCCGTGCGCGCCGCGGTGGACACCCCGGTGCTGCGCAAGGACTTCATCGTCACCGCGTACCAGCTGTGGGAGGCCCGCGCCCACGGCGCCGACCTCGCGCTGCTGATCGTCGCCGCCCTCGAGCAGTCGGCCCTGGTGTCGCTGATCGAGCGCGCCGAGTCGATCGGCCTCACGCCACTGGTGGAGGCGCACGACGAGGAGGAGATCAAGCGCGCGGTGGACGCCGGCGCGCGGATCATCGGCGTCAACGCCCGCAACCTCAAGACCCTCGAAGTGGACCGCAGGACCTTCGAGAACGTCGTGCACGCCATCCCGGACGGCGTCGTCCGGGTCGCCGAGTCCGGTGTGCGCGGCCCGCTCGACGTGATCAACTACGCCAACCTGGGCGCCGACGCCGTCCTGGTCGGAGAGTCCCTGGTGACCGGCAAGGACCCGCGCGCCGCGGTGGCCGACCTGGTCGCGGCCGGGACCCACCCCGCCGTCCGGCACAAGGACTGATCGCGGCCCGATGAAGATCGCCACCCGACTCGCCCCCGGCTGCCGCCCGCGCGGCTGCCGCGCGCCCGCACGCCGGGTGCTGGGGCGTCGGGTGCGGTACGTGATCGGCTGCGAGCCGGGGCAGGTGCCGGGGCGGCGATGGCGCGTGACGCTCGGCTGAATCCAGCCGATCGGACGTCACCGTCATCCACATCTCCCCGAGGGAAATCCACCATGTCCGAGAAGGACTACCTGCCCGGCGCCCAGGTGCCGGACGCGCGCGGCTACTTCGGCGCGTACGGCGGCCGCTTCATCCCCGAGGCGCTGGTCGCCGCGGTCGAGCAGGTCGCCGAGGAGTACGAGAAGGCCAAGACCGACCCGGCCTTCACCGCCGAACTCGACGCGCTGCTGAAGGACTACACCGGCCGCCCCAGCCCGCTGACCGACGTGCACCGCTTCTCCGCCGAGGCGGGCGGCGCGCGCGTCCTGCTCAAGCGCGAGGACCTGAACCACACCGGCTCGCACAAGATCAACAACGTGCTGGGCCAGGCGCTGCTCACCAGGCGGATGGGCAAGACCCGGATCATCGCCGAGACCGGCGCCGGCCAGCACGGCGTGGCCACCGCCACCGCCTGCGCACTGTTCGGCTTCGACTGCACCATCTACATGGGCGAGGTCGACACCGAGCGCCAGGCGCTCAACGTCGCCCGGATGCGGATGCTCGGCGCCGAGGTGGTGGCCGTCAAGTCCGGCAGCCGCACCCTCAAGGACGCCATCAACGAGGCCTTCCGCGACTGGGTCGCCAACGTCGACTCCACCCACTACCTGTTCGGCACCGTCGCCGGGCCGCACCCCTTCCCGATGATGGTCCGCGACTTCCACCGGGTCATCGGTGTCGAGGCCCGGCAGCAGGTGCTGGACCGCACCGGGCGGCTGCCCGACGCCGTCGCCGCCTGCGTCGGCGGCGGCTCCAACGCGATGGGCATCTTCCACGAGTTCATCCCGGACGCCGGCGTGCGGCTGATCGGCTGCGAGGCGGCCGGCGAGGGCGCCGAGACCCCCAGGCACGCGGCCACCCTCACCAAGGGCGACCCCGGGGTGCTGCACGGCTCCCGCACCTACGTCCTGCAGGACGAGGACGGCCAGACCATCGAGTCGCACTCCATCTCGGCCGGCCTCGACTACCCGGGCGTCGGCCCGGAGCACGCCTGGCTGAAGGACACCGGCCGGGCCGAGTACCGCCCCGTCACCGACGACGCCGCGATGCAGGCGCTGCGGCTGCTGTCCCGCACCGAGGGCATCATCCCGGCCATCGAGAGCGCCCACGCGCTCGCCGGGGCCCTGGAGCTGGGCCGCGAGCTCGGACCGGAGGCCACCATCCTGGTCTCCCTCTCCGGACGCGGCGACAAGGACATGCACACCGCCGCCCAGTACTTCGGGCTGTACGACGAGCCGGCCGGCGACACGGCCGATGGGGGTAAGTGACCATGGCTTCGAACCTCAGTACCGATGAGCCCGGCGCCGCCAAGGCCGGTCTCGACAAGCCCGGCGCCGGCAAGCTCAGGGGCGCCCTGGCGGCCGCCAAGGCCGAGGGCCGCGCCGCGCTGATCGGCTACCTGCCGGCCGGCTTCCCGAGCGTCGACGGCGGCATCCGGGCCGTCAACGCGCTGATCGAGGGCGGCTGCGACGTCGTCGAGATCGGCCTGCCGCACTCGGACCCGGTCCTGGACGGCGCGGTCATCCAGACCGCCGACGACATCGCGCTGCGCGGCGGTGTGCGGATCAAGGACGTGCTGCGCACCGTCCAGGAGGTCGCCGCGGCGCACCCCGGGACGGCCGTGCTGGTCATGACGTACTGGAACCCGGTCGACCGCTACGGCGTGGCACGGTTCGCCGCCGACCTGGCCGCGGCGGGCGGGGCGGGCTGCATCCTGCCGGACCTGCCGGTGGAGGAGTCCGGGGAGTGGCGCAAGGCGGCGGACGCGCACGGGCTGGACACCGTGTTCGTGGTCGCCCCCAGCAGCAAGGACGCCCGGCTCGCCGAGGTCACCGCGGCGGGCAGCGGCTTCGTCTACGCGGCCGCCGTGATGGGCGTGACCGGCACCCGCTCGGCGGTCGGCTCGCTGGCCGAGGACCTGGTCGCCCGCACCCGGGCCACCACCGACCTGCCGGTCTGCGTCGGCCTCGGGGTGTCCAACGCCGAGCAGGCGGCCGAGGTCGCCCGGTTCGCGGACGGCGTGATCGTGGGGTCGGCCTTCGTGAAGCGGATCCTCGACGCGGGCGACGACGAGGCGGCGGCACTGGACGCGGTGCGGGCGCTGGCGGGCGAGCTGGCCGAGGGCGTGCGCAGGCGCTGACCCGCGGTCGCCGACGCGCGGACTCCGACGCCAGGCGCCGACGCGCGGATGAGGTGACGGCCCGCCACCCCTCGGGGGTGGCGGGCCGCCACCTTTTTTCGTGGGCGGATGAGCGGCCGTCAGCCTGGGAACAGCCCCGAACGAGTGAACAGCGGCGGCGACACGCACCAGCCGGGGTTGACCGGCGTTGAGTGGAGGGACGACTGCACGAACGACGTGCACGGGGGTCTGCCGAGCGAGCGAAGGGGTGAGTCGGTGGCTGGTCTTCATCGGGCCGTGCTGCTGCGGGCGGCGGCCGCCGCGCTGGCTCTGGGCGCCGCGGTCGGCGCGCACACCGAGGTCGGGCAGGCGCTGGCCAAACGCGGCGCCGAGCGGGCGGAGCGGGAGGCGGTCGCCTGCGCGGAGGCGGCGCGGTGGGACGCGGCCGAGCGGGCCGCCCGGACGCCGCGCGAGGGACGCCCCGAGCTGTTCGACCCGGGGCGGATGCCGGGGTGCCACTGACGCACGGGTGTTCTCCGAATTCGGACAGAACACCATGTCGCGTCACCCATGAGGCTTAATTCGCGAATCCGGAGGAACCACCCCTCGTCCCCTACGGTTCGTCAGAAAGTGAACGAGTTTCCCGAGGGGGGTTCCCTGATGGCCGGCCCGGCAGCGCAGCCCGGCGACCCGGCGCCGGAGCCGACGGCGCGGCGGCCGGTGCCCGCCTGGAGCGAGTGGTTCGGCCTCGCCGTCCGGCTCGGCCTCGCCGTGGTCTGGGGCTGGGCCGGACTGGCCAAGATCGCCGACCCGGCGGAGGCGGCCCAGGCCGTCCGCGCCTACGAGATCCTGCCCGAGGGCCTGGTCAAGCCGATCGGCTACGGCTTGCCCTTCCTGGAGCTGGCGCTCGCCCTGCTGCTGGTGATCGGACTCGGCGTCCGGCTGGTCGCCGGGGTCTCCGCGCTGCTCCTGCTCACCTTCATCGCCGGGATCGCCTCGGCCTGGGCGCGCGGCATCTCGATCGACTGCGGCTGCTTCGGCGGCGGCGGGCACGTCGACGCCTCTCAGACCGAGTACCTGCAGGAGATCCTGCGCGACACCGGGTTCCTGCTGCTGGCCGGGTGGCTGCTCCGGCGGCCCCGGACCCGGCTCTCGGCCGACGGCTGGCTGGCCAGCTGACCCGTCCGGCCCCGCCCCCCACTCCCGCACCCGACGAAGGCTCCCCGACCGTGAATGTCAAGGCAATGAGCGAGAAGAACCGAGAAGGCAAGCGCACCGCCCGCGAGCGGATGCTGGCGCAGCGGGCGGCCGAGGAGGCCACCTCCAAGCGCAGGAAGAAGCTGATCGTGGGCGGGGCCGTGCTCGCGGTGATCGCCGCCGCCGTGGTCGTCGGCGTCGTGGTGCAGGACCAGCGCTCCAAGCCGGAGACCCCGACCGCCGCCCCGGCCGGGACCATCGGCGACAAGAACCTGGTCATCCCGGTCGGCGCGAGCAACGCGCCCTCCGTCCTCACGGTGTACGAGGACCCGCGCTGCCCCGCCTGCGGGATCTTCGAGCGCGAGTTCTCCTCCACCGTCGACCAGCTGGAGGACGCCGGGAAGGTCTACGCCAACGTCCACGTCGTCTCGTTCATCGACCGGGCGGTGCCCGGCAAGGGCTCCAAGACCGGCGCCAACGCGCTCGCCTGCGCCCAGGACGCCGGACACTTCCGCGACTTCCACGACGTGCTGTACCGCAACCAGCCGGACGAGACCAGCGACGCCTTCGGCGACAAGGCCGTCCTGCTCAACCTCGCGAAGCAGGTCGACGGACTGGACACCCCGGCCTTCCAGGCCTGCGTCAACGACAACAAGTACGGCGGCTGGGTGTCCGCGGTGCAGCAGGACTTCGACAAGTCCAGCTTCAAGTCCACGCCGACGGTGCTGCTCAACGGCCAGCCGGTCTACCCGAAGAACGGCGACGAGGAGATCACCCCGGCCAACCTGGTGAAGTGGGTGGACGCCGCGAACCAGGGCAAGCAGCTGGGCACGGCCGGCTCCCACGGCCAGAGCCCGGCACCGACCAGCACCGCCTCGGAAGCCAACAACCCGTCGCCCGCGGCCGGCTGAACACCCCGCGCCGCCCCCGCCCCCGCCCGGAGGGGGCGGGGGCGTGACGTGACCGCGGGCGCCGTTGTTCGGCTTCTGTGACCCCAGGGGTGTCCGACCGGGGCGTCGGACCCTGTAGCGTCGGAACCGCCATGGATATCGCCTACATTCCCAGCCCGTCGCGGGGCGTCCTCTACCTCGGACCGATCCCGCTGCGCGCCTACGCCTTCTGCATCATCCTCGGTGTCGTCGCCGCCGTCTGGCTCGGCAGCAAGCGCTGGGTCGCCCGGGGCGGTGCCAAGCACACCGTCGGCGACATCGCCGTCTGGGCCGTGCCGTTCGGCCTGGTCGGTGGCCGGCTGTACCACGTGCTCACCGACCACCAGCTGTACTTCGCCGAGGGCAAGGACCCCTGGAACGCCTTCAAGATCTGGGAGGGCGGCCTCGGGATCTGGGGCGCGGTCGCGCTGGGCGCGGTCGGCGCCTGGATCGGCTGCCGCCGCCGGGGCGTGCCGCTGCCCGCGTACGCGGACGCCATCGCGCCCGGCATCGCGCTGGCGCAGGCGCTGGGCCGCTGGGGCAACTACTTCAACCAGGAGCTGTACGGGCGGGCGACCACCCTGCCGTGGGGCCTGGAGATCCACAAGACGCTGCCCGACGGCACGGTCGTCGACGGCGTCTTCCACCCGACCTTCCTGTACGAGTCGATCTGGGACGTGGCCGTCGCCCTGCTGGTGATCTGGGCGGACCGCCGGTTCAAGCTGGGCCACGGCCGGGCCTTCGCGCTGTACGTGGCCGCGTACACGGTGGGCCGGTTCTGGACCGAGTGGCTGCGCATCGACGAGGCGCACGTCTACTTCGGCCTGCGGCTGAACGACTGGACCTCGATCGTGGTGTTCATCGGGGCCGTGGCGTACTTCGTGATCGTCGGCAGGACGCGGCCCGGCCGCGAGGACCCGGCGAGCATCGACCCGGCGGCGTACGAGCTGGCGAACGAGCTGGCGGACGACCCGGCGGGCGGGGCCGAGGACAAGGCCGACGGCCCGGCTGATGGCCCGGCTGACGGCCCGGCTGACGGCGAGGGCGGGACGAAGGCCGGCGAGGCCGAGCGCACGGCGGTCGGGGAGAAGCCGTCCCAGCCGGCGAAGTCGTCTCAGCCCGTGGACGAGAGGAAGCCCGCCGAACCGGCCGCCGCGGTCGCCGACCCGGGCGGCAAGGGCGGCGAGGACGCCGAGAACCCGGTCTGACCTGCGGCTTCCCCCGACTGAGGCCACCCTCGCCAAGGGTGGCCTCAGTGCTGTTCGGACAGCCTTACTTTGCTGGAAATGCCCAGGTCAAGCGGGCTACGGTCGAGGCGACGAACGAAGACGAGGGGAAGAACCGTGAGTACGACCACCCTGGAAGCCGAACCGGCCCACCACCCGCGGATACCCGCGGCGGACCACCACCGGGACGTCAACGGCGGCTGGCTGCGGCCCGCGGTGTTCGGCGCCGTGGACGGCCTGGTCTCCAACTTCGCGCTGATGACCGGTGTGGTCGGCGGCGCGGCGTCCAACGGCACGGTGATCCTCACCGGACTGGCCGGCCTGGCGGCCGGTGCCTGCTCGATGGCGGCGGGGGAGTACACCTCGGTGGCCTCGCAGCGGGAGCTGGTGCAGGCCGAGATCGAGGCCGAGCGGCTGGAGCTGAGCCGCAACCCGCACGGGGAGCTGGCGGAGCTGGCGCAGCTGTACGTCTCGCGCGGAGTGGACCCGGAGCTGGCCCACGAGGTGGCCCGGCAGCTGTCCCGCGACCCCGAACTGGCGCTGGAGATCCATGCCCGCGAGGAGCTCGGCGTCGACCCCAACGATCTGCCCTCGCCGCTGGTCGCGGCGGGCTCGTCGTTCCTGTGCTTCGCGCTCGGCGCGCTGCTGCCGCTGCTGCCGTACCTGCTGGGAGCGACCTCGCTGCTGCCCGCGCTGCTGCTCGCCGCGGTCGGCCTGTTCGCCTGCGGCGCGGTGGTGGCCCGCGTCACCGCGCGCAGCTGGTGGTTCAGCGGACTGCGACAGCTGGTGCTCGGCGGCGCCGCGGCCGGGGTCACCTACCTGCTCGGCTCGCTGATCGGCGGGCATGTGGGATGACCCGAAAGCCTGCATGATTATGCCGGGCAACGCGTGACGTTTCACACATGGGCGTCCTCGCGGTGCCCGGCATAGTCTCATCATCCGAGCCCCGACGGCCGCGGATTCGCATCCGCGGACCGGGCTCCGGAATTGGATTCGCAGGCACCCGTGATCGGCTTGTGTGGCGAACCGGTTTCGCCCCTGTTTCAGGCCGCTGACGGTTGGGCACAATCGTCTGGACGTGCGCCGTGGCACGTCCCCCCTTCCCCCCGCCTGACCTGCGCATCCGTCCGCCATGTGGACGGGATATTCCGCTTCTCGGGATCCTGGGCATCATGTAACTTGCACCACCACCGCACCATCGCACCACCCCCACCGCACCACCGCATCAGGGCCAACGTCGTCCCTACTTGCACCAACTTGCCGAAAGACGACGACGGGAGAGCCGATGCTGTCTGCATCCATGCACTCCGCCAACGAGCCCCAGGCCGGCGCCCCCCGCCCGCCCTACGCGCTCGTGCCGGATGCGCGACCTGCTGCTCAGGGCCTGTACGACCCGCGAAACGAGCACGACGCCTGTGGCGTCGGCTTCGTCGCCACGCTGACCGGCATCGCCGACCACACCATCGTCGAGCAGGCGCTGAACGTCCTGCGCAACCTGGAGCACCGCGGCGCCACCGGCGCCGAGCCCGACTCCGGCGACGGCGCGGGCATCCTCACCCAGATCCCCGACGCCTTCCTGCGCGGCAAGGTCACCTTCGAACTCCCGGCGGCCGGCTCCTACGCCGTCGGCATCGCCTTCCTGCCCGACGAGGACGCGGCCGACGCCGCCGCCGTCACCCGGATCGAGGCCATCGCCGCCGAGGAGAACCTCACCGTCCTCGGCTGGCGCGACGTCCCGGTGACTCCGGACCTCCTCGGCGCCACCGCGCGCAGCGTGATGCCGCGCTTCCGCCAGCTCTTCCTGTCCCACCCGGACCGGACGGGCATCGAGCTGGACCGGATCGCCTTCGTGGTCCGCAAGCGCGCCGAGCGCGAGGCCGGCGTCTACTTCCCGTCGCTGTCCGCCCGCACCATCGTCTACAAGGGCATGCTGACCACCGGCCAGCTGGAGCCCTTCTTCCCCGACCTGTCGGACCGCACCTACGCGTCCGCGATCGGCCTGGTGCACTCGCGCTTCTCCACCAACACCTTCCCGAGCTGGCCGCTCGCCCACCCGTACCGCTTCGTCGCGCACAACGGCGAGATCAACACGGTCAAGGGCAACCGCAACTGGATGAGCGCCCGCGAATCCCAGCTCGCCACCGACCTCATCCCGGCCGACGCGAACGGCCGGGGCCTGGAGCGGATCTTCCCGATCTGCACCCCCGACCACTCCGACTCCGCCTCCTTCGACGAGGTCCTGGAGCTGCTCCACCTCGGCGGCCGCTCGCTGCCGCACTCCGTGCTGATGATGATCCCGGAGGCGTGGGAGAACCACGCCACCATGGAGCCCGCCCGCCGCGCCTTCTACCAGTACCACTCCAACCTGATGGAGCCCTGGGACGGCCCCGCCTGCGTCACCTTCACCGACGGCACCCAGATCGGCGCCGTGCTCGACCGCAACGGCCTGCGCCCCGCCCGCTACTGGATCACCGAGGACGGCCTGGTCGTCCTCTCCTCCGAGGTCGGCGTGCTCGACATCGAGCAGGAGAAGGTCACCCGTAAGGGGCGCCTGCAGCCCGGCCGGATGTTCCTGGTGGACACCGCCGAGGGCCGCATCGTCGAGGACGAGGAGATCAAGTCCGCCCTCGCCGCCGAACACCCCTACGCGGAGTGGGTCGCCGCCGGGCAGATCCAGCTCGCCAAGCTGCCCGAGCGCGAGCACATCGCCCACACCCACGCCTCCGTCACCCGCCGCCAGCAGACCTTCGGCTACACCGAGGAGGAACTGCGCGTCATCCTGGCGCCGATGGCCCGCACCGGCGCCGAGGCGCTCGGCTCGATGGGCACCGACTCCCCGATCGCCGCGCTCAGCGAGAAGCCGCGCCTGCTGTTCGACTACTTCGTGCAGCTCTTCGCGCAGGTCACCAACCCGCCGCTGGACGCCATCCGCGAGGAACTCGTCACCTCGCTGCTGTCCAACCTCGGCCCCGAGGGCAACCTGCTCGCCGCCGAAGCCGCCTCCTGCCGCTCCGTCGGCATCACCTTCCCGGTGATCGACAACGACGAGCTGGCCAAGCTCGTCCACATCAACGCCGACGGCGACCAACCGGGCCTGAAGGCCGTCACGCTGTCCGGCCTCTACAAGGTCGCCACCGGCGGCGAGGGCCTGGCCGCACGCCTGGCCGAGATCGCCGCCGAGGCCGACGCCGCGATCGCCGACGGCGCCCGGATCATCGTGCTCTCCGACCGGCACTCCGACGCCGAGCACGCCCCGATCCCCTCGCTGCTGCTCACCTCGGCCGTCCACCACCACCTCATCCGCACCAAGCAGCGCACCCAGGTGTCGCTGCTCGTCGAGGCCGGTGACGTCCGCGAGGTGCACCACGTCGCCCTGCTGATCGGCTACGGCGCCGGCGCGGTCAACCCCTACCTGGCGATGGAGTCCGTCGAGGACCTCGTCGCCCAGGGTACGTATTTGAACCAGGGGGGCATCGAGGGCATCGAGGCCGAGAAGGCGATCAGGAACCTGATCAAGGCGCTCGGCAAGGGCGTGCTCAAGGTGATGTCCAAGATGGGCATCTCCACCGTCGCCTCCTACCGCGGCGCCCAGGTCTTCGAGGCCATCGGCCTCTCCCAGGAACTGGTCGACGGCTACTTCTCCGGCACCACCACCAAGCTCGGCGGCATCGGCCTCGACGAGATCGCCAAGGAGACCGCCGCCCGGCACGCCAAGGCCTACCCGGCCTCCGGCATCCCCGCCGCGCACCGCGCGCTGGACATCGGCGGCGAGTACCAGTGGCGCCGCGAGGGCGAACCGCATCTGTTCGACCCGGACACCGTCTTCCGGCTGCAGCACTCCACCCGCAACCGCCGGTACGACATCTTCAAGCAGTACACCGACCGGGTGAACGAGCAGTCCGCTCGCCTGATGACGCTGCGCGGCCTGTTCCAGCTGGACGGCCTCGGCCGCGAGCCCATCCCCGTCGACGAGGTCGAGCCGGTCTCCGAGATCGTCAAGCGCTTCTCCACCGGCGCCATGTCGTACGGCTCGATCTCCCGCGAGGCCCACGAGACCCTCGCCATCGCGATGAACCGCCTCGGCGGCAAGTCCAACACCGGTGAGGGCGGCGAGGACCCGGACCGCCTGTACGACCCCGAGCGCCGCTCGGCGATCAAGCAGGTCGCCTCCGGCCGGTTCGGCGTCACCTCCGAGTACCTCGTCAACGCCGACGACATCCAGATCAAGATGGCCCAGGGCGCCAAGCCCGGCGAGGGCGGCCAGCTGCCCGGCCACAAGGTCTACCCGTGGGTCGCCAAGACCCGGCACTCCACCCCGGGTGTCGGCCTGATCTCGCCGCCGCCGCACCACGACATCTACTCGATCGAGGACCTGGCGCAGCTGATCCACGACCTCAAGAACGCCAACCCCGCCGCCCGCATCCACGTGAAGCTGGTGTCCGAGGTCGGCGTCGGCACCGTCGCGGCGGGCGTCTCCAAGGCGCACGCGGACGTCGTCCTGGTCTCCGGACACGACGGCGGCACCGGCGCCTCGCCGCTCACCTCGCTCAAGCACGCCGGCGGCCCCTGGGAGCTCGGCCTCGCCGAGACCCAGCAGACCCTGCTGCTGAACGGGCTGCGCGACCGCATCGTCGTCCAGACCGACGGCCAGCTGAAGACCGGCCGCGACGTCGTCATCGCCGCCCTGCTCGGCGCCGAGGAGTTCGGCTTCGCCACCGCGCCGCTGGTCGTCTCCGGCTGCATCATGATGCGCGTCTGCCACCTGGACACCTGCCCCGTCGGGGTCGCCACCCAGAACCCGGTGCTGCGCGAGCGGTTCTCCGGCAAGCCCGAATTCGTCGTCAACTTCTTCGAGTTCATCGCCGAAGAGGTCCGCGAGATCCTCGCCTCCCTCGGCTTCCGCTCGATCGAGGAGGCCGTCGGCCGCGCCGAGCACATCAACGCCCAGGCCGCCATCGACCACTGGAAGGCCGCCGGGCTCGACCTGGCCCCGCTGTTCCACGTGCCGCAGCTGCCCGACGGCGCCCCCCGGCACCGCACCACCACCCAGGACCACGCGCTCGACAAGGCGCTCGACAACCAGCTGATCACGCTCGCCGAGGACGCCCTCGAACGCGGCGAGACCGTCCGCATCCAGCTGCCGATCCGCAACGTCAACCGCACCGTCGGCACCATGCTCGGCCACGAGGTCACCAAGCGGTACCGCGGCGAGGGTCTGCCCGAGGGCACCATCGACGTCACCTTCACCGGCTCCGCCGGCCAGTCCTTCGGCGCCTTCCTGCCCCGCGGCATCACCCTGCGGCTCGAGGGCGACGCCAACGACTACGTCGGCAAGGGCCTCTCCGGCGGCGTCGTCGTGGTCCGCCCCGCCCGCGAGGCCGCGGCCATCGGCAACGACGCGCAGAACCACGTGATCGCCGGCAACACCATCGGCTACGGCGCCACCTCCGGCCGGATCCACCTGCGCGGCAAGGCCGGTGAGCGCTTCGCCGTCCGCAACTCCGGTGCCACCCTGGTCGTCGAAGGCGTCGGCGACCACGGCCTGGAGTACATGACCGGAGGCCGGGTCGTCATCCTCGGCGAGACCGGACGCAACCTCGCGGCCGGCATGTCCGGCGGCATCGCGTACGTCCTGGACCTGCGCCCCGCCAACGTCAACGACGGCATGGTGGGCATCGAGGCCCCCACCGCCGCCGACCGCGAATGGCTGCGCGAGACCGTGCAGCAGCACTACGAGGAGACCGGCTCCACCGTCGCCGCCGAACTCCTGGCCGACTGGGGCGGTGGGGTCTCCCGCTTCTCCAAGATCATGCCGACCGACTACAAGGCAGTGCTCGCCGCCAAGGACGCCGCTGAGCGCGCCGGCCTCTCCGAGGCCGAGACCACCGCGAAGATGATGGAGGCGGCTAATGGCTGACCCCAAGGGCTTCCTGACCACGCCCAAGCAGCTGGCGGAGCGCCGCCCGGTCGACGTCCGGATCAAGGACTGGAACGAGGTCTACGTCGAACGCAGCCTCCTGCCGGTCATCAGCAAGCAGGCCGGCCGCTGCATGGACTGCGGCATCCCGTTCTGCCACAACGGCTGCCCGCTCGGGAACCTCATCCCCGAGTGGAACGACCTCGCCTACCGGGACGACTGGACCGGCGCCATCGAGCGTCTCCACGCCACCAACAACTTCCCGGAGTTCACCGGGCGGCTGTGCCCGGCGCCCTGCGAGTCGGCCTGCGTGCTCGGCATCAACCAGGACGCGGTGACCATCAAGAACGTCGAGGTCACCATCATCGACAAGGCCTGGGACCGCGGCGGGGTCACCCCGCAGATCCCGGAACGGCTCTCCGGCAAGACCGTCGCCGTCATCGGCTCCGGCCCGGCCGGCCTCGCCGCCGCCCAGCAGCTCACCCGCGCCGGACACACCGTGGTGGTGTACGAGCGCGCCGACCGCATCGGCGGGCTGCTGCGCTACGGCATCCCCGAGTTCAAGATGGAGAAGCGCCACATCAACCGCCGCATCGAACAGATGCGGGCGGAGGGCACCCGGTTCCGCACCGGCGTGCACGTCGGCGAGGACATCACCGGCCAGCAGCTGCGCGAGCGCTTCGACGCCGTCGTCGTCGCCGCCGGCGCCACCACGGCCCGCGACCTGCCGGTGCCCGGACGCGAGCTCAAGGGCGTCCACCAGGCCATGGAGTACCTGCCGCTGGCCAACAAGGTGCAGGAGGGCGACCTCGTCGAATCGCCGATCAGCGCCAAGGGAAAGCACGTCGTCGTGATCGGCGGCGGCGACACCGGCGCGGACTGCGTCGGCACCGCCCACCGCCAGGGCGCCCTGTCGGTGACCCAGCTGGAGATCATGCCCCGCCCCGGCGAGGACCGCCCCGGCCACCAGCCGTGGCCGACCATGCCGATGACCTACAAGGTCACCTCCGCGCACGAGGAGGGCGGCGAGCGGATCTACTCCGTCAGCACCACCCACCTCACCGGCGACGAGCACGGCAACGTCCAGGAACTCCACCTCGTCGAGGTCGAGTTCAAGGACGGTCGGTTCGAGCCCGTCCCCGGCACCGAACGCGCCATCCCCGCCCAGCTCGTCACCCTGGCCATGGGCTTCACCGGGACGGACGTCAGGAACGGCCTGGTCGAGCAGCTCGGCGTCGACCTCGACGCGCGCGGTAACATTGCCCGCGACGGCCGGTTCGCCACCAATGTCGATGGCGTGTACGTCTGCGGAGACGCCGGCCGTGGCCAGTCACTGATCGTCTGGGCCATCGCGGAAGGCCGCTCGGCCGCTGCCGCGGTGGACAAGTACCTGGGCGGCAAGACCCCGCTTCCCGCCCCGATCCGGCCCACGGACCGCCCCCTGGTGGTCTGACGGCACGGACGGTCCGACCGGCCCCCGAACCCCCGGTGCCGCATCGCCGGGAGCTCAACCCGCTGCCCCCGCCAGCGTCGCCGGGCCAACGCGGTCTCCTGGCGCCCGCCCTCTTCCCCGACCAGTCGGAGGGCGGGCGCCGTCGCGTTCCCGGCCCGGCGCGGTCGCGTTCGAGGCGCCGTCGCGTTCCCGCCCGGCGCCGGTGCGTTCCCGGCCGTTCCCCGGGTGTTCTCACCCGGCTCTCACCTCCGCCCCCGCCCGGGCTCCCACCAGCGCTCCCACCAGCGTTTTCGTCCACGCCCCGAAGGGCGGCTCCCAGCGTTCTCCCAGCCTTGGCACCCCCGCCGGAAAGCCCCCGGCACGGGCTGTTGTTCGTCGGTGCCAGGTGGCAGACTGCCGCCGACGGCCGGGGGGCTGCGCGAGTGCGGAGGGTGACTTCGATGGGCACGACTCAGGCAGGCGGGGGCGCGACGGTACGGCGTCTGCTGCTCGGCAACCAGCTGCGCAAACTCCGCGAGGCCAGAGGAGTCAGCCGCGAGGAGGCCGGCTACTCGATCCGCGCCTCCGAATCGAAGATCAGCCGGATGGAACTCGGCCGCGTCGGCTTCAAGGAACGCGACGTCGCCGACCTCCTCACCCTCTACGGCGTCGACGCCGAACAGGAACGCGCCGGCATCCTCGGACTCGTCCGCGACGCCAACGCCGGCTCCTGGTGGCACGAGTACGGCGACGTGCTGCCCGCCTGGTTCCAGAACTACCTGGGCCTGGAGGAAGCCGCCGCCGAGATCCGCAGCTACGAGGTCCAGTTCGTCCACGGGCTGCTCCAGACCGCCGACTACGCCCGCGCCGTGATCACCGCCGGCTGCCACGGCGTCCCCGAGGAGGACATCGAACGCCGGGTCGACGTACGCCTCAAGCGCCAGGACCTGCTCACCGCCGACCACCCGCCCCACCTGCTCGCCGTCCTGGACGAAGCCGCGCTGCGCCGCCCCTGGGGCGGCCCCGCGCAGATGCGCGGCCAGCTCGACCGGCTCCTCGAACTCGCCGAACTGCCCCACGTGCGGCTGCAGGTGCTGCCGCTCGGCACCGCCGGGCTCGCCGCCGAGAGCGGCGCCTTCAGCGTGCTGGGCTTCGCCGAGGCCGAGCTCGCCGACGTGGTCTACCTGGAGCAGTTCACCACCGCGCTCTACGTCGACAAGCCCGCCGAAGTCGCCTCCTACCGCCAGGCGATGGAGGGCCTCCAGGCCGAGAGCCTCAGCCCCGAAAGGACCCGCGACCTTTTGCACTCCGTACGCCAAGAGCTTTGACACGTCAGTACGATGAGGTCCCATCAGGTCGGGCACGAGAGGGATCAGATGTCGTACTTCTCCGAGTTGGCGCTGCAGTACATCGACGGCGAATGGTGCAGCGGCAGCGGCTCCTGGGACATCGTCGACGTCGACCCCTACACCGGCGACAAACTGGCCACCATCACCGTCGCCACCGTCGCCGAGGTCGACCGCGCCTACCGGGCCGCCGAGCGCGCCCAGCGCGGCTGGGCCGCCACCAACCCCTACCAGCGCCGACTCGTCTTCGAGCGCGCGCTGCGGCTGGTGGAGGAGCGCGAGGCGGAGATCGTCCGGGCGATCGCGGCCGAACTCGGCGGCACCGCGCTCAAGGCCGGCTTCGAACTGTCCCTGGTGAAGGACCTGCTGCGCGAGTGCCTGCACCTGTCGGTGGCCGCGGAGGGCCGGCTGCTGCCCTCGCCCGCCCCCGGCAAGGAGAACCGGCTCTACCGGCTGCCGGTCGGCGTGGTCGGCGTGATCAGCCCGTTCAACTTCCCGCTGTTCCTGGCCCTCAAGGCCGTCGCCCCGGCGCTCGCCCTCGGCAACGGCGTCGTGCTCAAGCCGCACCAGGAGACCCCGGTCGTCGGCGGCTCCCTGATCGCCAGGATCTTCGAGGACGCCGGCCTGCCGCCCGGCCTGCTGAACGTCGTGATCACCGACATCGCGGAGATCGGCGACAGCTTCATCGAACACCCCGTGCCCAAGGTGATCTCCTTCACCGGCTCCGACCGGATCGGCCGGCACGTCGCCACCGTGGCCGCCGCCCACTTCAAGCGGACCGTGCTGGAACTCGGCGGCAACAGCGCGCTGGTCGTGCTGGACGACGCCGACCTCGACTACGCCGTGGACGCCGCCGTGTTCAGCCGCTTCATCCACCAGGGCCAGGTCTGCATGGCCGCCAACCGGGTGCTGGTCGACCGCGCGGTGCTCGCCGAGTTCACCGAGAAGTTCGTCGCCAAGACCGCCTCGCTGACCGTCGGCGACCCCAGGGACCCGGCCACCCACATCGGCCCGCTGATCAACTCCGTCCAGGCCGACACCATTACCGCCCAGGTCGACCAGGCGATCGCCGGCGGCGCCACCGCACTGCTGCGCGGCGCCACCACCGGCAGCCTGATGGCACCGACCGTGCTCACCGACCTGCCCGCGGACGCGCCCATCCTGCAGCGCGAACTCTTCGGGCCCGTCGTCCTGTTGGTGCCCTTCGACGGCGAGGAGGAGGCCGTCCGGCTGGCCAACCACACGCCCTTCGGGCTCAGCGGCGCGGTGCACACCGCGGACGTGGAGCGCGGCGTGCGGGTCGCCCAGCGGATCGAGACCGGCATGATCCACGTCAACGGCGGGACGATCGCCGACGAGCCGGGGGTGCCCTTCGGCGGCGAGAAGAACTCCGGCGTCGGCCGGCTCAACGGCGAGTCCACGGTGGACGCCTTCACCACCGTGAAGTGGATCTCCGTGCAGCACGGGCGGGCGCCGTTCCCGTTCTAGCGCTCCTGCTCCAGGGCTCCCGTTCCAGGGCTCCCGTTCCAGGACTTGCCGTGAGGAGTCACGCGGCCCGGGCCTCCCGGCGGTAGCTGCCGGGGGCCCGGCCGAACTCCCGCTTGAAGGCCTTCGCGAACGCGTACTCCGAGCCGTACCCGGTCTGCGCCGCCACCGCCGTCAGCGGCGCCTCCGACTCGCGCAGCAGCCGGGCGGCGGTGGTCATCCGCCACCGGGTCAGGTACGCCATCGGCGGCTCGCCCACCATCGAGGTGAACCGGCGGGCGAACGCCGCCCGGGACAGGCCCGCCCGGTCCGCGAGGGACTCCACCGTCCACGGGGTGGCCGGGGCCTCGTGGATCGCCGTCAGGGCGGGCGCCACGGCCGTGTCCCGCAGCGCCGCCGCCCAGCCGGCGGCGGTCGCGGCGGGCTGGTCCTCGAACCAGGCCCGCAGGATGTACAGCAGCAGCGAGTCGATCAGCGCCGGGACGATCCCGGTCGAGCCGATCCGCGGGTTCTCCAGCTCGGAGCCCAACAGTTCGACGGCGGCCGCCAGTTCCGGGTGCCGTCCGTGCCGGGTCGGCAGGTGGATCAGCTCGGGCAGCTGCCGGACCATCGGGTGGGGGCGGCCCTGGTCCAGGTGGTAGTTGCCGCACACCAGGGTGGTGCGGGCGCCGTCGCCGCCCAGGGAGATGGTGCCGATCGGCGAGCCGCCGTCGACCCGGCAGCTCTCGGCGTCCACCGCCGGGGTGTCCGGGTGGTCGGCCAGGACGTGGCCGCGGCCGTCCCGCAGGAACACCACGTCCCCCGGGCTGAGCGGGACGGGCCCGCGGCCGGCCACCGGAGCAGCCGACGCCGGAGCGACGGGGCCCGCCGGGACCAGCCAGCAGGTGCCGTACAGCACCACGTGGAAGCCGGCCCCGGCAACCGGGGGCAGGCGCAGGGCCCAGGGCGCCCGGCCGTCCGTGCGGACGGACGCCGGGTGCGCCGTCCGCATCGAACCCAGTGCCTCGGTCAGGATGTCCATCGCCCGCCCCCAGCGGTCTCGTCAGTCAACGGTCAGCACGACCTTGCCCTGGACGGTACCGGAGCCCACCAGCTCGTGCGCCCGGCCGGCCTCGGCGAGCGGGAAGGCCGCGGCGACGTGCGGGCGGATCCGGCCCTCGTCGACCAGGGCGGCGATCGCCTCCAGCGAGGTGTAGTCGGGCTCGACGAAGACGCCGGCGAAGCGCCGCCCGGCGGCCTCGATCGCGGCGGCGAGCTCCCGGTTCCCGTGCTCCATGATGCTGACCAGCACGCCGGCCGGCTTGAGCACCTCCAGGGCGCGGGTGCCCTCGGAGGAGGAGTCGAAGACGATGTCGACGTCCTTGACCGCCTGGGTGTAGTCGGTGGTCCGGTAGTCGATCGGCTCGTCGGCGCCGAGCTCCTTGAGGAAGGCGTGCTTGGGCTCGCTGGCCAGCGCGATCACGTACGCGCCGTGGGCCTTGGCGATCTGCACGGCGAGGTGGCCGACGCCGCCCGCCGCCCGGTGGATCAGCACGCGCTGACCCTCGCCGATGCGGGCCAGGTCCACCAGGCCCTGCCAGGCGGTCAGCGCGGCCAGCGGCAGCGCGGCGGCCTCCGTGTGGTCCAAGGTGGCGGGCTTGCGGGCCAGTTGGCGGGAGGGCGAGGTGACGTACTCGGCGTAGCCGCCGGCCGAGCGCGGGAAGAAGGGCATCCCGTAGACCTCCTCGCCCACCCGGTAGCGGGCCCCCGGGCCGACCTCCTCGACCACCCCGGAGATGTCCCAGCCCACGGTGAACGGCGGCTCGCCCAGCAGTGGGAACGTCCCCGCCCGCACCATCAGGTCCACCGGGTTCACCCCGGCGGCCTTCACCCGCACCAGCACCTCACCGCTCAACGGCTCCGGCCGCTCCACCTCGGCCACCTGCATGACCTCGGGCCCGCCGAACTCCGTCTGCATGATCGCGCGCATCGAACTCTCCTCATCCGGTCACCACCGGCCCCCGCGGGGCCGTGCTCGATGCCCTCAACGATAGGAAGATCGAGTGAGCGGATGAATATCCTCCAGTCTCGGATGGATGTCCGAACGTCTCGCGAAGCGAGCGGATCAGTCGGAGTAACGGACGAGGCCGTCGGTGGCGAGCTCGAAGTCGAAGGGCGCCGGGACGGGCACGCGGTCGCCGAACTTGCCGTTCCACTGCTGGTGGTAGCCGGTCTCGGAGGGCTCGGAGTACAGCGTGATGTCGCCCTCGCGCGGGTCGATCAGCAGGTACAGCGGGATGCCCATCAGTGGGTAGTCGCGGACCTTGCCGACCAGGTCGTTCTCCGGGTTCGACGGCGAGACGATCTCCACCGCGATGGCGGCCTGCTCGGCCGGCACCTGGCTCCCGCGCGACTCCAGAGGGATGTAGGCGAGGTCGGGGTTGCGCAGCTTGCCCACGTTCGGCGAGGCGAGGTCGGTGTTCTCGCTCGGCATCATGTCGGCGGGTTCGTGCGCCTCGAACTGCCGGCGGATCAGCAGGAGGTTGCGTTGATGGATCACCGGCGGCCCGGCCATCATGATGATCTCGTCGCCCGAGATCTCGATCTTCCATCCGGCGGGGGGCGTCAGGCTCTGCGCGTACGCCAGCAGCCGCGCGTGGCGCTCGGGGATCCGGAACTCGCTCATGGAGTCATCCTTCCACCGAGGACGGCGCGAAGGCCGTCGGCGCGGGACTGCTCGTCCGGCGTCGGCGGCCTTCGCGGGAGGTTCGCCTAGAACACCGGCTGGCCGGCGCGGACCAGGCGCCAGGAGTCGGTGAAGAAGTCGGCGGGGTCGATGGTGCCCTTGGCCTTGACCCAGGTGATCATGGTGTTGCGGATCTCGTCCGAGTTCGACCAGACCACCTTGGCGCTGGCCACGTGCGGGAAGTTGCCGCCGCCGTTGGCGCGGTAGTTGTTGACGGCGAGCACGAACTGGGCGGCCGGGTCGACCGGCTTGCCCTGGTAGCTGAGGTTGACGATCCGCTGGCCCTTGGGCTGGGCGATGTCGATGTCGTAGCTCAGGCCGTAGACCGAGTCGTAGTTGTAGTCCGGGGTGGTCTCGGCGCCGGTCATGGCCGCCTTGTCGACCGGGGCACCCGGGGCGAGCTGGTAGTAGTACTTCGCGGAGAACTCCAGGTAGTCCTTGAGCTGGGCGCCCGTCAGGATGCGGGCTTCCAGGGTGTTCTCGTAGATGTACAGGCCCGCGGCGTCGCGCAGCTTGACCTGGCCGGCCGGGATCAGCGCGGTGCGGTTGAACGGGGCGGCCTGGGCCAGGACCGGGAGGTTGGCGTACTGCCCGCCCGCCAACGCGGTCTTCACGGCGTCCGCCTGGACCTTGCCGATCAGGTCGATGATCGGGGTGGCCCTGAACCGGGCCTCGGCGATCGACAGCTCGATCTTGCTGGTGCCGATGTTCTGGTTGACGTACTCGACGACCTTCTTGTGCTGCCCGAGGATCGCGTCGGCGATCTCCGGGTTCTCCGGCACGGTGTTGGAGTTCAGCACCCGGGAGGAGACCGAGGCGACCTTCCAGTGGCCGTCCGCGAACTCGACCTCGAAGTCGAAGCAGCTCAGGCGCTGGCCCCAGCACAGCGGCTCGGAGAGCACGACCGTCCTGCCGGTCTTCTTGTTGACGATGAGGCGCTGCGCGACCTCCTTGTGGGTGTGGCCCACCAGCACCGCGTCGATGTCCGGGACGGTCGCGGCCATCTCGCCGGAGGCGTCCTCGGGCCAGGGCAGCTGGTCGCCGTAGGTGGTCGGCTCGTCGATGCCCGAGTGGGCGGAGACGACGATGACGTCCGCGCCGGCCGCCTTCATCCGGGGCACGTACTTGGCGGCGGTCTCCACGATGCCCGGGAAGACCATCTTGCCGCTGACGTTGGCCTTGTCCCAGATCGCGATGCCCGGGTTGGTCAGTCCGAGGATGCCGACCTTCAGCGGGGTGTCCTCGTCCAGCCACACCTCCTTGATCACGTACGGCTTGAAGGCCGGCTTCTCGTTCTTCGCGTGCAGCGCGTTGGCGCCCAGCAGCGGAAACTCCAACTGGTCCTCGAAGGCCTTCACGGTCGGGATGCCGTAGTTGAACTCGTGGTTGCCGAGCGCGGCGGCGTCGTAGCCCATCAGGTTCATGGCGACGGCCATCGGGTGGTCCGGCACGTTGTCACCGTCGGTGGCGATCGGCTCGATGCGGGCGTAGTAGTAGGTCAGCTGGGTGCCCTGGATGATGTCACCCGAGTCGATCAGGAGACAGCGGTCCCAGCCCTTCTCCTCGCGCACCTGGTTCGCCAGGGTGGAGATCTTGGCGAGGCCGACCGCGTTGTGGGCCTGGTCGACGTACTCGGCGTCGGTGAAGTAGTCCCAGTTGAGCACCCGGCCGTGCAGGTCGGTGGTGCCCATGACGGTGAAGGCCTGGCGGCGGGGCTTGCGCTCGGTGCCCTTGGCGGCCGCCGCGTCCGGCTCGGCGGCCGCGGCGGCGGGGGCGGCGGCGACGACGGCTCCGCCGGTCAGGGCGGCGCCGGCGGCGGTGGCCGCGGACCGGGTGACGAAGTCACGGCGGTTCAGGGGCATGGATGACTCTCCCGAGGGGGGACGACGGCGGATGCGCCGTCAACTGGTGTACGTACGGGGCCCGTGGCGCGGACGCGGATGCGGTGACGCGCGTAGAAGGACGCGCGTAGAAGTGTGCCGTGCGGGCCCGGGGAATGGATAGCCCCTCGACGCGTCCAACAGGTGAGATCTTGGCGACTCGTTCATGACGCGGGCGCAGGGGAAAGGGGGCGGTATCCGGTCGGGACGGTCGAAACCGGCCCGACCGGAACGCGCCCGGTCAGTCGAGCTCGGAGGCCAGCCGCCGCACCTCACGGCCGAGCTGCACCGCCGGATCCGGCGCGTCCGGGCCCGCCCACGGCAGCCAGGTGCGCGCCCTCAGGTAGCCGTCCACCGCGACCGGCAGCCGGTACCCGACGATCCGCTCCGCCACCGGGCCGGAGCCCGCCCCGCGCAACGCGGCCAGCAGCGCGTCCACCCCGGCGGAGGCGGGCAACGGGACGGTGCCCAGGTAGTCGGCGAGCGCCTCCAGCTCGGGCCGGGGCACCGCGGGCACCGACTCCGGTACCGGCGGTCCGGGTTGCGGAGGCGGCGGCGAAGGCCGTGGCGACGACGGCGGCGGTGCAGGCGGCGGGGACGGGGTCAGCAGCGCGCCGATCCCGTACAGCCCCGCCACCACCCCCGGCCACCACGCCCCGCCCAACCCGGCGAAGTGCAGCCCCAGACCGACCGCGCCACCCGCACAGCCGACCAGGTTCCGGGTCGACTCCAGGTACCGCAGGACCAGCCGGCCCACCCCGTCACTGGTAGCCACGGATCTCCTCGAACACCCCGTCCAGCGACCCCGAGCCGTCGAACAGCTTCCCGCCGCTCAGATCCGCCACCCCCTGCAACTGGCCGACCGCCGCCTCGCCGAACTTGATCGGGAACACCGGAATCGACTTCTCGGCCGCCGGCAACGCGTCATGGAAACGCTTGAAGTCGCCGTCCGAGGCACCCTCGTTGCTCTCCCCGTCCGTCATCAGCACGATCGAGGTGAACCGGTCGTCGTTCGCCGCGCTCTGCTGCCGCTCGATCACCCGGTACGCCTCCTCCAACGAGTCGTACACCGCCGTACCCCCCGAAGCCGACAACGACTGCACGTCCCCGTTGATCGCCGCCAACTCCGCCGCCGGACCCGGCTGACTGCCGGACGCCGGAACGGCGTGCGTCTTCACCCACTTCACCTTGGAAGCGAAGGACAGCAGCGTCACCTCCTCGCGGTCCCGGAACCGGCGCACCCCACGCGTGTCGTCCGTACCGGTCAGCCGGCTCAACGCCGCCTTCAGCGCATCCAGCCGCGAACCCTCCATCGACCCCGAAGTGTCCAGCACGTACACCGTCCGCGACGGGCGCCGCAGCTCGTTCTGGTACGACGCCAACAAGCCGTCCGCCACCGCCCGCGTCCCCGGGAACGGCAGCTCACGACGGCGATCCGTCGGCAGCCCCGCCGCCGGCGAAGCACCCGCCGCCACCGGACGGCGCAACGTCGACTCCGAGATCCGCTGCTGCACCTCCGGCCTCAGCAAGTACGACGTCAGCCGCTGGAACGACTCCCGCTCGCCCTGGGCCGCCGACGACAGCAGCGACAGCGGATAGTCCGCCGACACCACCCCGTCCTGCGGGCGCACCACCGTCAGCTGCTGCGCCGCCGGCAACGTCCGGTTCAACGACAACAGCACCGACTCGTAGTTCACCAACGCGCCCACCTTGCCGGGCTCCGCCTTCGCGTACGCCTGCGCCAGCCACCCCGACGACCCCGAGGTCAGCTTCTGACCGGCGAAGAACTGCTTCAACTGCGGCGTCGCCTTCTGCACGTCCGCATCGGTCAGCGCCGCGCCCGCGCCCGAGAACGCGGCCGCCACCGCGACCAGCGCCGAGAAACCCGAATTCGAACGCGACGGATCGGACATCCCGTACGACAGCTTCCCCGCCGCCGCCGCATCGCCGATCTGCGCCCAGGTGACCTTCGAACCGTCCCCCCAGCCCAGATCACCCAACACCGAGGAACGCACCCCGACCACCACCGGCGACACCATCACCGGGGTCTCCGACAGCACCTTGGACCTCCCCGCCGGATCCAGCCGCAAGTACTGGTTCGACGGGAACCACACCGCGTCGTACTTGCCGTCCGCCCGGCCCGAGGAGACCGCGTCCGCGCCGTCCAGCGTGCCCGTCCAGGCGAACCGCACCGTCACACCGGTCGCCTTCCGCGCCTCGTCCAGCACCGGCTGCAGATCCTGCAGCTCACTGCCCGCCAGGACGCGCAACACCCCCGCCCTCGCCGACGGGCCCGGAGTCGGCCCCGGATCCGGATTCACGCCCGAGGACGTGCACGCCGATACCGCCGCCAGCACGGCCGCCACCACCGCCGCGCCCCAACCGCGATGCTTCAAGCAGACGTTCACTTCGCGCTCCCCTTCGCCGCCCTGGTCAGCTTGAGCAGGTTGTCCAACGACGGCACCGTCGCCTGCCTCACCTTCGCCGCGTTCAGGTCCTGCGCGAACACCGGCTGCCTGATGCCCCGCACCTGGCCGGCGAAAGCCTCACCCCCGGCCTGCGGACGGAAACCGAACCTCACCTCCAGGGCCCGCAGCGCCACGTCGTTCTGCAACAGGCCGGCGAGCTTCCGCCCGTTCTCCGTCCGGGCGATGATCGTGTGGTCCGAGTACGCCGTCGTGTCCGGATACATCACCACCATGTCCCCGGTCGGCTGCCCTTGCACCGCCATCGCGGCGACCTGCGACTCGTAGCCGAAGATCAGCGGATTGCCGACACCCGCCAGGAAATCCCGGAACGGCTCGTCACTGCTGCTCTTCTGCCCACCCTGCAAGGCCGTCGCCTGGTACAGCCACGGGCGGGCGGCGTCCACCCCCGCATCGTCCGACACCACCAGGTCGCCGTTCAGTACGTACGACAGCAACGCGATGTACAGCGCACCCGAGGAGGAACTCTCCGGATCTGTCGTGGTGACGAAGATCGGGCCGGACAGCTCACCGTGACCCTGCACGTTCACCAGATCCTGCCACTTGCGCTTCGCCTTCAGGGCGTTGACGTACTCGTCCATCCTGAACGTCCACACGCCCGACGGCTCGTCCTGGGCGGCCAGCTTGTTGTCCCGGAGGATCTGCGCGACCGGCGCGTGCGCCACCACCACCAGCGGTGAGTAGAACGGCACCAGCGGCGAGTCCTGCTGACCCCAGTTGCGCTGGATCTCGCGCGCCGGCGCCGTGCTCGCCGGGAACGCGAAATCCAGCCCCGAACTGCTCTGCGCCTGCTCGCTCATCGTCCAGGACCCGGTCGAGTCGGCGTGCACCTCCAGCCCCTGCTTCGCCAACTCGGCCTTCACCTCAGGACTTTCGAAGAACGCCCGCTTCTCCGAACCGATCAGCCCGGTGACCGTGACCGGCTTGCCGGAACCCGGCCCGTCATCCGGGATCAACGCGTACGTCACTCCGCCCAACAACACCAAGGCCGCGAGCACCCCCAGAGCGCGTCTCATGCCGAGCACCTCCCCCTCGTCCGCTCCGTCATCCGGGTGGTCACCCGGGGTGACGAGCGTCCCGCCGGGCGGGGAGCACCGACGGAAGGAACGGTGAACCGGAGGTGAACACCGTTTCACGGAATCGCATCGACGGAGCAACCCCGGCAGGCACCCCGGCCGACTCCCCGCACCGCCGTCGCACACCGGTCCGAGTACGTGTCAGATTGTTCAACTCGCCTTACCGCAAAGGTCATCCCGCAGCCCGGACCCACGTCGTGGTTACGCGCCGGTAATGCCTACCCTCAGCTGTATGCGCCGAGCAAAAATCGTCTGCACCCTCGGGCCCGCCACCGACTCGTACGACCGGATCAAAACCCTGGTCGACGCCGGAATGGACATCGCCCGGTTCAACCTCAGCCACGGCTCCCACGCCGAACACGAAGAACGCTACCGCCACGTCCGCAAGGCCGCCGACGAAACCGGCCGCAGCGTCGGCATCCTCGTCGACCTTCAAGGCCCGAAGATCCGGCTCGACACCTTCGCCCACGGGCCCGTACTCCTCGAACGCGGCGACGAGTTCACCATCTCCACCGACAACGGCGTCGTGGGGGACAAGGACATCTGCGGCACCACCTACCCCGGCCTCGCCGCCGACGTCACCCGCGGCGAACGCATCCTCGTCGACGACGGACGCGTCACCCTCGAAGTCCTCGCCGTCGACGGACCACACGTCCGATGCCTCGTCATCGAAGGCGGCCTCGTCTCCGACCACAAAGGCCTCAACCTCCCCGGCGTCGCCGTCTCCGTCCCCGCACTCAGCGACAAGGACATCGCCGACCTGCGCTGGGCACTGCGCACCGGCGCCGACCTGATCGCCCTCTCCTTCGTCCGCAGCGGACGCGACGTCGAGGACGTCCACCGGGTGATGGCCGAGGAAGAACGGCACGTCCCCGTCATCGCCAAGATCGAGAAGCCGCAGGCCGTCGACAACCTCGACTCCATCGTCGAGGCCTTCGACGGCATCATGGTCGCCCGCGGCGACCTCGGCGTGGAGATGCCCCTCGAACAGGTCCCGCTCGTCCAGAAGCGCGCCGTCAAGCTGGCCCGGCGCAACGCCAAGCCGGTCATCGTCGCCACCCAGATGCTCGACTCGATGATCAACGCCTCCCGGCCGACCCGCGCCGAAGCCTCCGACGTCGCCAACGCCGTCCTGGACGGCACCGACGCGGTGATGCTCTCCGGAGAGACCTCCGTCGGCAAGTACCCCGTCGAGACGGTCAAGACCATGAGCCGGATCATCGAAGCCGCCGAGAACGACATCCTCGCCGCCGGCCTGCCCCCGCTCACCACCGGCAGCAAGCCCCGCACCCAGGGCGGCGCCGTCGCCCGCGCGGCCGCCGAGATCGGCGACTTCCTGCACGCCAAGTACCTCATCGCCTTCACCCAGTCCGGCGACACCGCCCGCCGACTCACCCGCTACCGCTCACCCATCCCCGTCCTCGCCTTCACCTACGAACCCGCCGTCCGCAGCCAACTCGCCCTCACCTGGGGCGTCGAGACCTTCCTCGGCCCCTTCGCCCCCACCACCGACCAGATGGTCGAACAGGTCGACGCGGCCCTGCTGTCCCTGGGCCGCTGCCAGAAGGGCGACATCGTCATCATCACCGCCGGCTCACCCCCCGGCCTCGCCGGCTCCACCAACCTCGTCCGCGTCCACCACGTGGGCACCCTGGACGACTGAGATTCCTCAGGGCGGCGCGGCCTCGCCAGGGGCCGCGCCGCTGTCAGTACTTGGGGCCGATGTGGGCGTCCATGAGGGCTACGGAGTCCTTGCGGGCGATGGAGATGTTGACCTGGCCGGTGGAGCGGGGGATCGAGGCCTTCCACTGGACGCCGACGGCATCGAGGGCGGCCGTGAAGAGGCCGATGATGTCGGTCGAGGTGTTGGTGAAGAAGTACCGCGGGTACTCGTAGCGGCGGACGACACCATCGACGGTCTTCGTCGCCCAGTTGGTGATGCGGCAGCCGTCGGAGTGGATGAGTCCGCGCAGGAACTCCCAGGGGTGGGCGTCGACGATCTCCTGCTGCCAGGGTTCCAGGGCTATGGTGCGCTCGTGCTTCTTGCCGGGGCCGTGCTGCGGGAAGTGGCAGGTGAGATGGTTCGAGTAGACCTTGACGTCGCGGCAGCCGGTCCGGCGGACCAGGCAAGGGGTGTTGTTGGGGAGGACTCTCCGCATGGCGTGCTCGACGGAGCCGATGATTCCTGGTCACTTCTCGTCACAGGTGATCTGGAGGCTCTGGGTCCTGCGGTATTCGTTGGGGAGCAGGATGTGGCCGTCGCCGAGGTGGAGGCCCAGGAGATAGGCGTACATGGGGCGGTTCAGCTGGTCGCCGTAGCAGTGCGGGCAGGTGGAGCGTTTGCGGCCGGGGAGCTTGCCGTGCCTGGCGCGGTCATGGTGCTTCCAGGCGCCGACGGTCCCTTTCGGGACGCCGAGCCGACGGGCCACCTCGGCGTTGCGGACGCCTCGCCGGAGTAGGAGAACGGCTTCTTCGCGAGTGGATCGGACTGCCACATGGGTGATCTTGAACACCGCAGGCCGAACGCGCGGACGAATGACGTAGTTGCCATCCGAACGGATGAAGATCACCAATGGTCAGGCGACCCTAAGTGACTTTGAAATCGAAGGAAAAGTACCCCGGGTGGGATTCGAACCCACGCTGGCGGCGGTTTGAGCGCCGTGTCTCTTCCGCTGGACTACCGGGGCATCCGCAGATTCGAAGGTTGCCCCCCGACCCTGCCGAGTTCAAACATACCTTGTCTAGGTACCCTCGTGCATGCAGTACCCCGCCGGAACTAGGAGCGCAGTGAGCACCGCCGACGAGCAGGCACAGCCGCTTGAGACCGATACGCCCCAGATCACCCGGATCGTGATCGCCGAGGACGAGGCGTTGATCCGCCTTGACCTCAAGGAGATGCTCGAGGAGGAGGGGTACACCGTCGTCGGCGAAGCGGGGGACGGGGAGACGGCGGTGAAGCTCGTGGAGGAGCTGAAGCCGGATCTGGCGATCTTCGATGTGAAGATGCCGGTCCTGGACGGGCTCTCCGCGGCTGAGCGGATCCACGAGCGGCACCTGGCTCCGGTGCTGATGCTGACGGCGTTCTCGCAGCGGGAGCTGGTGGACCGGGCTCGGGACGCCGGGGCGATGGCGTACATCGTGAAGCCGTTCTCCAAGTCGGATCTGGTCCCGGCGATCGAGATGGCGGTGTCGCGGTACACCGAGATGCGGGCGTTGGAGAAGGAGATCGGGGATCTCACCCAGCGGCTGGAGACCCGGAAGCTGGTGGACCGGGCGAAGGGCGTGCTGCAGACGAAGTTCGGGCTGACCGAGCCGGCCGCGTTCCGGTGGATCCAGAAGACCTCGATGGACCGGCGGATGACGATGGCCGCGGTGGCCGAGGCGGTCATCGAGGAGGGCGAGGCCCAGGACCGCAAGAAGGCGGACGAGGGCACGTCCGAGTAGCGCGGACAGGACAAAGAAGGAGGGCCCGGCGGACAGCGTCCGCCGGGCCCTTTCCCGTACCGGGGGCCTCAGTCCTCGCCGAGGTACGCCTTGCGGACGGACTCGTCGTGCAGGAGGTCGGTGCCGGTGCCGGAGAGGACGATGCGGCCGGTCTCCATGACGTAGCCGCGGTCGGACAGCGACAGCGCCGCCTGGGCGTTCTGCTCGACCAGCAGGATGGTCGTCCCGCCGGCCTTGAGTTCGACGATGGTCGCCATGATCTTCTGCATCATCAGCGGCGAGAGCCCCATCGAGGGCTCGTCCAGCATGAGCAGCTTGGGCCGGGACATCAGCGCCCGCCCCATGGCGAGCATCTGCTGTTCGCCGCCCGACAGGGTGCCTGCGGCCTGCTTCCGGCGTTCGCCGAGGATGGGGAAGAGGGTGTAGGCGCGTTCGACGTCGGCGGTGATGCCGGCGGTGTCGGAGCGGAGGAAGGCGCCGAGGAGGAGGTTCTCCTCGATGGTCATGCGGGGGAAGATGTGCCGGCCCTCGGGGGAGTGGGCGAGGCCGAGGGCGACGATCTTGTGGGCGGGGACGGTGGTGAGGTCCTGGCCGTCGAAGGTGATCCGGCCGGCGGTGGGCTTGAGCAGGCCGGAGAGGGTGCGCAGGGTGGTGGTCTTGCCTGCGCCGTTGGTGCCGATGAGGGTGGTGACCTCGCCCTGGTTGACGGTGAAGCTGATGCCCTTGACGGCTTCGATCTTGCCGTAGGCGACGCGGAGGTCCTCGACCTCGAGGAGTGCGGTCACTGGTCGTTCTCCGTAACGGTCTCCGGCGCGGCGGGGCTGGTGGCTTCGAGCGGGGCGCCGAGGTAGGCGGTGATGACGCGTTCGTCGTTCTGGACGGTTTCGCGGTCGCCTTCGACGATCTTCTGGCCTTGGACGAGGACGGCGGTCCGGTCGCAGAGGTTGAAGATGAAGCGCATGTCGTGCTCGATGACGAGGATGGAGATGCCCTTGTCGCGGATGGCGAAGACGAGTTCCTCGGCGGCCCGGGTTTCCTGGGGGTTCATGCCGGCGGTGGGTTCGTCGAGCAGGAGCAGGCCGGGGTCGGAGGCGAGGGCGCGGGCGATCTCCAGCTTGCGCTGTTCGCCGTAGGGCAGGTTGCGGGAGAGGTGGTCGGCCTTGTCGGCGAGGCCGGTGAAGGCGAGCAGTTCCATGGCCCTGGCGCGGCTCTCGGCTTCGGCGCGCTTGTAGCCGGGGCCGCGGAGGATGGCGGAGAGGACGCCTTCCTTGGTGCGGGTGTGGCGGCCGACGAGGACGTTCTCGAGGACGGTCATGTTGGCGAAGAGCCGGATGTTCTGGAAGGTGCGGGCGATGCCGGCCTGGGTGACGAGGTGGGGTTTGGGCGGCAGTTGGGTGTCGCGGTAGCGGACGGTGCCTTCGGTGGGGACGTACAGGCCGGTGAGGCAGTTGAAGAAGGTGGTCTTGCCGGCGCCGTTGGGGCCGATCAGGCCGATGATCTCGCCTTCGCCGACGGTGAGGGAGACGTCGTTGACGGCGGTGAGGCCGCCGAAGCGCATGGTGACGCCGGTGACTTCGAGCAGGGGAGCAGCCGTGGTGGTCATCTGGTGGGTCACGCCCCTGCCGTGGTGAGTGCGGTGGCGTCGTCGCCGGTGGTTTGGGCGGGGATGGCGGCTTCGTGGAATTCGAGTTGCCGGCGTCGGTTGGGGATGAGGCCTTCGGGGCGGACGCGCATGAGGACGATGAGGGCGGCGCCGAAGGCGAGGAGCTGGTAGTCGGAGAGGAATTCGAGTTTCTTGGGGATGAGGAAGAGGAGGGTGGCGCCGGCGAGGGGTCCGCTGATGGTGCCCATGCCGCCGAGGATGACGGCGGCGAGGAGGAAGGCGGAGTTGGGGGGGAGGGCTTCGGCGAAGGTGTACTGGTCGGGGGTGACGGTGTAGCTGACGTGGGCTTGGACGGTGCCGGCGAGGCCGGCGAGGCAGGCGCCCATGGCGAAGGCGAGGAGTTTGAGGCGGAAGCCGTTGATGCCCATGGCTTCGGCGGCGGTTTCGTCTTCGCGGATGGCGATCCAGGCGCGGCCGATGCGGGAGTTGCCGACGCGGGCGAAGACGAGGACGACGAGGGCGGTGACGAGCAGCATCAGCAGGTAGTAGTTGGAGAAGCGGCCGAGTTCGATGCCGGCGATGGTGTGGGTCTTGCCGAGGTCGAAGCCGAGGATCTGCAGGTCGGGGATGCGGGGGATGCCGTTGGAGCCGTTGGTGATCTTGGGGCCGGTGGTGCCGTTGAGGTTGAGCATGGTGATGCGGAAGATCTCGCCGAAGCCGAGGGTGACGATGGCGAGGTAGTCGCCGCGCAGCCGCAGGGTGGGGGCACCGATGAGGACGCCGAAGATCATGGAGACGACGGCTCCGGTGAGCATCGCGGCCCAGAAGGGGAACTGGACGTGGATGGGGGAGGCGGGGGAGCCGGAGACGAGGGCGGCGGCGTAGGCGCCGACGCCGAGGAAGGCGACGTAGCCGAGGTCGAGCAGGCCGGCGAGGCCGACGACGATGTTGAGGCCGAGGGCGACGGTGGCGAAGATCAGGATGTTGGTGGCGACGGAGGTGTACTGGTCGCTGCTCTGGGTGAAGGGGAAGCTGGCGGCGGCGGCGAAGGCGGCGCCGGTGGTGACGGGGCGGTATTTGACGGTGAGGGCGCGCAGTCGGGCGAGCAGACCGGATTTGGCGAGTGCGGCGATGGTGAAGGCGGTGAGGAGGAGGTAGCCGGTGAAGAGTTCGCCGTATTCGGTGTCGATGCCGAAGGTGATGGCGTAGAGGCCGAGTCCGAAGGCCAGGACGATGAGCAGCACCTCGGCCCAGGAGGGGAGTTCGCGGGCTGCGGGGAGGGGGCGCTCGATGGTGCCGAGGCGTATTGCGCTGTTGGCGAGGTGGCCGAGTTGGAGGATGAGGACGGCGCCGGTGGCGATGGCGAGGGCGGCGGCGAGGGCGGTCATGACGGGGGCGACGGGCTGGTCGTCGGGGATGGCGTGGGCGGCGAACCAGCCGATGGGGGCGGCGGGGACGAGGAGGAAGAGCCGCTTGTCGAGGGTGCGCAGGGGGACGTGGGTGCGGCGGTCGAGCGGGAGGCCGAGGGCGCCGAGGACGGTGGTGAGGCCGCCGGCGGCGAGGATCCAGCCGCCGGGTTCGAGGTTGGCGAGGCCGCCGAGTTCGACGGAGATGGCGGCGACGGAGTAGGCGGCGACGGCGAGGGCGCCGGTGGCGGCGTAGAGGACGGTGTTGTTGCTGCGGGTGGGGGCGGCCCAGCGCAGGCCGGGGACGCCTCGGGCGGCGAGGAGGAGGGCGAGGGTGAGGACGCCGGCGGCGAGGGCGAGCCATTGGAGGCCGGCGGGTGAGCCGTCGTAGGTGAGGTCGCCGGGGAAGTCGCTGGTCCAGGTCCAGGACATGGCGGCGGAGGCGGCGACGGCGAGGGCGCCGAGGCCGGTGAGGGCGGTGGCGGCGGGGGCCGGCAGGGGGATGACCGGGGTGGTCTCGGTGGTGGTGGTCATGGTGGTCACGCCCTGTCCGCGACGCGCTCGCCGAGCAGGCCTTGGGGCCGGACGAGGAGCACGAGGATGAGGAGTACGAAGGCCCAGACGTCCTTCCAGGCTCCGCCTCCGAAGAGGTGCATGCCGGGCAGGTGCTGGATGTAGCCGGTGGCGAGGGCTTCGGCGAGGCCGAGGGCGATGCCGCCGAGCATGGCGCCGTAGATGTTGCCGATGCCGCCGAGGACGGCGGCGGTGAAGGCTTTGAGGCCGAGGATGAAGCCCATGCGGAAGTCGACTTGGCCGCTGCGCAGGCCGTAGGCGACGGCGGCGACGGCGGCGAAGGCGGCGCCGATGGCGAAGGCGAGGACGATGATGCGGTCGGTGTCGATGCCCATGAGCTTGGCGGTGTCGGGGTCCTGGCTGGTGGCCTGCATGGCGCGGCCGGAGCGGGTGCGGGTGACGAACCAGCCGAGGGCGAGCATGCACAGCGGGGCGGCGATGATGAGGAAGAGGTCGCTGCGCTGGATGGTGACGGAGCCGAGGTTGAAGGGGTCGCCGGGGATCTTGGGGAAGACGCGGGCCTTCTTGGCGTCGGGGTAGAAGGAGAAGACGAGTTGCTGGAGGAAGATGGAGAGCCCGATGGCGGTGATGAGCGGGGCGAGGCGGGGGGCGTTGCGCAGGGGCCGGTAGGCGAAGCGCTCGGCGGCGACGGCGGTGAGGGTGGAGACCAGGATGCCGGCGATCAGCATGAGGGGTAGGGCCAGCCACAGGGTGGTGCCGCCGGGGAGGGCGAGGTAGGCGGTCAGGGCGCCGAAGCCGCCGACCATGACGATCTCGCCGTGGGCGAAGTTGATGAGCTGGACGATGCCGTAGACCATCGTGTAGCCGATCGCGACGAGTCCGTAGAGGGCGCCGAGGATCAGGCCGTTGGCCAGCTGCTGCGGTAGGTCGTGCACCGCTGGGCCTCCGTTGTGCGTTCGGGGGTGTCCGCGTGGGTGGTGGATGTGGGGGCGCGCGGGGGCACTCGTGGCGCCCCCGCGCGCTGGTGGTGGTGTGGGTGAGGTCCGTCGGCCGTCGGACCGGCCCGTGACCGGCCCTTGGACTGGCCGCTGGACTGGCCGTCGGACCGGCCGTTGGGTCAGCCGTTGAAGGTGCCGGACTTCTCGACGGCCCACTTGCCGTCCTTGACCGTGTAGACGGTGAGCTGCTTGTTGGTGGTGTCGCCGAACTCGTCGAAGGAGACCTTGCCGGTGACGCCGTCGAAGGAGACCTTCTGGACGGCGTCGCGGACGGCGGTCCGGGCGTCGGCGCCGGTGGGCAGCTTGCCCTTGTCCTTCACGACGTTCTTGACGGCCTCGATGATGGCCCAGGCGCTGTCGTAGGAGTAGCCGCCGTAGGTCTCGTAGGCGTCCTTGTAGCCGGCGGCCTTGTAGTCGGCGATGTACTTCTTGGCGGTGTCGAGGGATTCGACGGGCAGGCCGACGGCGGTGGCGAAGTCGCCCTGGCTCTTGGGGTTGAGCTTGATGAAGTCGCCGCTCTGGATGCCGTCGCCGCCCATGAGGGGGATGTTGACGCCGGCTTCCTTGAGCTGGAGGGAGAGCGGGCCGGCGGCGGGGTACTCGCCGCCGTAGTAGACGGCGTCGGCGCCGGAGCTCTTGACCTTGGTGACGATGGCGGCGAAGTCGCGGTCGTCGGGGTTGACGTGCTCCTCGCCGGCGAGGGTGCCGCCGAGCTTGGTGAACTCGCCCTTGAAGGTGGCGGCGAGGCCGGCGCCGTAGGTCTTCTGGTCGTCGATGAGGAAGACCTTGCTCTTCTTGGCGTCGTTGTAGAGGAACTGGGCGGCGAAGGGGCCCTGGACGGCGTCGGTGGTGGCGGTGCGGAAGTAGGACTTGAAGGGGCGCTTCTTGTCGCCGCTGGCCCACTTCTCGCCCTGGCTGAGGGCGACGCCGGTGTTGGCGGGGGAGATCTCGACGAGGTTCTTGTCGTCGAAGATCTGCTGCATGGACTGGGCGACGCTGGAGTTGAGGGGGCCAACGACGCCGAGGACCTTGTCGTCGGCGACGAGCTGGGTGGCGTTCTGCTGGCCGGGGGCGGGCTTGCCGGTGTCGTCGAGGGCCTTGATCTCGAACTTGACGCCGGGGACCTCGTTGGTCTCGTTGGCCTTCTTGACGGCGAGGTCGACGGAGTTGCGGATGCCGAGGCCGAGGGCGGAGAGGTCGCCGGTGAGCGGGGCGTCGACGCCGATGACGACGGTGCTTGCGCTGTCGCCCTTGCCGCCGGCGTTGTCGCCGGACTTGGAACCGCGGGAGCCGCAGGCGCTGAGGCTGAGGGCGCCGATCACGGCAATGCTCACGACAATTGCTGAACGGTGACGCACGAGGGTCCCCTTCGGGTCAGGAGGCGCCCGCGCCAAAGTGGCGGGAGCCGGAGTGCGCGGAGGGCCTGGCCCATTCCGGATGGCGCGGTGACTGGCCGTGACTCTAGGCGTCGTCGGGGCGGCTCGGCAGTGCTGTGGGCAGGCTGTGATTCTCTTGTTATGAGCACACGGAGCATTTGTCTCAGCATGTGGCCGTTCCGGCCCGACCGATCCCCGACTTTCGGGCGTTTACGTGCTGGCAGGACTATGTAAGGGCCAGAAATGCGGGTTGCAGCTGGCAACGTCGGTAATCGGACATGACCGTCCGATGCGCTGCTTTCGGCCGTACGCGTCCGGATTTCGGACAGGAGGTGCGCGGCGAAGGGGCCCCGGGGCGCCTGGAGGCCCCGGGACCGCCGTCTTGTGGATGCCCTGTCTGTTACGCACCGTTACGGGGTCGGGGCGTCTCGACCACCCCCTGGACATGCCGCCGCCCCCTCGTCCCGACCAACGCCTGCCCAGTGGGGCGCGAGGTCAAACAAGGGGGCGGAAAAGGGTTTTGAGTCGGCTGGGACACAACTGTCGGTGGCCGCACCGTTCTTGGCCAGCCGGTATTACAAATCCCGCAGCATGCAGGTCAGTCGGCAGCTGGTGACGCGCTTGCCGGTGTCGTCGGTGATCGCGATCTCGTACGTGGCCGCGGTGCGCCCCTTGAACACCGCCGTCGCCACCCCGGTGACCAGGCCGGAGGTGGCCGAGCGGTGGTGGGTGGCGTTGAGGTCCACGCCCACCGCGTACCGGCCGGGGCCCGCGTGCAGCATCGCGCCGATCGACCCCAGCGTCTCGGCGAGCGCCGCCGAAGCGCCGCCGTGCAGCAGCCCGTACGGCTGCTGGTTGCCCTCCACCGGCATGGTGCCGACCACGCGGTCGCCGGAGGCCTCGACGATCCGGATGCCGAGCTTCTCGCCGAGGTGGCCGCCGGAGAACGTCTCCGGGCTCACCCCGAGCTTGGCGAAGTGGTCCAGCACGTCCTGCGGGACCTTCAGGACGGGGGCGGTGCCGGGGGCCGCGTCGGTCATGGGGAACTCCTGCCGCTCGGGGATCACGTCGTCGTGCTGCCTGTGATGGTACGACCGCCCTACTCGCCGGTAGTGCCCGTGGCCCGCTCCGGGCGCGGCCGCGGGCGTGCCCCTTTTGTCGGTGCCGGGCCATAGGATCGGTGGCCTGTAGTGGAATCGGCAGGAACGGACGTTGACGTGGCTACGCAGAGTACGGACAAGGGCGCGACGGGTGGCGGCGGGGCCGGCCCGCGACCCCGGCTGATGCTGCTCGACGGGCACTCGATGGCCTACCGGGCCTTCTACGCCCTGCCCGTGGAGAACTTCAACACCTCCACCGGCCAGCCCACCAACGCGGTCTACGGCTTCGCCTCGATGCTCGCCAACACCGTCCGGGACGAGGCGCCCACCCACCTCGCCGTCGCCTTCGACCTCTCCCGGCAGACGTTCCGCTCCGTCGAGTTCCCCGACTACAAGGCCAACCGCGCCAAGACCCCGGACGAGTTCCGCAGCCAGGTCGGCCTGATCGGCGAACTCCTCGACGCCATGAACATCCCCCGCCTCACCGTCGAGGGCTTCGAGGCCGACGACATCATCGCCACCCTGGCCACCGCCGCCGAGGCGGCCGGCTACGACGTCGACATCGTCACCGGCGACCGCGACTCCCTCCAACTGGTCACCGACCACGTCACCGTGCTCTACCCCACCAAGGGCGTCTCCGAGCTGACCCGCTTCACCCCGGAGAAGGTCACCGAGAAGTACGGCGTCACCCCGCGCCAGTACCCCGACCTCGCCGCCCTGCGCGGCGACCCGTCCGACAACCTGCCCGGCATCCCCGGCGTCGGCGAGAAGACCGCCGCCAAGTGGGTCAACCAGTTCGGCTCCTTCGACGAACTCGTCGCCCGCGCCGACGAGGTGAAGGGCAAGATCGGCGAGAAGCTGCGCGACAACCTCGACTCCGTCAAGCGCAACCGGGTGCTCACCGAGCTGGTCCGCGACGTCCAACTCCCGCTCGGCATCGCCGACCTGGGCCGTCGGCCGTTCGACAAGGCCGCCGTCGGCACCCTGATGGAGTCGCTGGAGTTCCGCAACGCCAACTTCCGCGACCGCGTCTTCGGCATCGACCCGGCCGTCGGCGAGGAGGAGGCCGCCGAACTCGCCCCCGGCGTCGAGGTCGACGGCGAACTGCTCACCGACCCGGGCACGCTCGCCGCCTGGCTGCGCGAGCACGCCTCCGACGGCAAGACCACCGTCGCCCTGGCCGCCGTCTACCAGTGGGCGCTCGGCACCGGCGAGGTCACCGAAGTCGCCCTCGCCGCGGGCGAGACGGCCGCCTGGTTCGACCCGGCGCTGCTCGCCGAGGAGGACGAGCGGGCCTTCGCCGGCTGGCTCGCCGACCCGGCCGCCCCCAAGGCCCTGCACATCGCCAAGCAGGTCATGCGCGCCTTCGCCGAGCGCGGCTGGACCATCGAGGGCGTCGCCGCCGACACCGCGCTCGCCGCCTACCTGGAGAAGCCCGGCCGCCGCACCTTCACCCTGGAGGTGCTCGCCGAGGAGTACCTGGCCCGCTCGCTCACCCCGGCCCCCGCCGCCGAGAGCGGCCAACTCGCCTTCGACGCTCCGGAGGAGGACCCGACCGCGCACGCCCAGGCGCTGATGCTCCAGGCTCGCGCCGTGCTCGACCTCGCCGCGCTCTTCGACACCCGCCTCGGCGAGGTCGGCGCCGCCGGCCTGATGCACGACATGGAACTGCCCATCGCCGCCCTGCTCGCCCGCATGGAGCGCTACGGCATCGCCGCCGACCGCGAGTGGCTCACCCGCCTGGAGGGGCAGTTCGCCGCCGAGATCCAGCGCTGCGTCGAGGAGGCCCACACCGCCGCCGGGCACGAGTTCAACCTCGGCTCGCCCAAGCAGCTCCAGGAGATCCTCTTCGGCGAACTCGCCCTCCCCAAGACCAAGAAGATCAAGACCGGCTACACCACCGACGCCGACGCGCTCACCTGGCTCGCCACCCAGACCGACAACGAACTGCCGGTCATCCTGCTGCGCCACCGCGACCAGGCCAAGCTGCGCACCACCGTCGAGGGCCTGCTCAAGACCGTCTCGCCCCAGGGCCGGATCCACACCACCTTCAACCAGATGGTCGCCGCCACCGGCCGGCTCTCCTCGCAGGACCCGAACCTGCAGAACATCCCCGTCCGCACCGAGGAGGGCCGCGCGATCCGCCGCGCCTTCATCGTCGGCGAGGGCTACGAGTCGCTGCTCACCGCGGACTACTCGCAGATCGAGCTGCGCATCATGGCGCACCTGTCCGAGGACGACGCGCTGATCGAGGCCTTCGCCACCGGCGAGGACCTGCACACCACCGTCGCCTCCCAGGTCTTCGAGGTCCCCGGCACCGCCGTCGACGCCGAGATGCGGCGCAAGATCAAGGCGATGTCCTACGGCCTGGCGTACGGCCTGTCCGCGTACGGGCTCTCCCAGCAGCTCGGCATCAAGCCGGCCGAGGCACAGGGCCTCATGGACACCTACTTCGAACGCTTCGGCGGCGTGCGCGACTACCTGCGCCGCGTCGTCGACGAAGCCCGGGCGACGGGCTACACCGAGACGCTCCTCGGCCGCCGCCGCTACCTGCCCGACCTCAACAGCGACAACCGCCAGCGTCGCGAGATGGCCGAGCGGATGGCCCTCAACGCCCCCATCCAGGGCTCGGCCGCCGACATCGTCAAGATCGCCATGCTCCGCGTGGACGACGCCCTGCGCACCGCCGGCCTCACCAGCCGGATGCTGCTCCAGGTCCACGACGAAATCGTCCTCGAACTGGCCCCGGGCGAACGCGAACAGGTCGAGGCGATCGTCCGCGACCAGATGGCCGGCGCCTACCCGCTGCGCGCCCCCCTGGACGTCTCCGTCGGCGTCGGCCCCAACTGGGAGGCCGCCGCCCACTGACGCGCCGCGGTTCTCGGCGGGGGGGGGGGGGGGGGGGGGGTCGCGCCTCCCACCCCCCCCCCCCCCCCCCCCCCGTCCACCACGCACCGCACCCCCACCGCAGGACACGAGGGGGGCGGGGTGGGGGCG